>NC_015737.1:482500-672500 GCF_000270305.1 Clostridium sp. SY8519 | reverse complement strand
AGAGGAGAGGTTAGCGCAAGCGAAGCTTTGAATTCAAGCCCCAGTAAACGGCGGCCGTAACTATAACGGTCCTAAGGTAGCGAAATTCCTTGTCGGGTAAGTTCCGACCCGCACGAAAGGCGTAATGATTTGAGCGCTGTCTCGACAATGCACCCGGTGAAATTGAAGTACCAGTGAAGATGCTGGTTACCCGCGCCAGGACGGAAAGACCCCATGGAGCTTTACTCCAGTTTGGTACTGGGGTCCGGTACTGCACGTACAGGATAGGTGGGAGACAAAGAAGCATGGACGCCAGTCTGTGCAGAGTCGCTGTTGGGATACCACCCCTGCAGTATTGGGCTTCTAACCAGCCGCCGTAATCCGGCGGTGGGACAATGCCAGGCGGGGAGTTTGACTGGGGCGGTCGCCTCCGAAAGGGTATCGGAGGCGCTCAAAGTTTCCCTCAGGATGGTTGGAAACCATCTAAAGAGTGCAAAGGCAGAAGGGAGGCTGACTGCGACACCGACGGGTGGAGCAGGTACGAAAGTAGGACTTAGTGATCCGGTGGCACAAAGTGGGATTGCCATCGCTCAACGGATAAAAGCTACCCTGGGGATAACAGGCTTATCACTCCCAAGAGTTCACATCGACGGAGTGGTTTGGCACCTCGATGTCGGCTCATCGCATCCTGGGGCTGGAGCAGGTCCCAAGGGTTGGGCTGTTCGCCCATTAAAGCGGTACGCGAGCTGGGTTCAGAACGTCGTGAGACAGTTCGGTCCCTATCCGGCGCGGGCGTAGGATATCTGAGGGGAGCTGGCCTTAGTACGAGAGGACCGGGCTGGACGGACCGCTGGTGGATCTGCTGTGCCGCCAGGCGCATCGCAGGGTAGCCAAGTCCGGAAGGGATAAACGCTGAAGGCATCTAAGCGTGAAGCCCACCCCAAGATAAGATATCCCATTCCAAAAGGAAGTAAGAACCCTTGAAGAGTACAAGGTAGATAGGACAGAGGTGGAAGTGCAGTAATGTATGGAGCTGACTGTTACTAATCGTTCGAGGGCTTATCCAAGCAAGCGGATCATAAAGGGAAGCATCTCTTCTGTATGAAGTTTTGAAGGTATGCAGAGAAGCAGGCGGAGTCCATGGGACTTCGCCTTTTTTCATATACTGCCTGTCAGATGCAGTTTTTCGTTCCTTAATAATCTTTAATTTTTTTGGGATAAACCCATAAGTATCTGCAGGTATGCTATAATAGGCCGGTGAATTTTGATTTTAAAGGGGAAACAATATGCAGCTGTTATCTATACAGTACCTTATGTTTGTGGCAATTCTCTTTGTTCTGTACTATACCGTATTCCGGAAGATACAGTGGGTTTGCCTGCTGATCGGCAGTATTGCATTTTATATCAGCTATGGCCCGAAAAGTCTGATTTATATTCTGATCACTTCCTTCAGCGTATGGCTGGGGGCGATTGTCATGCAGAAATTTCAGACTGCCTGCAATCTTGCCCGCAAGCAGGAAGGAATTACGAAAGAACAGAAAAAGAAACTGAAGAACCAGTGCCAGAAAAAAAAGCGTATCGTTCTGATCGTGCTTCTTTTACTTAATTTTGGCATTCTGGGTTATTTTAAATACTGGAACGACATTCTGGATGCCATCGTCGGTATCGGCCATGTGGGAACCGGATCAGTGTATGCCGTCTATCATATCAGCGGGCTGCTGCTGCCGCTGGGCATTTCCTTTTATACCTTTCAGTCCATTGGTTACCTGGTGGATGTATATAATAAGAAGAGCAAGCCTTCCACAAACTTTCTGAAGTTCCTGACTTTTGTATCCTTCTTCCCTCAGATGCTGCAGGGACCGATCAACCGGTTTGATCAGATGGCGGAGCAGCTTTATGAACGGCACCATCTGGATCTGGAACGCTGCGGCAGAGCGCTGCTGCTGTTTCTGTTCGGAGCCATGAAGAAATATGTCATCGCGGAGATGCTGGTGGGAAAAATCGGCGCGATTTTTGACGGACCGGTGGACAATCTGTCCAGTCCGATGATCATACTGGGAATTCTCATGTATTCCGCACAGCTCTACGGGGATTTTTCCGGCGGCATTGACATGGTGATGGCTGTGGCACAGCTGTTTGGCATCCGCATGATGCAGAACTTCCGCCAGCCGTATTTTTCGGTTTCCCTGGGGGATTTCTGGCGCAGATGGCACATTTCCCTGGGCGCCTGGATGCGGGATTACATTTTTTATCCGTTTGCCCTTACGAAGCCCATGCAGCGGTTCGCGAAATTCTGCGGCCGTCATCTGAATAAGCATCTGGGCAGAGTCCTGCCGGCAGCGATCGCGAATATCCTGGTGTTCTTTGTGGTCGGTGTATGGCACGGATTTTATTCCAACTTTATTCTGTGGGGTCTGTACAATGGTATCGTGATAGCCATCAGCGATATTCTGCAGCCGGTATTCCAGCGCTGGAACGAAGTGCTTCATATTAATACACAGTCCCGGGGCATGTATGTCTGGCGCGTGATCCGCACTTTTATTATTGTGAATATCGGCTGGTATTTTGACCGTATTGAAAAATTCAGCAGTGTATGGATCTGCTTCCGGAATACAATTACCAGACCGGACTGGTCACTTCTGACGGTGCGTTATTTCATGCGCAGCCAGTTTGGCAAGATGCCGCTGATTCCCGTCGTGGTCGTGCTGGCCCTGGTGGTTGTGTTCATCAACAGTGTCCTTCAGGAGCGGGGCGTGGATGTCTACGCGAAACTGCATGACCGCCGTCCGGCAGTACGCTGGACCCTGTATCTGTTTCTGGCAATCATGACATTGTTTGCGGTATCTTATTCAAATGGATCCGGAGGATTTTTATATGCGAACTTCTAAAAAAAGAATCCTGACTGTCATCGGGTTTATTGCGGTGGCAGTGATTGTCAACTGCATCGCCACGTTTCTGCTGACGCCCTACGCGTCTCCCAGTTCGGAAATGTGGGATAAATATCGTGCCAGAAAAGGACAGAAAATCGATATGATTTATGTCGGCACGTCCCAGTGCTATGAGGGAATTGATCCGGATATCACGGACCGTATTACAGGGCTGTCCTCCCAGAATATGGGAACGAATGCCCAGTCCTTCCTGGACAGCAAACGCGCAATCCGTGCAGCGGCGGCAGACCACAGGATCAAGGAAGTGGTCTTTGTCATCGACTACATGTATATGATGTCCGGTACGGAGCGATACGCAAAACCGGAGGCCACGTTTGTCTATGCGGAAAACCGGGGACAGAGTCTTGGAAAACGAATCCGAAACGGCGCAAGTTTCGTGTTTGACAAGCGGTATTTCGGCAAACCGGAATCCATTGCCTTTTTCTTCCCATGGCTGAACAATACGAACAAGTTTCCGAAAACAATTCCCTTTAATATTAAAGCAAAGCTGGGACTGGTAAAAATCCGGCCGGATAATCAGAATTATCTGCGCACCGCAAAAGGGTTCAAGACCTTCGACCGGACGATTAATTACAATACGGTCTCCAGACAGGAGCGAACCACCTGGAACAGCAGGGATCTGTCAAAGGAATCCATGGATACCCTGAAAGAGATCTGCAGCTTCTGTAAGAGCCGCGGAATCCGGCTTACGGTGGTCGGCGCGCCGGTGCCCATCAGTTATGTATTAAGCTACGGCGGCGATTATTTTCAGCGTTATACGTATCTGAAGGAATTTTTCAAAAAATACGATGTGCCGTTTTATGATATGAATCTGGCGGATCAGCGGCTTTATCACCGGGACGCCACAGGATTCAAAGACTGGGATCACACAAATGTCAGGGGCGCGGAAGCTTTTTCAGAAGCACTGGGCCGTCTGATCAAAGAAAGCAGGGAAGGAAAGGACGTATCCGGATATTTTTATTCCAGAGATGATTTCCTGGCATCCGTTTCCTATATTGATACGGTGAATCTGGAAGTAAAAGCAGAAAAAGGCAAAGGCATCCGGGCCGGAGCCTATGCCTACTACGGCAGCGGCGTGCAGGCGGAATACCAGTTTGCGGTCCGCCGGACCGGGGAAAAGAAGTTCCATATTTTCCGGAAATACGGTTCCGGACGGACGGCAGTGTATTACCCGAAAACTTCCGGAAACTATGAAATTCGTGTCTATGCCAGAACCATCGGATCTACCGCGCCTTTTGAGCGGTTCTATACCAAGCAGGCGGCCTACTGGGCCTAGCAGAAAAAGGAGAAAATACAGTGACAACCAGAATTATTACGGACTATCTGGATCAGGCAGTGCTGTCCCATGGGGACAAAATCGCTTACGCAGATGAAGAACGGGCACTTACGTTCCGGCAGGTACAGGAAGAGGCACACCGCATTGCGCAGGGACTGATAGATGCCGGTTTTTTCCGCCGGCCGGTGGGAATCTTTCTGGATAAGAATACCGGCTGTCTCACAGCTATGCTGGGTACAGCATACAGCGGGTGTTTTTATTCTGTGATTGACACCCAGATGCCGGTGGAGCGGATTGAAAAGATTGTGGGAACGCTGGAGCCAGCGGCGGTACTGACAGTGTCCGCCTATCGGGAGCAGGTAGCGGAGTTCGCTCCGGAGGCGGAAATCCTGCTTCTGGAAGATTTGCTGGATCATCCGGCGGATCCGGAGGCAATTGCCTCCGTCGGCGCAAAGATCATGGGATCGGATCTTCTGTATGTGCTCTTTACTTCCGGTTCCACCGGAAATCCCAAGGGAGTCATGACTGCCCATGCCCATGTGATCAATTATATCGAGGCAGTCAGCGAAGCGTATCATCTGGATGAGCATACGATTTCCGGCAACCAGACGCCGTTTTATTTTGTCATGTCCATCGTGGAGATCTTCGGTACGCTGAGAAACTGCTCCACCATGTACATTATTCCGCATATGCATTTTGCGTTCCCGGCGCTTCTGATGAAATACATCGAGGAAAAACAGATCAATTTCCTGTACTGGGTGCCTTCGGCCCTGAATATGGTGGCCAATCTGAATGCCTTTGACTGCGCGGATATTTCCTGTGTGAAAATGGTATCCTTCGGCGGAGAAGTGATGCCGGTCCGTCAGCTGAATATGTGGCGGAAACATCTGCCGGACACCGTATTTATCAATTCCTACGGACCGACCGAGGGAACAGACGGATCCACCTACTATGTCATTGACCGGGAATTCCCGGAAACTGCCCGTCTGCCGATTGGCATTCCCTTTAAGAATAATGAAATACTGGTGCTGGATGCGGAGAATCATCCGATCCAGGGAAAAGGCACCGGCGAGTACTGCATTCGCAGCACATCCCTGACCTACGGCTATTACCGCAATCCGGAAAAGACAGCGGAAGTTTATGTGCAGAATCCGGTCAATCCGTATTTTGAAGAGAAAATCTACCGCACCGGTGATCTGGTGGAGTTCAATGAATACGGAGAACTGGAATATGTAGGCCGCAAGGATTTCCAGATCAAACATATGGGCCACCGGATTGAGCTGGGAGAAATTGAGGCAAATGTTTCTTCTATTTCCGGTATTGACGAGAACTGCTGTGTCTATGACAGTGAACGGCAGAAAATCGTACTGTTTTACAGCGGCAAAGTATCCGATGAGGAAGTGGCGGAACGGTTAAAAGAACTGCTGCCGGATTATATGCTGCCGAATAAGCGGATCGTGATGAATCCCATGCCCCACAACTTAAACGGAAAAGTAGACCGCGCGGAACTGAAAAAACTGGCCGCACAGAGAAAACACAGAAAATAATCCGGATTCCGGATCCAAAAAAACGGAGGAACTGCGTATGGAACTTGTGGTTGCGGTATTTCTTGGCTTTTGGCTGGGTGCAGGCTGCTGGCTGGCTTACCGAAAGATGAAAAAAGATTTCGCTCCATATCTGAAAGAGGAAAAGGAGAAGAAAAAATGAACATTTATTTTGCGGGAATGTGTGTCTCCCTTGCAGTTTACATTGTAATCGGTATCGTGGTCAGCCGGAAAATCCGCGGCGTGGATGATTATTATGTGGCAGGAAGAAGAGCGCCCATGATTTTAATTGCGGGATCGCTGATTGCTTCCTATACCAGTACCGGTATGTTTATGGGGGACGCGGCACAGAGTTACAGCGGCTGTTTTACCTCGATTATTACTTTTGCCGGAATGCAGTCCGCAGGGTACGTTCTGGGGGCGGTGTTTTTCGGACGGTACCTGCGCCGCAGCAATGTGCTTACCATTCCGGAATTTTTCGGGAAGCGTTTTCATTCCCGGGCGGTCCGCAATCTGTCCGCCATTACGGCCATAATTATGATGACGGTATATCTGCTGTCCGTTATGCAGGGAATCGGGACCCTGATGAAAAGTATAACCGGTGTGGATTACCGGCTGTGCATCGTCATCGCCCTGGTGGTATTTGCCTTTATCACCATCAAGGCCGGGTCCAGCGGCGTACTGATTACGGATACTCTGATGGCAGGGATTTTTACCGGCGCCCTGATTGTGGCGACGATTGTCATTTCACATCGGACCGGCGGATGGTTTCATACGGTCAGCAGCCTGGCTTCCAGCCCCCGCTTTCATCTGTTTATGTCCTGGGGCGGACAGCCCGGCGTTCTTTATCAGAAGGCCATTGAGAATCTGCTCTGGGGTCTGATTTACGGAGTGGTGTGGATGTCTGTCTGTATGGTGGGCCCCTGGCAGTCCAGCCGTTATCTGATGGCAAAAGATGAACACACCGCGGTGCGCGCTTCCATTCCTGCTGCAATCGGTGTCTTTGCACTGGAATTTCTGGTGTCCAGCGCGGCGGTTTTTGTCAACATGAAGAATCCGGGCATGAAGGACAGCTCCCAGGTCATGATCTGGGCAGCCATGCATCTGATGCCGAAACTGCTGGGCGTGATTCTCCTGACCGGTGTGCTTGCAGCGGGAATTTCTTCCGCCACCACGTTCCTGTCACTGATTGGCGCGTCGGTAGCCAATGATATCGTCGGAACGAAGTGGAAGAATCCGATTCGTGTGGGGCAGATTGCCATGGGCGTTGTCAGTGTTGTGGTGCTGCTGGTGGCAATTTTCAATCCGCCGTCCATCTTCTGGATCATGTTTCTCGGCGGGGCGATTGTATCAGCCTCCTGGATGCCGGTGGCGCTGGGAAGTGTATTCAGCAAACGTCTGACAAAAGCGGGCGCATTTGCCGGAATCCTCTGCGGCTTTCTGGTCTGCTTTTTCCTGCGGCTGTATACTGCGCTGGCGGGTGTCACCCTGCCGGTTTATCTGGATCCGAGCGTAGTGGGAATCCTTGCCAATATAGCGGCCATGTGCATTGCCACAAAAGTGACATCCGTGACAGAAGAAGAGAAAGCGGCGCGGGCGCGGATGTTTGTAATGCCGGATTCCGAGAAAGATCCGGAACAGATGTGGAAAACCCTGCGGATATCGAAACGGGCGCTGCTGATCGGGCCGGGAACCATTGCCTTTCTGCTTGTTTTCTGGGTGATTCCCTACCTGGTGGGAGCCCATGCCGGATGAGGGAAGGTTCTTGATTAAAAAAGGGGCAGAGTATATACTAGAAGCTGATATGCGGATCGGACAGATCCGAAAAGGGAAAGGAGTGTACGTATGGATGAATTAATCGAAGTACTGGAAGACATCAAAGAAGATGTGGATTTTGAACATATTGACAATCTGGTAGACGGACGGTATCTGGATTCTCTGGATATTCTCCAGATTATTTCCGCGCTGAATGACGAATTTGACATATCGATTCCGGCAGCGGACATCATTCCGGCTAATTTCAACAGTGCCAAAAGCATGTGGGCTATGGTGCAGCGTCTGCAGGAGGAATAGAAAAAGTGAACAATCAGGAGACCGTGATTTACGCGCTGTCCTATGCCGGCGGCAGTTCCATGAGCTATGTCGGCTGGGACTTTCCGGAAGGATACCGATTCTGCCCGCTGGATTACAGGGGGCACGGTCTCAGACAGAATGAAAGTCCGGATCACACCGTTTTCGAGATGGCAGCAGATATGGCAGAGCAGATCGACTGCCACCTGAGCGAACACGGGAATCCGGATTTTGCTGTATTCGGGCACAGTATGGGCGGAATGACCGCCTGGTACACCTTTCGTCTGCTGAAAGAAAAGTATCTGCGTCGGCCGAAGTGTCTGTTTATTTCCGGTGTGGCAGATCCCAAGGTGTTTCCGGCCCGCTGCGGTGAGCTCGGCAGTGAGGAAAAGGTCTGGGAATATCTGGAATCCACCGGCAGAATCCCGGAACGGGTACTCCACAGCCAGGTGTTCCGCAGATATTTCCTGCCGGTGATCCTCCATGATTTCCGCCTGATGGGAAAATTCCGCTGTATGGAAAAGGAGGAGCCGGTGGAAGAGCCGATCTGCGCCTTTGCCGGCCGTCAGGATGAGCTGTTTTCGCCGGAGGAGGTGGGACAGTGGGAATTATACACACTGAACCAGTTCACCATGGAAGTCCTGGAGGGCAGCCATTTCTTTCTGAATGAGGAGGAAAACCGAAAACGAATGATTCTGCGGATGCGTGATATGCTCAGGGAGACCGACGCAGAGAAGTAAGGAGTCAGGATGGAATGTAAAGCGTGGGAATATGAGGAATTTCCGGAATATACGGATGTTCCGGAGGGAGCCCGGTGTCTGCCGACCACGGGAGACGAGATGGGAACCTTTTATATCAAAGATGTGCAGTACGCGGAAGTGGACGGCATACCGCTGCATCTGCAGATTCTGCTTCCCCTTTCCAGGAATCATCCGGTCATGGAAGCGCCGGCGCTGGTGTATGTGCAGGGCTCCGGCTGGGCGAAGCAGGATGTCTATCACAACATCGGCAGAATCGCCAAACTGGCGGAACGGGGATATGTGATTGCCATCACGGAATACCGGCATTCCGGGCAGGCGGGATTTCCGGCGCAGATTCAGGATGCCAGAAATGCCATTCGCTTTGTGCGTCTGCATGCGGAAGAACTGCATGTCAATCCGAAACAGATCTTTGTGGGCGGCACATCTTCCGGCGGGCATACAGCGTTATTTTCGGCAATTTTGACAGAGGACAGTCCCCTGGACCGGAATCTGTATCCCGGAGTATCCGCAGAGGTCTGCGGGGTTCTGGACTATTACGGGGCGGTGTCGTTTCTGTATCCGGATGATTTTCCGAGTACGACGGATTATGACACGGAAGGCAGTGAAGCCAATCTCTATTTCCGTAAGATCCCGGGAGAGACACAGGAAGAAAAACAGCACAATGCCACCGCGGTGAATTACATCCGGGAGGACACGGAGCTGCCGCCCGTGTTTATTATTCACGGGACCAAGGACCGGATTGTGAATACCCGGCAGAGCGTCAGACTTTATGAAAAACTGAAGCAGCAGCACAGAGATGTCCGTCTGTATCTTTTGGAGGGAGCCGATCACGGCGGGCCGGAGTTCTGGTCGAAGCCGGTATTGGATCTGGCGGACGAATTTATGCAGGACTGTCTGAGAAAACAGGAGTAAAAGGATGAAAATCACACATATCTATCACAGCGGTTTTGCTGTGGAACTGAAGGACAGCAATCTGATTTTTGACTGGTATACTGGCAAACTGCCGGAACTGCCGGCAGACAAACCGCTGTACGTGTTTGTATCCCACAGCCATCCGGACCATTACGGAACCTGTATCTGGGAGCTGCGGGAACGGTTTCATGAGGTGTACTATATCATGGACCGGGATACGGCACCCGGTGTCAATGGTGTGTACCGGGTACAGCCGGATCAAAGTTATGAGATAGGTTTGCTTCATATAGATACGCTTCTTTCCACCGATCAGGGCGTTGCCTTTTACGTGGAGGCGGAAGGCAGACAGATCTATCATTCCGGAGACCTGAATGTCTGGTACTGGAACGGAGAGCCTGCAGAAGACAACCGGCAGCAGCTGCTGACGTTCCGAAAAGAAATCAGCAGGCTGTCCGGCCGAAAGATCGACGCGGCATTCCTGCCGTTGGATCCGCGGCTGGAAGAACATGCGCCCATGGCCATTGAGGAATTTATGAAACTGGCAGACTGCCGGGACCTGTTCCCCATGCATTACTGGGACCGGCTGCCGGAAGTCAGGGAATATCTGAAGGATCCCCGCCTGCTTCCCTATCGGGACCGGATCCATCTGGAGGATCAGGTGGAACTGCAGTGAGAAAGGGAAGACAGAGGCAAAATTCTTCTGTCCGGAGCAGCTGGGCCAGCTTGTTTTTGCGGTCCGGTCATTGTAAAATAAATGCAGCTGCTGTCCGGATTTTATCATCCGGACAGCAGCGATAGAGACATGAGATGATTGTGAGATAAAAGGAGAAAACTATGTTTATTACCTGCTTGGATTTAGAGGGTGTACTGGTACCGGAGATCTGGATCGCGTTTGCAGAGGAGACGGGAATCCCGGAACTGAAGCGCACCACCAGGGACGAACCGGACTACGACAAACTGATGCAGTATCGTCTGGATATCCTGAAAGAACACGGACTGGGCTTAAAGGAGATTCAGGCTACCATCGAGAAGATTGACCCGATGCCGGGAGCCAGAGAGTTCCTGGATGAACTGCGTTCCTTCAGCCAGGTAATTATCTTAAGCGATACATTTACCCAGTTTGCCGCGCCCCTGATGAAGAAGCTGGGTATGCCCACGATCTTCTGCAATACGCTGGAAGTAGGGGAAGACGGCGCCATTACCGGCTATAAACTGCGCCTTCCGAACGGAAAGTATCATACGGTAAAGGCCCTGCAGTCCATCGGATTTGACACCATTGCCAGCGGTGACAGTTTTAACGATCTCGGCATGATTCAGCAGAGCAAGGCCGGTTTCCTGTTCCGCAGCACGGATCAGATCAAGGCAGACTACCCGCAGATTCCCGCATATGAAACCTATGACGAACTGCTCGCTGCCATCCGCTCAGTGATTGAAGCCGAGTAAGTTCCGGCACAACAGACCTATGGCATATAACTTTTTTGCGACAATATCCCGCATGAAATACATCGAACGCTGGGCCCTGATGCGCAGCTCCCGCCCGGAGAATCTCAGCGAGCATTCCCTGGAGGTGGCCATGATCGCCCATGCGCTGTGTACCATCGGGAACGTACGCTACAGCAAACAACTGTCTGCGGAGCGGGCGGCAGTCATTGGACTGTACCATGACGCGACGGAGATCATTACCGGGGACATGCCGACACCGGTGAAGTACTTTAATCCGGAGATCCGAAGCGCCTACCGGGAAGTGGAAACCATGGCTCGGCAGCGGCTTCTCGAAGGCCTTCCGGAGGATCTGAAGCCGTCCTATGAAGCGGTTTTTCATAGCCGGGAGGAGGAAGCGGACCGGGAACTCAGGGAACTGGTGAAGGCAGCGGACAAACTGTCCGCCCTGATCAAATGCATGGAAGAGGAAAATGCCGGCAACGGAGAGTTCCGTACAGCAAAACAGACAATTTTTACCGCGGTGAAGGAAATGGCACAGACCCATCCGGAAGTGCGGGACTTTATCCGGGACTTTATGGAACCGTACGGCAATACGCTGGACGAATTGCTGTAGAGGAGAGTAAAGATGAAAAAAGCAATCAAACCGCTTCTGCTTGCCGGCGGCATAACAGGACTGTATCTGTTTGCCATTGCTCCGGGCAGAGACCGGAGATATCGGATGCGCCCGTATGAAGAGAGGCCAATCGCTCATCGGGGGCTGTTTGACAACCGTTCGGATCATCCGGAGAATTCCCTGCCGGCCTTTCGGCGGGCGGCGGAAGCGGGATTCGGCATTGAACTGGATGTACAGCTGACCCGAGACGGCCGTCTGGCCGTTTTTCACGATGAGACCCTGCGCAGAATGTGCGGAGATTCCAGACGCCTGTCCGACTGCGCCTGGGAGGAACTTCAGCAGCTGCCGCTGGCTTATTCCGACGAGCGGATTCCGTCACTGGATCAGGTGCTTGCAGTGATCGGGGGACGGGTTCCCCTGATTGTGGAAGTGAAGTATCACGGCAGATGGAAAGAAGCCACCCGGCTTCTGGCGGAACGGATGGATCACTATGAAGGAGAATGGTGCATGGAATCCTTTCATCCGCTGGCGGTCCGGTGGATGCGGAAGAACCGTCCCCAGGTACTCCGCGGACAGCTGGCAGACAATTTCCTGAAAAACGGGCAGAAGGCGCCCTGGATCCAGCGGTTTCTTCTGACCAATCTGCTGGGAAACTGGGCGGGCCGTCCGGATTTTATCGCATACAATCACGTATACGCGGCACAGACAGGGACCCTGCGGGTGATCCGACGTCTGTTCCCCACGGAATGGGCGGCCTGGACAGTGAAGTCCCGGCAGGAATTTGACCGGGTAAAAGACCGGTTCCAGATAATTATTTTTGACAGTTTTGTTCCCGGAGGGAAAAACGATGATAAATGAGGAAAAATGGAACGCATGCACAGCATTTCACGGACATTCCTGCGGCGGCCTGATGATCGGGTTTCAGGCGGCAGAATACGCGGCCCGGCTGCTGGATCTGGAGCATGCCTCCGATGAGGAGACGGCATGTATTTCCGAGAATGATGCCTGCGGGGTGGATGCCATTCAGTATCTGTTAGGATGCAGCGCCGGAAAAGGAAATCTGATGTTCCATCTGACCGGCAAACAGGCATTTACCTTTTTTAACCGGAAAACCGGCAAATCCGTCCGCATGATTCTGAAAGACAAGCCGGACTGGGTGAAAAAAGGAGAATCCAGGGCATATTACGCATCGAGGGATCCGGAAGAGCTGTTTGATCTGACAGAAGTCAGACTGGCGCTGCCGGAATATGCCCGGAGTTTTGATTCTTACCACTGTGATGGCTGCGGAGAGCTGACGGCAGAGAATTATCTGAAGCTGTACCATGGGAAGAAGTACTGTCCGGACTGCTGGAAGCCTTACCAGCGCTATGACATCTGACGGAAACGGACCTGACGGGATACCGTTCCGTGGGTAAACTGTGAATAACTTTTTTTACCGGAAGCAGGAGAGCCAGTTTTGAAGAAAAATACCGGAATACACGCCCATGAGGGACCAGATGGACAGCTGCATATGCATACCCACTCCCACGAGGAAACCGTAAAAATCCGCAACCGGCTGGCAAAAGCCATCGGTCATCTGGAATCCATCAAAAAGATGGTAGAAGATGAGCGGGACTGCGCAGAAATTCTGGTTCAGCTGGCAGCGGTCAAATCGGCCCTCAACAGCGCCGGCAAGGAGATTCTGAAAGAACATCTAAACAGCTGCATCGCGGACGCCATTGCATCCGGAGATACAGCAGAAATTGAGGCGTTAAACCGCGCGATTGATTCATTTGTAAAGTAAGACTGCTGCCGTTTTCCGGCAGCAGTTTTTTGCGAAACAGACAGGGAGGCAAAGGATGGAGACAAGAGAAGAACGCATGGAAAAAGTAAAGGAACTGCACAGAAGCGGATATAACTGTGCCCAGATTGTTGTGACCTGGTACTGCGAACAGCTGGGAGCAGACAAAAACGCTGCCTTTCAGATGGCGGAGGCCTTCGGCCTGGGAACCGGTGATATGAGCGGTATCTGCGGCGCGGTATCCGGCGCGCTGATGCTGGCCGGTTTAAAGAACAGCGGCGGAATCCCAATTCAGGGAAAACGGACGGTACCCGGGACGTTTCAGCTGGGCAAGGAAATCAAAGAAGCATTTGCTGCCCGCAATTCTTCTATTATCTGCAGGGAATTAAAGGGTGCAGATACCGGAAAAATACTGCGGTCCTGTGACGACTGCATCCTGGATGCCATTGAGCTGGCCGGCCGTATACTGGAACTGGAAAATTAAAAAAAGAACCCCCACCCCCGCTTGTATGCATAAAACCCAGATGCTATGGTTATTACAGAAAAAACAAGGGGAGTGTGAAGCAATGAGAAAAAAACTGACTGTATTGGCAATGGTATGCGCGCTTGGGCTGTCGCTTCTTGCGGGCTGCGGAAGCAAGACGGACTCTTCCGGGACAGGAAGTGTATCAGGCACCGCCGCGGAGACATCCGCAGACGGCAGCACACTGGTATACGGCAGCGGAGATTATACCAGAATCAATCCGGCCATGGATGAGCATGGGGAGATCAACCTGCTTCTGTTTGACGGACTGACCGCCCATGACGGGGACGGCAGTGTGAAGCCGGGACTGGCAGAACGCTGGAAAATTGATGAAAAAACCCATACCTATACCTTTTATCTTCGCAAAGACGTCAAATGGCACGATGGAAAGGCATTTACCGCGGCAGATGTGAAATTTACCATCGATGCCATCCGAAATCCGGACAATCAGTCGGAGATTGCATCCAATTATGAAGATATTGAGAAAATAACGGTAAAGGATCCGTATACCATCCAGTTTCGCCTGAAAGAAAAAAATGTGGCATTTCTGGATTATATGACCATCGGTATTCTGCCGGAACACTGCCTGAAGGGTAAGGATATGCAGAGCGATGACTTTTTCCGCCATCCCATCGGCACCGGTCCCTATAAACTGTCCAGCTGGACCCAGGGACAGAGCATTGTTCTGAAAAAGAATGACACGTATTACAAAGGTGCGCCGCATATCGGAACGATTGTGTTCAAGATTGTGAATGATGACAATGCGAAGGCGATGCAGCTGCAGTCGGGCGAACTGAACCTGGCCCAGGTAACGCCGAAAGATCTGGCATCTTTTGAGAAAGACAGCCAGTATACCGTTTATGAGATGAAGACAGCGGATTACCGCGGCATCATGTACAATTTCAATAACAGTTTTTGGAAGAAAAACAAAGACGTGATTCCGGCGATTAACTATGCGGTAGACCGGGAGGCCATGGTGAAGAGTGTGCTTCTGGGAGAGGGAGACGTTGCCTACAGTCCGCTGCAGAGAAATCAGTACAATGATACTTCCATCGAAAAATTCTCCTACAATCCGGAAAAAGCGAAACAGATTCTGGAAAAGGCCGGATGGAAAGCGGGAAAGGACGGCATCCGTGAGAAAAACGGCAGAAAACTCAGCTTTACCATTACAGTAAAAGAAGGGGATCAGGTCCGGGCAGATCTGGCCAGTGTGGTTTCCCAGCAGCTGAAAAAAGTGGGTATTCTCTGCAAGAGTCAGATTGCCTCCGAAATTGACTGGGAAAACCAGCAGGCATTTCTGGTAGGCTGGGGCAGTCCCTTTGACGCGGATGACCATACCTACAAGATTTTTGTAACCGGCCAGGGCAGCAATTTTAATTACTATTCGGATCCGGCGGTGGATCAGGCGCTGACCAGGGCGCGGCAGACAGACAGCCGGAAAAAAAGAAAAGCATATTACAGCGAATTTCTGAAAGAACTGACGAAAAATCCGCCGTATACGTTCCTGTGTTATGTGGATGCCAATTACGTATCCAATGTGAAAATCCATGGAATCACGACAGACACGGTGCTGGGACATCATGGAGTCGGGATCTTCTGGAACGTTGAGGACTGGACACTGGAATAAGGAGCCGGGAATGACCGAAGAGCAGCCGATACTGAAAATCGAACATCTTTCTGTGGATATCCGGTCGGAAACGGGCACGGTTCATGCGGTGCGTGATCTCTCCCTGTCTGTGAGGCAGGGGGAGATTCTTGCTGTTGTAGGGGAATCCGGCAGCGGAAAGAGCATCCTGTGCCGCAGTATTATGGGACTTCTGCCCAGAACCGCGTCAGTCACCGGAGGAAGCATACAGGCCGGCAGCTATGAAATTACGGCAATGCCTGAGCGGAAGCTGTGCGGACTGCGGGGAAAGCTGTTTTCCATGGTCTTTCAGGACCCCATGATGTCCATGGATCCCACCATGCCGGTAGGGCGCCAGATCGGGGAAGCGCTCCGCTGCCATCATCCGGAGCTGACGGGAGATCAGGTGCGGAAACGGGCGGTGGAGCTGATGGAGCTGGTCGGGATTCCGGAGGCGGAAACGCGCTGCAGGATGCATCCCTGGAACCTGTCCGGCGGCATGCGGCAGCGCTGTGTGCTGGCGGCAGCACTGGCCTCCGAGCCGGAGATCCTCATTGCGGATGAGCCGACGACGGCGCTGGATGTCACTGTGCAGGCCCAGATCCTGGATCTGATGCTTAAAATTCGTGAACAGACAGGAATCAGCATCCTTTTTGTCACCCATGATCTGGGAGTGGTGGCAAAAATTGCGGATCGTGTAGCAGTCATGTATGCGGGAAAAGTGATTGAAATCGGCGAGAGCAGTGAAATTTACCACGATCCGAGACATCCCTATACCTGCGGGCTGCTGGGGGCACTGCCGTCAAACGCGCATCAGGGGCACCTGCATCCGATTCTCGGTTTTCCCCCCAATCTGATCGACCCGATTCCCGGAGACGCCTTTGCCCCGCGCAATCCGCAGGCCCTGGGCATTGATTATGTGCAGGCGCCGCCCTTTTTCCCGGTCAGTCCCACCCATCAGGTGGCTTCCTGGCTGGAAGATCCCCGGGCGCCGAAACTGATGCCGGCCTTCAGTCCCGGACACAGGGGGGCGGAGCAGCCCCACGTCCATAAGCCGCCCATGGAGGCGATTCTGGAAAAAAACCATGAGAAACCGGAAGAACGGCAGAAACCGCCGGAGAAGGAGGCGGCAGAGCCTCTGCTTTGCGTTTCTCACATGAACCATTTGTTTCCCATGAGCCGGAACCATGTGCTCCATGCACTGACCGATGTGTCGTTTCAGATCCGGCAGGGGGAGATTTTCTCCCTGGTCGGGGAGTCCGGATCCGGCAAGTCCACCGTGGCGAAATGCCTGATGCATATTTACCCGATTACTTCCGGACAGGTGACGTATGACGGGGTGGATCTGACAGACCCGGCAGCGGTACGGGCCCACAGAAGCCGCATTCAGCAGGAAATTCAGCTGATTCTTCAGGATTCCTCTTCCGCGCTGAATCAGCGCATGAAAGTGAAGGATATCATTGCGGAACCGCTGAAAATCCATCACCGCTGCAAAAACAGGCGCGAGCGGAACCGCTATCTTACGGAAATGATGGAAGCGGTGGGACTGGAACCGGAGCTTCTGAACCGGTATCCTTCCCAGCTGTCCGGCGGACAGCGGCAGCGGGTGAGCATCGCGCGTGCCTTTGCCATGAAGCCGCGGCTTCTGATTGCTGACGAACCGCTGGCTGCGCTGGATGTATCGGTACAGGCGCAGATTGTGAATCTGTTCCGTCATCTGGTCCGGGAACATGGAAGCACACTTCTATTTATTGCCCATGACCTGTCGATGGTACGGTTCCTGAGCGACCGCGTAGGGGTGATGTACCGGGGCCATCTGGTAGAACTGGCTGACACCGAAGAACTGTACCGCAACCCCCTTCATCCCTATACCCGGGCCCTGCTGTCCGCCATGCCGGTGCCGGATCCGGAAGCGGAGCGCAGAAAGAAACTGGAGGTTTACCGTCCGCAGGGGCCTCTTTCCGGAACGTTTACAGAGGTATGCCCGGGGCATTTTGTGCTGCTGGATGCTGCGAAGGGGCAGAATCCGGCCGTCGGGAATGAGGGAAACTGAAAGAGAGAACATCGGCTTATGAAGAGAAAAAAAAGCTTCGCGGTTTTCGTGATACAGAAGATTCTGTTATTTGTAATATCCATAGTTGCCCTGTCCATGCTGGTATTTGCCATGTCCCGGGCCGCGCCGGGAGATCCCCTGGTTTCCTATTACGGAGACCAGGCGGAGCGTATGTCTACCGAGCAGAGAGATGCTGCGATGGACAGACTGGGCCTGAAAAAACCGGTTCCGGAACAGTATGCCATCTGGGTGCGGCATGCGCTGCAGGGAAATTTCGGTATTTCCTACAAATACAAGCAGGATGTCATGGAGGTCATCAGCGGCCGCCTGGCCAACACGCTGATTCTGGGCGGGGTAGGGTTTGTCCTTACGTTTCTTCTGGCGCTGCTTCTTGGGGTGTTCTGCGCCGGACGGGAAGGCGGACCGGCCGATACGGTTTTGTGCAGGGCAGGGACGGTCACCAGCTGTATTCCGGAGTTCTGGCTGTCCCTGATCCTGATTCTCGTGTTCAGCGTAACCTTCCGGCTGCTTCCGAGCAGCGGCGCGTTTTCCTACGGACAGGAGGGATCGGTACAGAACCGGATTCTGCATATGATTCTTCCGCTGACGGTGATTGTGCTGAGCCATCTCTGGTACTATGCCTATCTGATCCGCAACCGCCTGCTGGAGGAAACCAGGATGGAATATGTGCTGCTGGGCAAAAGCATGGGACTGACCCGCCGGCAGATTATGAACCGCCACTGTGTGCGGAATATCCTGCCGGCCTACATCAGCATCATGGCCATATCGCTGCCCCATGTGCTGGAGGGAACCTACATCGTCGAAATGGTGTTTTCCTATCCGGGACTGGGGACCCTGTCTTTTGAAAGCGCGAAGTATCATGATTACAATATGCTGATGGTACTGGTGATTCTCACCGGCATCCTGGTGATCCTGGGGAATATCACCGGACAAGCGGTCAGTGAACGGATCGATACCCGTATGAAACCGGAGCGGCATCCGGAAATCGGAGAGGAGGTGACTTCCCGTGAATAAGATTCTGCCGGAACAGTATTTTGAAGTGGTGGGAGCAGAAGTGGTCCGCGGGGAGTCCTGCAGACCGGCAGCGTCCCTGCGCCGGATCCGCCGTCCGGTTGTATCGGCGGTGATCCTGGCCTGCATCGTACTGGGCTGTGTATTCTGCCGGCTGATTATGACACATGATCCGACCTACATGGATCTGCTGCATTATGATACGGCGCCGGACCGCACCTTCCTGTTCGGGACAGATTCTCTGGGCAGGGATGTTTTTTCCATGATCTGGTACGGCGGACGCAGTTCGCTGATCATCGGATTTCTGGCCACGCTTATCTCCACGGCCATAGCGGTGCTTTACGGCACAGTCAGCGGAATTCTGGGCGGATGGGCCGATGATGTGATGATGCGGTTTTCCGAGATCCTCATGAGTATCCCTTCCATCCTGCTGATTATATTTACGCAGGCGGTCATCGGCCGGCAGAGTGTAACCGCGATTGCAGTGGTCATCGGAGTGACCGGATGGATGAGCGTAGCCAAGATGATACGGACTGAGGTGCGCCGGGTCCGCGCCAGTGAATATGTGAAACTGTCCAGAAGCATGGGCGGCGGATTTTTTCACATTCTGCGCTGGCATCTGGCGCCCAATTATGTGTCTTCGATTATGTTTATGGTGGTAATGAATATCCGGGGGGCCATTGTGGCGGAGTCCACCCTGAGCTTTCTGGGCATCGGCCTGCCGGTGGAGACGGTATCCTGGGGAAGCATGCTGTCCCTGTCCCAGAAAGCGCTGCTGACGCATTCCTGGTGGGTCATTCTCATTCCCGGGGTTTTTCTGGTGGTCACCCTGATGTGTATTACCAATATCGGCAATTACATCCGGCAGAGTCTGAATCACGGGGAGTCCAATTTGTAAAAATTTCATATATGTTGCCAATGCAACGCACCTTTGGCGAAGGATGTGATAGGATACCTGATGTGAGAATCATATTCACAAAACGAACAATTGTATCCTGACCATCCCCAAGACAGATACGAATCAAACGGCAAATCGCAATACCCTGCAGTTTTTTCTGCAGGGTTTTTGCGATATACAGAAAAAAACCGGTACAACTGCAAGAAACTTTCCTACAACTATCAGTTGGTACGTTGCAACCATGCATTGTTTTACAATAAATACAATCTGGCTTATACTTGGTTTTGTTCCAAGAAAATATGTGGCAAAAAGCAAAATAATGTGTGAGAAAGGGCTTAGTATTATGGCAGTATTACCAAAAGTAAATTTAAAACCAGAGTATCAGTTATTTATCAACGGACAGTGGAAACCCGCATCTGACGGCGCGACCTTTGATACATTTTGTCCGGCAAACGGTGAGAAGCTGGCAAGCTGCGCAGAAGCTACCAGAGAAGATGTGGATGAAGCGGTAAAAGGCGCCTGGGAAGCCTTCAAATCCTGGAAACAGACTACAGTACAGGAAAGAGCGGCAATCCTGAATAAAATCGCGGATATTATAGATGAAAACGCAGAAGAACTTGCGCTGATTGAGACACTGGACAACGGAAAACCGATCCGGGAGACCAAAGCAATTGATGTTCCCATGTCTGCAGACCATTTCCGGTATTTTGCGGGAGCCATTCTCGCGGATGAGGGCAGCGCAAATATGCTGGGCAAGGATACCCTGAGCCTGATTCTCCGTGAGCCCATCGGTGTAGTCGGTCAGATTGTTCCGTGGAACTTTCCGTTTCTGATGGCTGCCTGGAAACTGGCTCCGGTTCTGGCTTCCGGCTGCTGTACGGTAATCAAATCCTCCAGCTCCACACCGTTAAGTCTTCTGAGACTGGCAGAGCTGATTCAGGACGTGGTGCCGGCAGGCGTATTCAATGTAATTACCGGCGCAGGCTCCAAATCCGGCCAGTATATTCTGGATCATCCGGGCTTCGCGAAACTGGCATTTACCGGATCGACGGAAGTGGGACTGAATGTAGCCAAAGCGGCAGCAGACAAGCTGATTCCCGCAACTCTGGAACTAGGCGGAAAATCCGCAAATATTTTCTTCAGCGACTGCAACTGGGAGCAGGCCATGGACGGCCTTCAGTTAGGCATTCTGTTTAATCAGGGCCAGGTATGCTGTGCAGGTTCCCGTGTATTTGTACAGGAAGACATTTATGACAAGTTTGTAGCAGAGGCAGTGAAACGGTTTAACAGTGTGAAAATCGGCATGCCCTGGGAAGAAGATACCCAGCTGGGCGCCTCTATTTACAAACGTCAGCTTGAAAAAGTCCTGGGTTATATCGATATCGCGAAACAGGAAGGCGCAGAGATTGCATGCGGCGGAGAAGCTGCGACAGAAGGGGATCTGGCAGACGGATATTTCATGAAACCTACGCTGATCACCAATGTGACCAACGATATGCGTGTGGCACAGGAAGAGATCTTCGGACCGGTGGCAGTCGTAATCAAATTCAAAGATGAAGAAGATGTGATTGCCATGGCCAATGACAGTGAATACGGCCTGGGCGGCGCTGTGTGGACACAGGATATCAACCGTGCCATCAAAGTGGCAAGAGCCATTGAGACCGGCCGTATGTGGGTCAATACCTATAATGCGATTCCGGAAGGCGCTCCCTTCGGCGGATACAAGAAATCCGGCATCGGACGTGAGACTCATAAAGTAATGCTGGAGCATTATACACAGATGAAGAATATCATGATCAATCTGTCCGGTCAGCCCAGCGGTTTTTACCCGAAAAAATAGGAATCCGTTGGGGAACGGGATCTGTTAAAAATGTATCGGGATTAAAACACAACTTCCGGATGTGATCTAACAACTATTGATTGTTTTACAAAAAATACAATCGATTCTATACTGTACCCATCGACAGGAACAAAAATTGCATGAACCTGTCGATGGTGCACCAGAAAAGCAACGAGTTACAAAAGCAAACGAGTATTTGGGGATATTACAAAAAAGAGAAGGAGAAAAGCAGCTATGTCAACTTATTATTTTTTACCTACCAGAAACGTATTCGGCGAAGGAGCTGTCAATGAAGTTGGAACACTGATGTCCAGCTTAGGCGGCAAGCGGCCGATGATTGTTACAGATGCATTTCTCGCAAAATGCGGAATGGCAGACCGGATCGCGCAGATCCTGAAAGACGCCGGACTGAATCCTACCATTTTCGGAGGCGCAGAGCCCAACCCTACGGATAAAAATGTTGAGGCCGGTGTTGCTTTCTATCAGGAGCATGACGCAGATTCCATTATTTCCTTAGGCGGCGGTTCTTCTCATGACTGCGCGAAAGGAATCGGCCTGATCGTCAGCAATGGAGGACGAATCCATGACTATGAAGGAATCGACAAGTCCAGCAATCCGATGGTTCCGCTGATGGCTGTAAATACAACCGCAGGCACCGCTTCTGAGATCACTCGTTTCTGTATCATTACCGATACTTCCAGAAAGGTAAAAATGGCCATCATTGACTGGAGAGTTACCCCGCAGATCGCGGTAAACGACCCGGAACTGATGAAAGGCATGCCTGCTTCTCTGACAGCAGCAACCGGTATGGATGCTCTGACCCATGCGATTGAGGCATATGTATCCACAGCAGCCAATCCGCTGACAGATTCCGCAGCGCTGATGGCGATCGGTATGATCTCAAAATACCTGCCGAAGGCAGTTGCCAATGGTGAATATATGCGTGCCCGTGACAAGATGGCTTATGCACAGTATCTGGCCGGTATCGCTTTCAATAATGCGTCTCTGGGTTATGTACATGCTATGGCACATCAGCTGGGAGGCTATTACAATCTTCCCCATGGTGTATGCAACGCAATTCTTCTTCCGTTTGTAGAGGAATTCAACCTGATCGGCAACCTGAACCGGTTCCGTGATATTGCAGATGCTATGGGTGAGCAGATCAGCGGACTTTCTACCGGTGACGCGGCACATAAATCCATCTGCTTTATGAGATTTTTAGGTCAGCAGCTGGGTATCCCGGCCAACCTGAAAGAATTAGGCGTAAAGCCGGAAGATTTTGAAATCATGGCAGAAAACGCGATGAAAGATGCCTGCGCGCTGACGAATCCCCGCAAAGCAACCAAGAGTCAGATTATCGAACTGTACCAGCGTGCATATGATGGTCAGGCAAAAGTTGTTACATTCAACGAATAAGAAAGACTCCAAAGAAATTTGTTTATGCCACAACAGAGGGAGCTGCATTTTAAAGCAGCTCCCTCACCTTATGTCAGGATTTCTTTTTTCCATAGATTTCTCTGATCCATTCTCATAATTCGGCGATGCCCGGCTGCGCCGGCAACAGCAGGCAGCAGTACCCGGTATTCGTTGAAGTTTACGCAGTGCCGGCCGCCGCCGGCAATACCAGGCCGATGCCCTTTTGGGGGCATCGGTCTTTTGGGATACAGCAGAAAAACTCGCGGTTGTAGAATATCCGGAAATTCGATACAATATAGGTCGTATGTAACAGGGAGCAGGTGTAGGATGAGTCTGATCAGACCACTGATTTATATAGGAATTATATTTCTGGCTGCGGGACTGCGGCGGGGAGGATATTTTGGTGAACGGGATTACCGGGTACTCAGCGCCATATTTACGAATGTGACGCTGCCGGCCAATATTGTACACGCGTTTGCGGGCTTTCTGCCGGCTCTGTCCACGTATCTTCTTGCGGTCATCGGACTGGGGTTTGGCGTGGTACCGGTATTTTTGATGTATCTGATGCGCCGGAAGCATAACCATACCTCCAGGGCCTTCTGTATGATCAACGCCTCCGGATGCAATATCGGAGGATTTGCCATGCCGATTGTGCAGCTGTTCTATGGCCCCCAGGGCGCGGTGTTTGCCAGCGTATTTGATCTGGGCAATGCAGTCGTAATGTGCGGCGGCGGATATGCGCTGACGGCTTCTTTGCTGCGGCTGGACGAAGACGTGCCCCGATCCGGTCTTTCCAGGGTCGGCAGCTTCTGCCGGAAGCTGTTCGGATCGGTCTCTCTGGATGCTTATTTGATTCTGCTGGTGCTGCTCCTCTGCGGGGTGCCGATTCCGAAACTGGCCGGAACCATTACAGAGCCGATTGCCAATGCGAACGGCTTTGTCTCCATGTTTATGCTGGGACTGATGTTCCATATTGAGAGGGAAAATAAAGAAAAAATCACAGATGTGAAGTTTACCGTGGCGTTTCGTGTGATTTTCGGCGTAAGTCTGGGGTTGCTGGCCTATCGTTTTCTGCCGTTCCCTGAGCTGGAGAGAAAAGTGGCGGCAATCTGCATGGTGGCTCCGGCAGGATCCATTTCTCCGGTTTTCACGGAACAGGCAGGCGCGGACCCGTCGCTGTCCAGCTTTCTGAACTCCGTATCCGTGCTGATCAGCTTTGTGCTGATGCTGGTTCTGGTGTATGTGGTATTCTGATTGACGCCGGAAGTAAGGACCGGGGCATATGTATAAGCGGCAGATTCCGGGAACAGGATTGGCTGACCGCCGCAGACGCGGGACAGCAGCAGAGAGGAAAAAACAGTATGGCAGCAAATGAAACGCAGGCACCTGCGAAGACCTCCAGAAAAACAGCAGGAACAGGAATTCTGATTATGGCGGCAGTGATCGTGCTGACCTTTGCGTTTGTATTCCGCAAAGTTAGTCCGGCAGAAATGTGGAGCGCAGTGCAGTCGGTTAATCCCCTCTGGCTTCTGCTGGGACTGGTCATGATGCTGATTTATCAGATCGGAGAAGGAATGAATCTGATCCGGCCGCTGCGGCTGTTCGGCTATCCGCTCAGCATCCGGCATGGCCTAAAGTATGCCATGGCCGGTTTTTTCTTCAGCTCCATCACGCCCTCATCCAGCGGCGGACAGCCGATGCAGCTGTATTATATGCATACAGACGGCGTCAAAGTTTCTCATGGTGTCCTGGCGCTTCTGGTACAGCTTCTGGGATTTGAGACGGCCACGGTAACGCTGGCTGTCGCAGGATATTTTGTGATGAATCCGATGCTGACCCAGGCACTGGGGCGGCATAAGTATCTGCTCCTGGTGGGAATTGTCATCAACATTTTATTTCTTCTGTTTATTCTTCTTTGTCTGTTTTCAGAAAAAGCAATTCGTTTGATCTGCAGAATTCTGATGCGGATCATCCGGTTCTTTGACCGGAAGGGAAAAGGAAAAATCGCCGGCCGGCTGCAAAAAATCATTGATGATTACGGCCACTTGTCCGGGAGTTTTCACGGACATATGGATATGATCGCCAAGACAGTGGTGACCTCTTTTATACAGTTTTTCTGCATGTATATGGTTCCGTTCCTGGTGTACAAAGGATTCGGACTTCATGGCAGCAATCTGATACAGGTGGAGCTTCTGCAGGCAGTGCTGTTTGTAGCGGTGGGATTTATTCCGATTCCGGGAGCCAGCGGTGTATCAGAAGGTACGTTTCTTCTGATTTTCCGGCTGCTGTTCCCCGGCGGGATACTGGCCAGCGCCATGTTGTTAAGCCGTATGATCAGCCTGTATCTGATTGTGATTATCAATGGAATCATCATTTCAGTCCTGACACAGCGAACGCTGACCCGGCGCGCGCGCAGGCGCTGACCACGTCCGCACACCGATCGAAGGAGCAGGGGCTGACCACAGCTGTGCTGTGAAGCAGTCCGCACGTCCCGTGGATGGTCAGCTGGGATCGTGTTATGCCGGGAAGAAGCCCGCCCTGCCCTGTCGAGGTTCAGCACTGCTTATGCCGGGCGGACATCGATGGCGTTGTCATTGAGGGTGGTGGCTTCCCCCATATCGGAGATCCGCTCGTGATTCAGCGCATTGAAGGTACGGCCGGCCAGAGACTGGTCCAGATGGTAGGCACCTTCGGAAATGGCGTTGCCCGGCGCGACCTGATCTGTGATATAGGCCCGGAAAGTGACTTCGCCCAGATCGTTCCAAGCGATGACGGCTGATCCGTCTGTGATTCCCCGGGAAGCGGCGTCTGCAGGATGCAGCCAGAGGGTTTCTTCGCCCCGACGCTCCATCAGATCCGAACGGTCAGTAAAGGTGGTGTTCAGGCTGAGACGGCTGGGACCGGCCACCAGACGCAGGGGGGTGTTTCCGTGAAAGCAGGTGCTGCAGAAATCATCCGGCAGATAGGAAGGCAGCGGAATCGGGCAGTCCGGATTCAGAATCTGTATTTTTCCTGTGGGAGTGAGAATCCGCATATGATCGGCAAAAGGTACGGACACCGAACCGCCCTGCCGCAGAATCTGCTGTTTTTCCGGTGGAAGAGCGGCAATGATTTCCGTAGGATGATCCAGGATTTCCGACAGGATTTCCTCTTCACTCATCTGAAAATACGGCTCTGTGAATCCCATGCCCTTTGCCAGAAGCGAAAAGGTGTCCCAGTTGCTTTTGCATTCACCCGGCGCGTCCACGACTTTGTGCTGGGTGGCTAAGGTGCAGTAGCCGTATGCCCGGTAAATATCTGCCTGTTCGACAGAAAAGGTGGCCGGCAGGATAATATCCGCGTAGCGGGCGGTGTCCGTCAGAAAACGTTCGTGTACAACCGTAAAGAGATCTTCCCGCATCAGACCTTTCAGCAGGAGATTCTGGTTGCTGACGGTATTTGCCGGATTCAGGGCGTAGACATAGAGGCTGCGGACGATCTCGCTGCCGGTGCGGTTCAGGGCACTGGCCAGCTGGTTGATATTGACACGGCGGGGCGGAGACTGACGGAATTCCGGATGCCGGATCAGATTCTGGTTCACATAGGAACCGCCTCTGGGGTCACAGCCGCACAGACCGCCGCCGGGTACTTTCCAGGCGCCGGTAAACTGGGAGAGAATGGTTACCAGACGGGTGTTCATGCCGCCATTGATATGGCGGGAAGGGCCGCTGCCCAGGATAATGGCAGGCGCGGAGGCTTTCCCATAGGCAATTGCCAGGGCGGTGATTTTTTCTGCGGGAATCCCGGTTTCCTGTTCCGCCCATTCCGGGGTATACTGAGGAAGGGAAGCGCGGAATTCCTCATAGCCGTCGGCATAGGTCCGCAGATATTCCTCATCGGCCAGTCCCTGCTCCAGCAGGACATGCATCATGGCCAGCGCCAGGGCGCCGTCGCTGCCGGAGCGGATCAGAATCACGTCGTCACAGAACCGGGCGGTGGGATTGGCATAGGTATCCAGCAGGATCATTGGTTTGCGGGAACCGGAAGTCCGCTGATTCAGAAGATCTGTCAGAGTCTGGATGCGGGTGGCGGCCAGATTGCTGCCCCAGATCAGATAGAAGTCGCTGTCGGACAATTCCCGGGGATCCAGACAGCCGGTTTCTCCCATGACGGATTCATAACCGGCGCCCTTGGCGGAAGAACAGAGACTTTTGATGATTTCGGAGGCGCCCAGACGGTGGAAAAAGGCGTCTCCGCAGTTGCGTTGGATATCGCTCATGACACCGGAATAGATGGCAGGCACGATTGCCTGGGGACCTTCCTGCCGGCAGATTTCCTTCCAGCGGTCTGTAATGGTGCGGACCGCCTCTTCCCAGGTGATCGGCACAAAACGTCCCTCGCCCTTGCGGCCGGCCCGTTTCAGGGGAACCGTGATTCGCCGGGGAGAGTGAATGGACTGTTCATAGTGCTGCATTTTCTGGCAGATGGTCCGGCAGGAAACCGGATGGTCCGGATTATTGGATACGGACTGTATCCTTCCCTCCGAAACTTCGGCAAGAAGTCCGCAGGTGGACGGGCAGTCATAGGGACAGATGATTTCATAAGTTTTAGGTTCGGACATAAGAGATACCTCCCTGGGTGGGTCAGATGCTTCTGCAGAATTGCGGAAAAAACAGCGGTCCGTTTCAGAAACCAATGTTTCGTTCCGGATTCTGCGGGTAAATGGTATTATTTTCAGATAGTATAAGAAAAAAACAGAGGCTGTGTCTAGGAAAAACCTCAGATTTTTGCATTTAATTTGGATTGCATTTTGAAAGGAGCAGAAGAATGGAAGAACGACAGACAGCGGAAGCACTGATGGAGGCAATTCGGAAGAGTCCCAGTTGCTTTCACGTGATCCGCAATATGGAGCAGCGGTTTCGGGAAGCAGGGTTCGAGAAGCTGCGGGAAGACCGGGACTGGAACCTTGCCCGGGGGAAAAACTATTACGTCACGCGAAATGCCTCTTCCATACTGGCCTTCCGGATTCCGGAGCGCCCGTTTTCGGCCATGCATCTGATGGCAAGCCACAGCGATTCCCCTACGTTTAAAATCAAACCCGCGCCGGAGGTGAACGGCGGATCCTGCGTCCGTCTGAATATGGAAAAGTATGGCGGAATGATTCTCCATACCTGGCTGGACCGGCCGCTGTCGGTAGCCGGCAGGCTTCTCTGCGAGACAGAAGAAGGAATCTGCCAGCGCCTGGTGGCGCCGGATAAAGACCTGCTGATCATCCCTTCTCTGGCCATTCATATGGACCGCACGGCCAACAGCGGGTTGACCCTGAATCCGCAGGAGGATATGCTTCCGGTGTTTTCGCTGGAAGGCAGCAGCACCTCGTTTTTCCAGCTGATGGCGGAAGAGGCCGGCGTGGCAGAAGAACAGATTCTGGGAACGGATCTGTTTCTTGTAAACCGGCAGCAGCCGGCATGGATCGGGGCGGAACAGGAGTTTCTGGCCGCACCGAAACTGGATGACCTGGAGTGCGCGTATCTGACACAGTGGGGCTTTCTGGAAAGCCGTTCCGAGAACCTGACGGTGCATGCGGTATTTGATAATGAGGAAGTGGGCAGCACGACACGTCAGGGCGCAGCTTCCACATTTCTGGCAGATACGCTGCAGCGCATTGCGGAGGGCCTTGGCATGAGCGGCTCCGATTACCGGAGAATCCTGGCCGGAAGTTTTATGATATCGGCGGACAATGCCCATGCTGCCCATCCGGGACACCTGGGAAAGGCAGATCCGACGAACCGCCCGGTGATCAATGGGGGAATTGTGCTGAAATATCATGCCAATCAGAAGTATACTACGGATGGCGTGTCGGAAGCATATTTCAAAACCGTCTGCCGAAAGGCCGGTGTGCCATGGCAGACCTTTGCCAACCGGTCCGATATGAACGGAGGCTCCACACTGGGAAATATCTCAAATACACAGGTTTCCGTGCGCACCGCCGATATCGGCCTGCCCCAGTGGGCGATGCATTCTTCTTATGAAACCGGAGGGAGCAGAGATCCGAAGTATCTGCTGGATTTTTCCCGGACGTTTTATGAGATGGAACCATGCAGGATAAAAGAGTAAGAGGAGAAATAATATGAATGACCGGCAGTTTGAATGCTTCTGCATTGTGGCGCAGACACAGAATTTTACAGACGCTGCCCGAAAAATGTACAGTTCCCAGCCCACAGTCAGCAGACTGATCAGCAGTCTGGAGGAGGAACTGGGGTTTCCGCTTTTTTACAGGACCCATAAGGAAGTCCGCCTGACAGCCTCCGGCGCAGTAATGTATGAACTGCTCAGCCGTCAGATGGAGGAATTTCAGAAGGGACTGGAACAGGCAAGGAATATTTATAACGGATACAGCGGGACCATTAAAATGGGATTTGTCAGTGAAACGGATCTGGATGTCCTGTGGGATGATATCCTTCCGGGATTTCAGAAAAAACACAGCAATATCCGGTTCTCTTATGACTGCTGTCAGACAGAAAAGAAACTGCTGGAACGGCTGCGGAACGGAGACTATGATCTGGTGATTCTGCTGTATGACGCGGCGCTTCATGAGGAGCTGCAGGCTGATGTTATTTTCACTGCCCAGATGAGCCTGGTATGCGGAAAAAACCATCCGCTGGCAAAAAAAGGATTTCTGGATCCGGAGATACTGGAAAAATCTGAAATCTGGACCGCGTTTCCAAAAGAAAAACAGGCGCTTTTGATTGAGAAACTCTATAAGCACCTGGGGGTAAAAAGCTGGAAAATCCGGGAAGTGGAAAATTTTGATACCAGTCTGGTCAATGTGCGCATGGGAAACGGCGTGTTATTTATTGATCCGGTTACCAGGCAGCTGGATACCAGTCATTATGTGACTTTTCCGCTTCCGGAAGAATTTGGAACCGTCATGTTTTCCGCAGTCTGGAAAAAAGACAACTGGAATCCGGCGCTGCCGCTGTTTTTGGAGTATGTCAATCAGAACAAGAAAAACATCCGGCAGTAAGCAGCAGGCGGACGCAGAGGAATGCGGAAAGATGACCTGTATCAAAAAGATACAGATTCAGAATTGCAAAGATACAGAAAACAAATTTCACAGATCGGTACCGGGCAGGGTATGATTAATTCATAAACTGTTTTAAGGAGAGATGAAAAAAATGACAATGGAAAAAATGGTTATTTTTCACAATTTACTGGATGAGAACGCCAGACCCGCCATGGAGCGCTGGTTTCGCAGATCCCATGTGCCGGATGTGCTGACCCAGTACCCCTGGACCAACCGGTATCTTATGTACCGTCCGGTTCCGGCACCGGAAGGCGCAAAAAATGAAGGACTGTATACCTACAGGATTCATGAAAACTGGGCTTATGATATCAGTCAGCGGCGCGGCGGAAAGGGACTGATCGGCATGAACCCGGAGCCGGTGCCAAATGTCATCAAAGCAGATATCATACATATCCCGGCGGAACCGACGGAAGACTTTCTCGGCGCGGAATGGTCCTATGAACAGCATCCGATTCTTCGCTGGGTGATCGCTTACCGTTATCCGGAAGGGGCGGACAAGGAGGCCTGCGACCGGTTCTTCCTGGAGACACAGGCAAAAGAGATTATGCAGATGCCGGGACTGATCCGCTTCTTCAGCCACAAAGCAATCGAATTCGAGGGAAGCGCTCTTCCGATTACAACGGATGACAACAAAGCGGAAGGCAGCGAAAAACTGGCCAATCTGATGCGCCACTGGGATCGGCTGTCCGAACTCTGGTTTGAGTGCAATGATGACTGGACCAATGCGCTGATCAAAAATCCGCCGACATTTACCCGTCCGGACTGGGCGACTTCTGATCAGTTCCCGTTCCTGAAACCGGGGGATGATTTCATTCATACCTTTCTTCTGGAATCCCCGGACGCGGATTTCACCAAGACTTTTTCTCCGCTGTATTACTGATGTGCAGTTGGAAATGTCTGTCTAAAATGGAGAAGTGATACAGCGGAAAACGTATTTACAGAAAAAATGTTACGTGATATAATACTTTTCAACGGCGGTTTTCGCTGTAAGCAGGCATAGTTCATTGGTAGAACACCAGCTTCCCAAGCTGGGGAGGCGGGTTCGATTCCCGTTGCCTGCTTCTTGCTTATAGACCGGAATCCCTAAATATGCAGGGATTCCGGCTTTTTTTATATCTTCCTGCAGGAAAGTTCACATAACCAATGTGCAGCATAATATGAATAATTTAACTTTTTCACGCAGTTACAGTCCTGAAAATAGAGAAAAAAATGAAACAATAGAAAATCAGTATTTGCGGATACATCATATCAATTGGACGGAGAATCCGCTGCTTTTTATAATAAATACAAATAAAAGTTGCTGTAAAGTTGGTGAGAAAGGATAAGGAAATGAGAGATTATCGTGCAGAGGATTTTATCATTCGATACCCGGGAGTATACGATGAAAAAGAAAAGGAGGGATTGAAAAAGTTCTGGGCGGAAGCCAATGCGATTAATGATCGTGGAGCTATTGATGTAGATGCGCTGGTACATGGAACTTTACCGGAGGGAACACCTGGGGTCGGACCGGTGATTCGCGTGACTGAGGCAATGGTAAAATATAACCATTCCAAATACGAACAGGAAAATCCGCTGTTTCATGATTCAGAATATGCAAAGAAAGCGGGGTATGAGGGTATACCGGCATATTTTGTGTTTGGCGCGCATGATGATTCCTATACGTCACCATTCCCTGAGGAATCCAGAGACACGGTGCTTGTATCCCAGGCAAGCCATCATGTGGAACGGTTTGCAGATATCTATCCGGGAGATGTGCTGTACCTGGTGTTTGATGAACGAACTATGCTGGATCTGACTCCTCCGGAAGGCAGTGTCTACCGACATGTTTCGCTGTACAATGCCGGAACCATTTATAACCAGAAAGGAGAACTGGTAAATAAAGTTTCCTTCCATTACATGGAAAGTTTGAAAACATATAAACCGGAATGCAGACCAGAGAATTTTGGGAGTAACGGATTTGCTGATATCTGGGAGGATCCGGACTGGCAGTCAAAAGAAGACCATTTCTATACAGAGGAAGACTATGCGTATATGAAAGAAGTATGGAAACAGGAGGAAATCAGGGGAAGCATTCCTCGGTACTGGGAAGAGGTGCAGATAGGAGATCAGCCGAAGCATACACTGGATGGACCGCTGATTGCGTGCGCGCTGCCTGCGCCTTTCGGACAGGGAATTGGCGGTACGCGAACCATGAAAAAGGAAATTTTGGATCCGGAAATTTTTGCGACAATGAAACGGGACAGACATGGAATCTATCGTCTGGAAAATGAAGAAGATTACACACCGGTTATTCCGGATGGTGCACGTCCCGCATTTACAATTGATGATGGCCGGGAAAGCGAACTGAATGAAAAATTAGATGCTGTGGAAAGTGAAATCGATACTTCTGATATTCATGGAACAGAAGGGGATGAGCGTGCTGCGATTATCAATTTCTGCGGCCGGGATATCGCAATTCATCACATAAATAACTGGATGGGTGATGCAGGAAGAATCAACAGCATTTACTGGTCCATTATGCCGGCCGGCACACATGCGAAATTCGGAAAACCGGTACCAAAAACTCCGTATTATCATGAGTGGCTGGTAAAAGCGCCGTCCATGAAGGACGCAGAGATTACCTCCCATGGCCTGACCCGAGATGTGGCAGAAGTCTGTTCGGAAGTAGCAAATAAGTATGTTCGAAATGGAAAATATCTGGTGCAGTTAATCTGGTGGATCAAAGACATCAATGGTTCCATCTGGATTGAAGGAAGTGCGGAGGTAGAGTTACCGCATCGAGCATAAAAAAGGAGGGAGAAGATGACAGTAATAGGGGTTTTGGGATTGATCGCGGCGTTTATTATTGTGACGCTGTTTACCTATAAGGGCATGAATCTGGCCTATGTGGTAATTATTGCATGCTTAGTTGTATTTGTGACAAATGGTATGCCAATTTTAAAGAGTTTTGCAGATCCGGTTTTTTCGGGAGTTGCGACACAGATACCTTCCCTGCTGCCGCTGTATCTGTTTGGCGGAATTTTGGGGAAACTGTATTTGGATTCCGGGGCATCACAGAAACTGTCAAAGGTACTGCTGGACTTGTTCTGCAAAAAAGATGATGTGGTAAAAAGAAGATTTCGCGGAGTCATTATTGTAGTGGTTATCGGGGCTCTGTTTGGTTTTATCGGAATTGATCCCTATGCGACTTTGTTCATTATGATTGGAATTGCAACCGGCGTGTGTGAGGAAGCGGATATTCCAAGAAGATATCTGCCGGTTATGCTGATTTTGGGTACCACGTTATCCGGGGCGCTGCCGGGTTCCCTGAGTGCTCAAAACGTAATTTGCGCAAACTTTTTGAAGGGAACATCCTCTTTGTCCGCGTGGTTCCCGGGTGTGGTATTCTGCGTCTTTTTGATTACTGTGTCTTTTGTTTATCTCAGAAAGCAGATTATTATGGATACAGGAAAAGGGCTGAGGTTTGAATATGGACCTTTGAAACCGCCGGTAGAAATCGACAAAACCAATTATCCGCCGTTTCTATTAACAATCATTCCACTGGTAATTGTTCCGCTGTGTGCCAATACGATCTGCAAGTCATATGCATGGGCAGCCATGGCAATCGGATGTGTGGCAGCATGCATTTGTTTTGGAAGATATATTCCAAAATTTGAAGGAACCAGCCGTATTCGTACAGTGATTAACAGTCTGAATGATGGTGTTACCCTCGCCGGTATTCCTGCGATTATTTTGCTGAACTTTGCATTGGGGTATGCGGTGCAGGCAGCACCTTCCTTCAAAGTACTGCAAAATTTCTTTACTTCTCTGGCGGGACCGCCGTTACTGATTCTTGCAATTATTGGAATCGTGATGCTGGGAATCTCTGCATCCATGTCCGGATTGATTATTGCGCTGGGGGTTGCGGCATCTGTTTATATCCCCTATGTCGGAGTGGATGCGGACGCGGTATACCGTGTCCTGTTATGCACCAATACGGTACTGGATACCCTGCCGTTCAATGCTGCAGTGGTGACTTTGTTCATGATCACCGGGATCAAATACAAAGAAGGCTATCCGCTGGTATTTCGAACAACAGTATTATATACGTTTATTGGAACGCTTATTGTTGCGTTACTTTTGACAGTGGCGCCTGGATTAGCTTAGTGAGGAGGAAATGAATGAAAGCTGTAAAATATCATGGACCGGGGGAACTGGAATTTGTGGAGATTCCCGTTCCGGAAGTGACGGATGATACGGTTTTGGTTAAAGTGCGTTACTGTGGAATCTGTGGAACAGACGTTCACGCCTATAAAATGCCGGGGATTTTTGATTATGAATTAGTACTGGGGCATGAGACAGTCGGTGTTGTGGAAAAAACAGGCAGCCATGTGAAAAATGTACACGTGGGAGACCGTGTAGCAGTCGGCCCTCCGGGAGACTGCGGTTCCTGCTATTCCTGCAATACAGGACATCCGAATACATGTGCCAATGCATTTCCGGAAACACTGGGAATCGGTCCGAATACCCAAGGGGCATATGCGGAGTATATTTTGTCCCGTCATCCGCAAAATGAGTTGTTTTTGATTCCGGAAACGGTAAAGGATGAGCAGGCAGTTCTGTTTGATGTAATTGGTGTAGGTTTTCATGCTGTGCGGAAATCCAGACTGAAACTGGGGGAAAATGCAGTAGTAGCAGGCTGCGGCTCCATCGGGCTTTCAGCGGTTCAGGCGGCAAAACTGACGGGCGCCAGAACAGTGATTGCTTTTGATGTCAATCCGGCAAGAAGAAAAATGGCATTGCAGGCGGGAGCAGATTATGCTTTTGATGCAACGGAGTCAGGCATACAGGAAGCAAAGTCGATTCTAGTCCATGAAGGCGGCGCCCATGTCACGTATGAAGCAGCTGGAAATCCTGCGACAATGGCATTATGCGCAGATCTGACTATGGCAAATGGCCAGATTATGGTGATTGGCAGTGACGGACGGCCTTATGAGCTGGTGTCTGCTGCATTGGGACCGAGAGAACTGGATTTTCAGCTGAGTTTTACTTATACAAAAGAAGAAATTCACATGCTGTTTGAAATGATGGCATCCGGAATGTGGAAGACAGATATCTATACTACGGAAATAGCAGATCTGGATCAGGCCATTGAGAAAATAGAAGAACTGGCATCTGGCAAACTGGATGTAGCGCGCGTACTGTTAAAGCCGTAAAAAAATAATAAAAAGGGTTCCGAAGGGATCTCCTGTGCGATAAACTAAAGCACAGGAGATTTTTTCTTATGGAAAGGAACAGATATGACAACTCAGCAGATCCAGTATTTTATTAAACTTGCGGAAGACCTGAATTTTACCAGTGTGGCCAATTATTTTTTTATTACGCAGCCGACGCTTTCGAGACAGATCAGTAATCTGGAAACTGAGCTGGAATTTCCGCTGTTTGCCCGGGAAAAAAACCGGGTTTTTTTAACCGCAGAAGGAAAACTGTTCTATGAAAAAATACTTCCCTTCTACGGGCAGCTGCAGAGTTCCGTAGAAGAAATCCGCAATTTGTATCAGAGAAATTATCAGAGCCTGAATATCGGAGTTATGGATGAGCAGATCATGAACACAGAGATCCTTTTGGTACTGAACCAGCTTCGAATGCAGAATCCGGATGTGATGTATCATTTCTACAGGGAAGGACACGCAGTGCTTGTGGAAAAACTTTTGGAAGGGACCTGCTCTCTGATCAATGTGCTGAAAATGCCCCAGGACAATCTGGACAGCAGTTGTTTTCCGTTTCTTCTCCTTGCAGAAGAAAGCACCTATATTGCCATACACCGTTCATTATCTGCGGATCTGCCGGATATTATCTCCCGTGAACTGCTTGGAGAATTATTCAATCAACATCCCCTGATATTGCCGAAAATCAAAATGCCGGCTGGTTTTGATCCTCTGGAAGAACTGAGTAAGGCCATGGGAATATCATTTGAAGGAATGAAAATCAGGCATATCTTTGAAAGCAATCCCCTGTCTGTTCCAATGAATATCATTGCAAAACAGGGGTTTGCTATTACAAACGAAAGCAATCTTTTTTATGCGGATCCCCAGATACGTGTGATAGAGATTGCGGGTGCATCCAAGTACAAAAAAGGAATCTACTACAATGCCCAGTCAGGAAATCCGGTGCTGGATACGTTTATTGAAAAAATACATTTTCTCCTGGCAGAAAAAAATGAGCTTTCCCTGTAACCGGGGCTTTCATCCGATCAGGCAGCCCTCTGAAAAATACAGCAGATCACCGAAAACAAAAACTGTGAAACAGTGCGCGCATGCAGCCGCATGATTTCGCGGTTTTTTTGTTTTTCCGACTTTTTCCGATATTCGTGCATAGGTCTCCTCTCTGCCCCGAAAAAACAAACTTTATTAAATAAGAGGACAAAGAACGGACACAATTAACCGGTATGTTATGGATAGTAATCTATGAAACATCGGAGACCAGTGAACTGCCGAGGAAGGTGATTTTTATGATGAGCCGGTCATTTCCGGCGCTGGGGACCATGAATACCATTACCATTCGTGAGAGAAATCCGGAAGCGCTGGAACAGGTGAAAAAACGAATTCTGGAGCTGCATGACAGGTGGTCGGTTTTCCGGCCGGACAGTGAAATCAGCAGAATCAATCAGGCGGCCGGTGGAAAACCGGTGGCAGTGAGCGGGGATACGATTCGGATTCTTCGTGAAGGGCAGAAGTACGGTGCGCTTTCCGGCGGGACCTATGACATCACGGCACAGCCTCTGACGGATCTGTGGCGGCAGGCGGCAGCCGGAGAAAATCTTCCGGGGAAGGCAGAGATTCGCAGAAGACGCCGTCTGGTGGATTACCGTCAAATCATGATTGATGAAACCAGGGGGACAGTCCAGCTTCTCCGGACCGGTCAGGCAGTGGATCCGGGCGGAATCGCCAAGGGATTTGCGGCGGATGAGTCGAAGCGAATCCTGATGGAATATGGGGTTACAGATGCGGTGATTAATCTGGGCGGAACAGTTTCCGTTTTTGGGAAGCCGAAGAAAATCGGTATTCAGAAACCGTATGGAGGCAGCGGATCCGTGGCAGCAATCCTTCAGGGAACTGACTGCACAGTGGTGACGTCGGGAGCGTATGAGAAGTATTTTACGCGGCAGGGTATCCGTTATCCGCATATTCTGAATGTGGCGACCGGCCGCCCGGCAGAAAGCGGACTGACCGGTGTGACGCTGGTGGGAAGTTCCGGAACTGAGCTGGACGCGCTTGCCACAGGAGTTTTTGTACTCGGACTGGAGGAGGGGGCTGCGCTGGTAAGACAGCAGGGACTGGAAGCAGTATTTTTTATGGAAAACGGGGAACTGTACGCGACAGATGGGTTGAAAGATCAGCTTACAGTTCTGTAACGGATAAGGAGAAGCGTATGAAAAAACAGGTACAGGGGACCGCCGCGCAGGAGCGGAGGCAGACAGGAAGGCAGAAGATTCATCTGACGCAGATTTTGCGGCATGTGATTCAGCTGATTGCGCTGATTTTGATGCCGGGATTGTTTATCACAGCTTTTTCCGCGCTGCGGGATGTCTGGCAGGCGGTGCTGAAGGGAAGCTTTACTCTTTCCGGACTCAGCAGTCAGCTGCTGGTGCTGGCGGCAGTCTTCCCGGTCACAGTGATCTGGGGCAGATTTTTCTGCGGGTATCTCTGCAGTTTTGGCGCCATGGGAGACCTTATGGGCTGGATTTCTTCCAAAATCCGCAAAAAGCCGCTGCAGATGCCGCCAAAGGCGGACCGGGCGCTGAAATTCGTCAAGTATGGGGTGCTTGCATTCCTGGTGATTGCCGTATGGACGCTGGGTATGTCGATTGACACTTCCGTCAGTCCGTGGAATGTATTCGGCGTGCTGGTAACCCTATGGAAAGGCGGAAATATCCAGAGCCTTGCATCGGTGGGCATGGTTCTGCTGGCGCTGATTCTGGCAGGGTCTCTCCTGGTGGACCGGTTTTTCTGCAGATATCTGTGCCCGTTGGGCGCAGTATTCGCGTTGGTGTCCAGGATCCGGCTGTTCCGCATCTTTAAGAAGCAGCCGGAAGCCTGCGGTTCCTGCCGGATGTGCACCATACACTGCAGCATGGGGATTTCACTGAATCAGACGGAGCGTGTGAAAGACAGTGAGTGCATTGCATGTTTCCGCTGTATGGATGTCTGTCCGCGTTCGAATATGACGTCTTTCGCGGCACCGGCGATCGCCGGTACGGCAGCGGCTGTGGCGGTGGGAGGCATCTATTTTGCCGGAACCTATGCGGTGGCGGGAACGTCACCTGCAGGGCAGACAGAGATGTCTTCGGAACAGGGACAGTATAAGGACGGCACATACACCGGAAGCGCGCAAGGGTACCGCGGAACCACGACGGTATCAGTGACTGTGAAAAACGGAAATATTACGGACATCTCGATTGAAAGCACCGGAGATGACGCGGAATTTTTCAATAAAGCCAAAAATACTGTGATACAGGAGATTTTATCCGAACAGACAACGAAAGGCGTGGACACGGTCAGCGGCGCCACCTTCAGCAGCAACGGAATTATTCAGGCGGTGGCAGACGCCCTGGGAATTACGGATTCTTCTGATTCCGCCCGGACGGACGGCAGCGGCAGTTCCGGCAGTGACAGCGGAGGCAGTTCGGATGACACTACCGGAAACAGTTCGGACGGCAGTTCCGGCAGCGACGGTGGAAGCAGTTCAGACGACAGTACCGACAGCAGTTCAGAAAATGACAGCGATGGTACCTCCGATTCCCTGGATCTGAGTTCGGTGAAAGACGGAACTTATACCGGGACTGGAACAGGGCTCCGCGGGGAGACAAAGGTCAGTGTGACGGTGAAGAGCCATAAAATTACAGAAATTACCATTGAATCCTATGAAGATGATGAACAGTATTTCCAGGCGGCACAGTCAGGAATGATCAGCGAAATCCTGCAGCAGCAGAGTCTGTCTGTAGACACAGTCAGCGGAGCCACCTTCAGCAGCAATGGAATCCTGGAAGCAGTGGCAGACGCCCTGCAGGTGGATTTCGACAATCCGAACGACAGTTCATCCGGCGAATTCTCCCATGGGCATGGCGGCCATGGAGATGGCGGAAGTTTTGAAGGGAACGGCGATTACAGCGGCTATTCCGCAAGGGGATAAGCAGGCTATTCCGTATCTTCCATCAGTTTCTGCAGAAAGGCGGGAAGAATGGGGTTTTGGTTGTCTTTCTGCCAGACGGCGGTGATATGGGTGGAGACCCCTTCCAGCGGAACCGCATGGATTTCCTTGTGAAATTCATTTTCCAGAAAATAGCTGCTGGCAATGAGAATGCCGCGGTTCAGCAGAATATTTGCCATATGGGCACGGCCGTTGGGCGCGTACTGCGCGATCAGCGGCCGTATGCCGTTTTGGTGAAACAGCCAGCCGATGTAGTCGGTGTACCCGAGTGAACAGCGGGGATCCAGAAGCAGCATGGGTTCGGCCTGAAGATCACGGATGGTGAGCGTGTCCCGTTTTGCCAGGGGATTGTGACAGCTGATATAGGCCATCATAGGGACTTCCCGGACGCGCGCGCTGTGGATGGAATCTTTCAGAAAAGAGGTATTGTCGTATTCCATGGTCAGGATCAGATCCGTATGGCCGGATTCCAGGGAAGCCCGCAGGTCCTGGAACTGCTGGCACAGAATATCCACAGAGATCTGTGGATTGTCACGGATAAATCGCTGGATGGGAACAAAAAGGGTGGTGGCTGCCCATTCCAGAAATCCGATCCGAAGGAATCCAGACACACCGGTCTGCACCTGGTGGGCAGTCGTGATGGCTTCTGTCAGAGAATGGTTGATGGATTCCAGCCGTTCCTGAAGCAGCTTGCCGGCAGGCGTCAGTTCCATGCGGCGGCTTCCCCGCAGAAACAGGTGGAGGCCCAGCTCGCTTTCCATCAGATTCATTCGTTTGCTGACCCAGGACTGGGTGACATGCATGCGTTCCGCCGCCCGGGTAAAGCTTCCGTATCTGCCTACGGCCAGAAACAGCTGAAAATCCTGCAGCTGCAGATTATTTAAATGAAATTCGTACATGGCACAGTATCCTCTCTTTTTATTTGGGGCTGACTGCTGGGGCAAAGCCTGGTACAGAGACAGATGTTTCGTCCATCTGTTTTTATTATAGTACGAACAATTCAGGAAAAAAACCATTCTTCTGAGGAATATATGATATCCCTATCGGGAATTTTTCTGAAACTTTCGGTTGTGCTATGCTTAATTCAGAGAATAAGCAGCGGACAGCACGAAGGAGGAAAAGTGAAATGATGACGGAAAAAGAAGTTTTTCTGGAAACGGTGAAGAAAAATAATGGGGGAAAACCGGACCGCCTGCCCAGAGGCTGGTCGGCGATGCGTGCCATAACCGGCGATCCCTGCAATAAGTTTATCCGCGGAAACCGGATCAAAGGAACCGATTCTTATGACCAGTGGGGAACTTTTATTTCTTTTCCGGAAGACCAGCCGGCGGCAATTCCGATTGTCACACCTGAAAATCAGGTGATTCAGGATATCGAAGAGTGGAGAAGCTATGTGAAAGTGCCGGATCTGACCGGACACTGCTCAGAAGGCTGGGAAGCGGCTAATCAGCTGAAAGACAGCATACGGAACGAAGGATATGTGGCGGCTACAATCATGGGCACCGGGATTTTTGAGCAGATGCACATGCTGATGACTTTTGAGGATACGCTGGTGAATATGGTGATGTATCCGAAAGAAACGAAAGAACTGATTGACTGTATTTATGATTACCGGATGACCTATTTTAAGCTGATCGTGGAAAATCTGCATCCGGATCTGATCATATCCCATGATGACTGGGGCAGTGAAGACCAGATGCTGATGGATCCGGAGATGTGGCGGGATTATTTCAAGGAGCCTTACCGGAAGATCTACGATTATCTGCATGAAAATGACATCATTGTCATGCATCATTCGGATTCCTACTGCGAACCGATTGCGGAAGATATGGCGGAAATCGGCGTGGACATCTGGCAGGGCGTGGTGCCGAAAAATAATATCCGGGCAATTTCAGAAAAACTGAACGGCCGGATGGCCTTAATGGGCGGGATTTCTTCCAGTATTGACCGGGCAGATGCCACAGAAGAAGAAATCCGCAGGGAAGCCCGGAGAGCCTGTGAGGCCTATGGGGATCTGAAAATGTTTGTGCCGAGCATTACCTATGGAGATCCCTTCGGAACCATCTATCCCGATACGGCGAAGATCGTCTATGATGAAATCGGCCGCTACAATAAGGAAACATTCGGCATCTGCTGACAGCTGCCGATGTGATACAACCCTGAAAAGCTGCCGGAGCGCAGCTTTTGGCAGAAAAAACTTCTGCCGCACAGAAAAATCCGCGGGTTTCCCGCGGATTTTTGCTGCAGTGCGCTCTGCGGCGCAGATGCAGGAGATGAGCCGTCAGCAGAATCGGTCAGATGATCTGCCGCCAGGCCTGGAGGGATTTCATGGCGCAGAGCTTGTCAAACAGCGCGTCCGCCAGAGCCGCATGGCCGGCGGCATCCAGGTGTTCCCGGTCTGCCCTGCTGGGCCCGGCATAATCGGAAGCGGCCAGAAACGCGCATCCTGTCCGGCGGGCAATCTCCGAATAGACAGATTTGAACTGGCGGGATTTGGCCACGGAATCTTCATCAAACTCCGGGTCAAAACCCTCTGCCCCCACCTGATGCGCCAGAAAAATCGGGGAAACCAGAAGAATCTCCAGTTCCGGATCATACTGCCGCGCCGTATGGATGAGTTTCTCGATGGAACGGCCGATGGATGGGGCGCTGGCATGATAAGAAGTCTTGCAGTCATTGGTGCCCAGCATAAGGATTATGGCGTCCAGCGGGAGGTGAGATTCCAGAATGGCAGGAAACAGCTTCTGTCCATTGCGGCCCGGTCGTACGGCATCTTCAAAGGAAACGGTCCGTCCTACCAGACCTTCTTCCGCAATCCGGTAGCCGTATGGCGCCAGCTTCTGCTCCAGACGGCCGGTCCAGCGGGTATTGTAATCATAGCGGCCTCTGCCGCCGGGAATCCACCCATAGGTGTTGGAATCCCCAAAGCATAAGATTTCTTTCATTTTATTCCAATCTCCTTTTGACTGCACTTATTAACTCTGTTAACCTATGAATTAACTATACTATAAAAAAGAGAAATGTCAAGGGCTCCGAAAAAAAATCTGACGGCAGGAAACAGAGGAAGTCTATGGGAGGAGGATACTTGACAGCCGAAATGACTGCTGATACTGTGAACACAGAAACACAGGAAAAGCAATGCCGGGATACAGGCAGAAAGGAAGACAGAATGGAAAAAGCGCAGTATCAGAAAGAGCTGCAGGAAGCGGTCCGCGCAGCAGATGAGGCACTCTGGCGGCTGAGAAATGTGCAGGAAAGCCTGGAAAGCGCCGGCCGGTGGGGAATCGTAGATATGCTGGGCGGCGGCCTGTTCACCACGATGCTGAAGCATTCCCGGATTCATGACGCGGAAGAGGAAATGCGCGCGGCCAGAGACGCGCTGCGGGCCTTCAGCCGGGAGCTGAGGGACGTGGATCAGGAAGTGACACTGGTAAATATCGGGGATTTTCTGCATTTTGCGGATTACTTTTTTGACGGACTGCTTGCGGACTGGCTGGTGCAGGAGAAGATCAATGAAGCCAAGTGGCAGGTGGCGTCAGCCATTTCCCGGGTGCAGGAGATCCGCGGGCAGCTGATGGACCAGCTGGAGGATTAGGCCGCGCCGCGGGCTGCAAACAGCCGTTTCCGGACGATGAGATAAGCGGAGATCATCAGGGCAGCCGTGACAAACCAGGACAGCATATAGATGTCCAGAAGCAGGGAAAAAGTGGGATGAAGCGGGAAGACCGCATATACCCAGACAATCCGCAGGAGACAGGTGCCGATCACGGTAAGCACGGAAGGCAGCAGGGAACGCCCCATTCCCCGGAGAAGAGAAGCGGTGACTTCATAAGTCACCGGGAAAAATTCCAGAATCTCCACCCGCATCATCCGCTGCATGGCATAGGAGACTGCGGCAGGATCCGTGGTAAAGAAATGGATAAAAAATCCCCGCTGGGATATGAATACCGTAACCATGATCCCGGTCATGAGCATACCGGACAGAACAGTCATCCAGGCGATTTTCCTGCAGCGGTCAAAGAGTCCGGCGCCGAAATTCTGCCCGGTGAAGGTGACGGCCGCCTGACTGAAGGCATTGGTCATGAAAAAGGTAAAATATTCAAAATTCAGCGCAGCGGCAGAGCCGGCGATGGCCTTCGGGCCGAAACTGTTGATTCCGGTCTGGATGCATACGTTGGAGATCGAAAATACGACGCCCTGAAGTCCTGCCGGAATGCCGATTTTCAGAATCGGGATGACATACTCTTTCTTCAGGGACAGTTTTTTCAGATGCAGACGGATGATGTCCTCGCTGCGCGTCAGAAATACCAGAATCAGCAGAGCGCTGATCCCGTCAGAGATCACAGTGGCGATGGCGACGCCGGCCACACTCAGGTGAAAGACAATAACCAGGAGGAGATTCAGGCACACGTTGATGAGACCTGCTGCGATCAGGGCGTACAGCGGGCGTCTGGTATCCCCGATGCTGCGGAGTACGGCAGAGCCGAAATTGTAGAGCATGAAAAAGGGCATGCCGAGAAACAGAATGCGGAGATACAGAACGGCCGGGTCCAGGACAGAGTCCGGGGTTCCGATCAGCGAAAGCAGCGGACGGGCGATGCACTGCCCCAGACCCAGCAGAAGAAATCCGCAGATCAGAGCCAGGGAAATGGCGGTGTGGACCGTTTCGTTGACTTTGTCTGCCCGGCCGCGGCCGATCTGGTTGGCGATAACCACATTGGCACCGACGGAAAGTCCCAGAAACAGATTGATCAGAAGGGTGATGACCGCGCTGTTGGCGCCGACGGCGGCCAGAGCGGTACTGCCTGCAAAACGGCCGGCGACGGCGGTATCCGCGGAATTAAACAGCTGCTGCAGAATACTGGTGGCGGCCAGGGGCATGGCAAACAGAAATATTTTTTTCAGCAGCGGACCGTGGAGCATGTCCATGCGGGCGCTTTTTTTCTTGTGGGAGGCAGTTGTGTCAGACATATCATTTTTCCTTTGTCAGCATCGATCAGGGAGGGCGCCGCTGGGCGGCAGCCATGAGTATTGTGTAACAATACAGGAAAAATGTCAAATAAGAGCAGAAAAGGAGAGCTGTTAAGAGCAGGAAAGGAGTGCTGTCTGTGAAGGAAATAAGAAAACTGCTGTGTTACGGAGATTCCAATACGTATGGATTTGATCCGCGGGTGGGCTCGGACTATCGTTATCCGAAGGAGATCCGCTGGACCGGACGGCTGGACGCAATGCCGGACTGGCAGGTGTACAACTGCGGGGAAAACGGAAGAGAAATTCCTCACAGTGCCTGGGAATATGGAAATCTGAACGCCGTGCTTCACCGATATGCGGACGCGGATATTCTGCTCATTATGCTGGGAACGAATGATCTGGCGGATATTGCCGGGGTAACGGCGGAGCAGGTGGCGCAGCGGATGGAGCAGATGTTTGTGATGACGCCTTATCTGAGGCATTTCCGGGAGGAAGGACGCAGAACGGTCCTGGTTTCCCCGGTGCCGCTGACAAAACCGTTTGGAAGCTATGAAGAACGCATTACCCGGGTGTCCGGGGAACTGGGCGGTCAGTACCGGCGGCTGGCCCGGAAACTGGGAATCGAGTTCCTGGATGCCGCCGGATTCGGTATTCCGCTGCTGCATGACGGAGCCCATTTTTCCCCGGAAGGGCATGAACTGTTTTTCCGGGAAATCCTTGCCTATTTCAGTTAGCGCCAGCGCCGGAAATCTTCCCCTTCGATGCCGAAGATATCCAGGATTTTGCCGGCGATATGATTGGTCATATCCTGTATGGTCTCCGGATGGTTGTAATAGGTAAGCATCGGGGGGAGAATAATGGCGCCGGCCTGTGACAGTTCATACAGATTGCGCAGATGAATGGAATGAAAGGGAGCCTCTCTGGCCACAAGCACCAGGGGACGGCGCTCCTTCAGGGTGACATCTGCCGCCCGCAGCAGCAGATTGTCGGAATAGCCGCTGGCAATTCCGGCTGCTGTTTTCATGCTGCAGGGAACAATGATCATTCCTTCTGTCTGGAAGGTTCCGCTGGCAATGGACGCGCCGATGTTCTTGATATCAAAAACCTGGTCTGCCAGTGCCTGAAAGCTTTCCGCCGTGTACTCGGATTCGGTTTCCAGGGTTCGGACGGCGCCTTCCGTCATAACCAGAAGTGAGGTATAGGCCGGATTTTTTTTCAGGTTTTTCAGAACCGCTTCCGCAATGGGGATTCCGCTGGCGCCGCTTACGCCGATTACAATTTTTTTCATAGTTGTTTCTCCTAGTGAACGGTTACAGGGTTCAGAGGTCAAAGCCCACATTTACACCGGGCATGCGGATCGGGACCTGGAGCAGGCAGAAGTCCCGCTGAATGTCTTCCGTATAAAAGGTGGTATCCAGCAGACATTCATCAAAAATATCACCGATGATGGTGTAATGATTTAAATCAATCCATTCTTTCAGGGCATAGATGTCCTTGGTTTCATAGGGCATGCCGTATTTTCCCATACATACATAGAAGCCTTCCGGCATGGTAATCAGGTTTTCTTCCGGAATGCCGTAGGTATTCGTAAAATCCGCCGGAAGATTCACATAGGCACCGGCGCCTTCCAGCGGGTGATCCGTGTCCAGGGACGCGCGAAGAAGCATGGCGCCCCAGCCCATATCGGTAGTCATGCGGAGGTCGTTGATCCGGTTTCGCAGCTTCATATGGGTGATATGCATGGTGGGCCGGTCCATTTTTCCCTTGGGCTCCCACTTGCAGAACAGGATCTGCCGCGCGGGCTTCTGACAGACATAGGGCTGGTAGGCATGCTCGACTTCCCGCTTGGCGCTGCGGTAGTAATCCATTCGTTCTTCCACACTGCGCAGTTTTTCCCTCAGTTCCTCAATATCCTTCTGCAGGTTCACCTTCTGTCCGTGCAGCAGATTGAGAACACTGTCCACACTGCGGTTTTCAAAATTTTCTACAATTTCCTTCAGCGGCAGCCGGTTATCCTTCAGCGCGCAGATTTCCCGCAGAAACGGAATCTGATAGACGGAATAATAGCGATAGCCGTTGGCGTCGATGTAATCCGGCTTGAAAATATTATGCTTGTCATAGTAGATCAGGGTTTGACGGCTGATCCGGCAGATATTTGACATCTCGCTGATGGATAGTCTTGTGTTGTCTTTTTTCATAAATCAGTCACCCCTATACAGTAAAAACGCAGGAATCCCATACGGTTCATGGGTACGGAAACAGTGAAGTACAGGCAGCGTGTGCCGTAATACGGTGTCGGTATGTGTCGGGTTTCAGTATAAACTGTATAGCTGTTATACAGTCAATGCATGGCGGGGGGGGCAATGGTTTCGCCAGGGAAAACAGCGAAAAATTTAAGGAATATAAAGGGGAAGTTTTCAGAATACGAAAATTATACAAATGAATTCTAAAAAATTTGTGAATAATTTATTAAAAATCAGATTGACCTTATATCAGCTATACAGTGAAAAATAAAAGCAGGCTGATTACCAAATGGGTACTGTGCGGGAGTGTACGGGCCTTCTGGTGCGGCCGGGCATATGCTGCAGGGAGGCAGTACGAGTAGAGGACTCCCGTACAGGTATCTGAAGTGATAGATGAAGGAGGTAGCGTCTATGAACGAAGTGCACGATTTACGATCCGCACTGGAACGGATCAAATCTATGCCGGGTGAATATGTGGAAACCGACGTGGAGGTAGATCCGAAGGCAGAGCTTTCCGGTGTGTACCGCCATGTGGGAGCAGGAGGGACGGTGATGCGTCCTACCAGAATCGGTCCGGCAATGATGTTTAACAATGTCAAAGGACATCCGGGTGCCCGCGTGATTATCGGTATGCTGGCCAGCAGAAAACGGGTAGCAGCCCTGCTGGGGACCAGCCCGGAAAAACTCGGATTTTTCCTGCGGGATGCCGTGCAGAACCCGATCGATCCGGTGGCGTTTCAGGGAGAACAGCCGCCCTGCCAGGAAGTGGTGCATCTGGCTTCCGAAGAGGGATTTGATCTCCGGGATCTGATTCCCGCCCCGACCAATACACCGGAAGACGCCGGCCCGTATGTCACCATGGGGCTCTGCTATGCTTCCGATCCGGAAGATCCCTCGGTGTCTGATGTTACGATTCACAGACTCTGCCTGCAGAGCAAAGACGAGATGTCCATGTGGATCACACCGGGAGCCCGTCATATCGGCGCGTTTTATGAAAAAGCGGAGAAACTGGACAAACCGCTGCCGATATCCGTCAGCATCGGCCTGGATCCGGCGGTATATCTGGCAGCCGGGTTTGAACCGCCCACAACACCCATCGGATATAATGAGCTGGCCTGTGCCGGCGCGATCCGCCAGAAACCGGTGGAACTGTGCGACTGCGTCACCATTGGCGAAAAGGCAGTGGCCAATGCGGAGTATGTGATTGAAGGCCTTTTGATGCCCCATGACCGGGTGCCGGAAGACCGCTCCACGGGAACCGGCAAGGCGATGCCGGAATTTCCGGGACAGACCGGACCGGCGCCTATGGTGCCCATCATCAAAGTGCTGTCCGTGACCCATCGGAAAAACCCCATTATGCAGACCACCATCGGACCCTCCGAGGAACATGTGCATATGGCGGGACTGCCGACAGAAGCCAGCATCATCAATATGGTAGAGCGGGCGATGCCGGGCAGACTGATGAATGTATACGCCCATCCCTCCGGAGGCGGAAAGTATATGGCAGTGATCCAGTTCAAGAAGAGCATGCCCAGTGATGAGGGAAGACAGCGGCAGGCTGCCCTGCTGGCATTTTCGGCCTTCAGCGAACTGAAACATGTGATTCTGGTGGATGAGGATGTGGATCCCTTCGATTCCAATGATGTGCTCTGGGCGCTGAACACCAGATATCAGGGAGATATTGATACGGTATTTATTCCGGGGGTTCGGTGTCATCCGCTGGATCATACGCAGGAGCCGGGATATAATCCCATGATTCGGGACAATGGAATTTCCTGCAAGACAATCTTTGACTGTACGATGCCCTTCACACAGAAAAAGCATTTTGAACGCTCCAAGTTCCTGGATGTGGATCCGAGACACTGGGTGCCGGAACTGTTTGATGAGGACTACAACAAAAAATGAGATTGAGTAAATGTTTCGCTGCATCGGCTTTTGGGGAGGAAAGTCGGTGCACGGGACAGATATGGAAATGAGGTAAATGAAATGAAAGCTGAATACAGACAATATATCCATTATTTGATTGCCTTGATTATCGGCGTGGTGATTGCCCTGGTGCTGCATCCCGGAAACGGGCTGACGGCTATCGGCGTCCGTGTCATCGCGATTCTGATTCCTGTGCTGTATCTGTGGCTGACTACAAATACACACTGGACCTGCCTGCTTGCGCTGGCCCTGTTGGTTATGACCGGCGCCATGAAGCCGAATGAAGTATGGGCCGGTTCCATGGGTCATTTCGTAGTTATCACGGTTATTACTTACATGATCCTGAATGTATGCCTGAAAGAAACGGGTGTCATTGACAAGATCGCCATGTGGTTTGTTACCCGGCCGTTTGTACAGGGAAAACCGTATGCGTTTATGACCATGTTCTTCGCGTCAAACGTAATCATCGGCCTCTTTATGGACAACCTGTCCCTGGCAGTTATTTACATCGGTATTGCCGAAGTGCTCTGCAAACACATGGGGCTGAAAAAGGGCGATCCGATGTACACCGTAATCTTTACCGGCGTTATGTGGGGCAATGTGCTGCTTTCCATCTGTTCGCCAATCGCTCACGCGCTGCCGAATATCCTGATGGGTCTGCTGGAAACCCAGTGCCACCTGACCATTACCTACGCCCAGTGGCTTGGTTTTGGTGTGATCTACGCGGCAATTATCTTTGTGGCTATGATGATTATCATCCGTATCTGGAATCCGGATACATCTGCTTTCCAGAACTATGATGTGGAAAAAGTAAAAGCAGAAGCAAAACCCCTTGGCAAAGACGGAAAATTCTCAGCTTTTATCTTTGTCGTGGTTATTTTCTTCGTGCTGGCTCCGTCCATCCTGAAAACAGTACCGTTCTTCAGCACACTGAATACCTGGGGCGTAGTGGTTCCCGCACTGTTGGGCATTGTGGTACTGGCTCTGGTTCGCTTTGACGGAAAGGCAGTCCTGAATGTGCCTGCGGCAATGAAACAGGTTCCGCTTCCTCCGGTTATCTTCGCCGGTACCGTTTCCTGCTTCGCGGTTCCTCTTTCCGCGAAAAACACAGGAATCACCGTATGGCTGGGCAACGTGCTGCGTCCGTCCATCGGACAGCTGCCTACTGCCGCAATCGTTGTCGTGCTGATTGCGCTGGCAATTCTGATGACCAACTTCCTGTCCAATACCGTAACACAGGTGCTGTTCTTTAATATCGGCGCTGTGCTGCTGGCCGGATCCAACTACAGTATCGCGGCGTTCTGCTTAATCATCGGTATCGCGTCCGGTATGGCTACCGTAACACCTTCTGCAGCGGTTCCGTCCCCGTTCTTCTTTGGCCCGGGGCACGTTACCATGAAGACGACCATCAAGCCAAACCTGGCATTCGTGGTTATCTGCTTTGTGGTCTGCGCATTCATCGGTGTTCCGCTGGCAACTGCGATCATCGGATAAGCGACGGCTCTTTTGCAGTGATGTATCAGAAATATGTTTATGTTCAGGAGGTTTCCGCTGGCGGGAACCTCCTTTTTTCATTCATGCGGATCCTGCATGAATGGGGGGGAAGCTGCATGGGAAAAAAGTTGACAGCGATATGTCGTTATAATAAAATGTTCAAAGTAGTACAAAACATTTTATAAATAAACAAAACAAGGAGAAAAATGATGAAAATGAAGGTATTAAGCATTGCGCTTGTTGCTGTAATGGGGGCAGCGATACTTGCGGGGTGCGGAAGCAGCAAAACCGACAGTCAGCAGACCTCTGCAGGATCCGCTGCGGCAGCAGACACATCAGCCTCCGGAGAGTCCGGAGATCAGAAGCAGTCGGCTACGATCAATGTATTTGCGGCAGCCAGCCTGAATAAAGTGCTGGATGAACTGATTGCGGACTATAATAAGACCCAGCCGGATGTAAAGGTACAGGCCAGCTATGACAGCTCAGGCACGCTCCTGACCCAGATTGAAGAAGGGGCTGCCTGTGATGTGTTTTTCTCGGCGGCTCAGAAGCAGATGGATCAGCTGCAGGACAAAGATAAAATGGTAGTAGAAGGCACGCGCCATAACGTGGTAAACAACCAGGTGTGTGTAGTAACGCAGAAAGACAGCAAGACAAAAGTCACCGGGCTTAGGACCCTGAAAGACGCAAAAAGCATTGCACTGGCAGACGGTTCCGTTCCGGTGGGCAAATATACGCGGCAGGCACTGGTAAATGCAGGTATCCTGAAAAAGGCGGATGATGTATCCGCGATTACCACGGAGCAGGTATCCAAAGCCCTGGGCGGTGTGGAAATCAACGAGTGCAAGAATGTAAGCGCCGTTACTTCCGCCGTTGCGGAAGGCTCCAACGAAGTGGGCACGGTATACAAATCCGATACTTACGGTCTGGAAGATAAACTGAAGATTCTGGAAGTGGTGAGCTATGATCTGACCGGCGACGTGATCTATCCGATCGCCCAGGTACAGAACAAAGAAGCGGACGAGGCGGAATCCTCGGCAGCTGCGGACTTTGTGAAATATGTCAGCTCGGACCAGGCAAAGAAAGTATTCCAGAAGTATTACTTTGATACAGACGTAAAAGACTGATTTACAGACGGCAGCAGCAGACAGGCCGTGCATCAAGGTGTGCGGCTTGTCTGCTGCTGCCCGGAAAGGACAGAATCAATGAACAGTTTGCATGAGATTCTGGCAGGGCTTGACTGGAGCCCTTTGTTTATTTCATTGAAAACCGGTGTGGTGGCAACCGTTGTTTCCTTTTTTCTTGGCATATTCGCAGCCGGGAAAATTGTGCATGCCGGACCGAAAGTCCGGGCGGTGGCGGATGGCGTACTGACGCTTCCCATGGTGCTGCCGCCGACTGTGGCAGGCTTTTTCCTCCTGCTGCTGTTCAGCCTGCGCAGGCCGCTGGGATCCTTTTTATATGCCGAACTGAATATTAAAGTGGTGCAGACCTGGCTGGGATGTATTCTGGCGGCAGCCGTGATTGCCTTTCCGCTGATGTACCGCAATGCCAGGGCCGCCTTTGAACAGCTGGATACGAACCTGATTTACGCAGGCAGAACCCTCGGCATGTCAGAGGCGCAGATTTTCTGGCGGGTGGCGGTACCAAACGCAGGCCCCGGGATTATCTCCGGCACGATTCTCACGTTTGCCCGGGCACTGGGAGAATACGGCGCCACATCCATGCTGGCCGGCAATATTCCCCATAAGACGGCGACGATTTCCCAGCGGATCGCCATGGTGATTCAGGACGGGGATTATCTCACGGCGGGAATCTGGGTGATCATTATTCTGATCATAGCCTTTGGCATTATTGTGGCCATGAATCTGATTGCAGGAAAGAACATGAAGAATATTGAACGTTGGTAGACCTATGGCAGTTGAAGTTGATATCAGAAAAAAAATAGGAAATTTCCATCTGGATGTCTGTTTTCGGGCGGAAAATGAGATTTTTGCCCTGCTGGGGGCCTCGGGCTGCGGAAAAAGCATGACGTTAAAATGTATTGCGGGAATTGAACGGCCGGATGAAGGCAGGATTGCGGTGGACGGCCGGGTGCTCTTTGATTCGGAGAAAAAAATCAATCTGATTCCCCAGAAGCGTCACACCGGATATATGTTTCAGGATTATGCGCTTTTTCCGAATATGACCGTCGAGAAGAACATCATGGCAGGGATGGGGAGGCATCCTTCCATGGAAGTGGTCCGTGACTATATGGCCAGATTTCAGCTGCAGGGACTGGAAAACCATCTGCCCAGGCAGCTGTCCGGCGGACAGAAACAGCGGGTGGCGCTGGCCAGGATGATGGCCTCGGATCCGGATGTGCTGCTGCTGGATGAGCCGCTGTCTGCCCTGGATACGTATCTGAAGTGGCAGGTGGAGGAGGAGCTGATGGAGCTTCTGGCGGAGGTGAAAAAGCCTGTTCTGTTTGTCTCCCACAGTCGGGATGAGGTCTATCATCTCTGTGACCGGGTCTGTGTGCTGGATCAGGGTCATATGGAAACCGTACAGGAAAAAATGGATTTCTTTGACAATCCGCAGACAGTAGTGGCGGCCCGCCTGTCAGGGTGCCGCAATATTACCAAAGCAGAAAGAAAATCCGAACACTGCCTGTATGCCAAAGGATGGGGCATGGAATTTCGTCTCACCCAGAAGGTGCCCGAAGATCTGAAATATGTGGGAATCCGTGCCCACTATGTGGAAGTGATGGAAGAAGCGCGGAATCAGCCGAATTACGGAACTATGAAGGTGGACCGGCTGATCGAGCAGCAGTTTGAGTCGGAGCTGATCCTGGACTGCCAGGACGGGACGCCGGCGCGGATGCGTCTGCTGATGGATAAAAAAAAGGCAGCCGAACTGGCTGCCAGGGAATATCTGCATATTCATATTCCGGAACATGCGCTGATGATGCTGCGGGGGTAAACATACCCCGCAGTATTTTTTGTGTACACAGCGGACGGCCGGAGGTGTCAGCTGCCGGCAGGCGATGCCTTGCTGCAGTCCTCCGGCGTGTCTGCCGGAAGGGTGCGGGAACCGCGGAGAAGATCTTCCGGCAGCCGGTCCTGCCATTCGCTTTCGCTCAGGATATAGCGGGTGGACGGCCGGCAGTCCCGGCGGTTCGGAAGCGTAAACACTGCGCTTCCCCCGGCCCGGGTGAGTCGGCGGGATACTTCGCTGTCCGGATCGCTGATGTTGCCGATGGACAGTGCTTCTCCCGCACAGGCAGTGACACAGGGAGGGACTTCGCCTTTTTGCACGGCCTGCATGCAGAGGGTACACTTGTCTACCCGGGGCTTGTCCTGGCTGGTATTCATGGCGTGATACGGGCAGGCTTTTGTGCACTCCAGGCAGCCGATACAGGTAAAGGGGTCGAAACGTATGATTCCGTCCTCCGGGTCTTTTGTGAGGGAGGCGGAGGGGCATACATAGACACAGGCCGGATTGGCGCATTGCTGGCACATCACCGGAAGAAAATACCGTTCCTGCGATGCGCCGTCGGAATCCGGCAGTACCTGGCAGACGTGGATGCGTGAGGCATCCAGCAGGGAAGAACCTTCCATTTCACAGGCGGTTTCACACTGCATACAGCCGATGCAGCGGTCCAGTTCCACAACAAAAGCGTATTGTTTCATGGCAAACGGTGACTCCTTTTCTGTCGCTTCGCCCGGCGCGGGCGGAAACGGTGCTACTGTTCTCTGCTGCGGATAAAATGGCCGGATTTTCCGCCGTCTTTTTCCAGCAGAAGGATATCTTTGATGACCATGCCCCGGTCCACTGCCTTGCACATGTCATAGATGGTCAGCAGGGCAACGGCTGTCGCGTGCAGTGCCTCCATTTCGATGCCTGTTTTTCCTGTGGTCTTTACGGATGCCACGGCCTCGATTTCCGAGCATTCGGGATGCAGTTCAAAATGGATATCCACACCGGTGATCAGCAGCGGGTGGCACATGGGTATGGCGTCGAACGTCTTTTTGGCAGCCATGATACCGGCTACCTGGGCCACTGCCAGCACATCGCCTTTTTTGATTTTGCCGTCTGTAATGAGACGGAATGTCTCCGGCTGCATGGAAATGCGTCCGGACGCCACCCCGATGCGCCGGGTGTCTGCCTTGGCGGATACATCCACCATACGGGCGCGTCCCTGTTCGTTCATATGTGTTAATTCCATGGAATTCTACCTCCGGTCTGTATTAATAGATGGCTTCCCAGTCGGACGGAAACCGTTCGGTGCCGATCAGCATGCCGTCGGTAATGCGGGAATGGGCATCCGGAATCGTATAACCCATCCGGTTTAAATCATCCTCGATATACTGGATCAGTTTGTGATTCTTTGGGATGGATTTGTAGGTGCCCGGCGGCAGGACACCGTGTTTGTCGTGTTCGCTGTAAAAGGCGATGTTTTCGGTGTCCGGATCGTGCCAGATACGGTAGTAGCCGATGAGGCTGCCGTTGTTTCTGACTTCGAAGCGCATGATTTTAAATACGCTGTATTTCTCGATTTCTTCCCAGTGGAAGGTAACGGGTTTTAATTCTGACATAACAGTCTCCTTGTTGCGGCAAAGCGGTGTCGGCGGTTATTTGCCGAATCCGCAGTTTGGAAAAGTGCATACGGCGCAGTTTAGGCACAGACCGCCTTCTCCCATGGAGGCAATATCTTCTGCCGAGATGGGATCGTCGGCCATGATGCGTGGAAGAACCAGGTCAAATACGGTGCGTTTCGCGTACATAACGCAGCCGGGGAGTCCGAGAATCGGAACCGTGCGGTCCGCCGCCCGGTAATACGCGACGCAGAGCATGGCACCGGGGAGAACCGGCGCGCCGTATGTAATCACTTCGGCGCCGGTGGCCTGGATAGCGCCCGGCGTGCAGTCGTCCGGATCCACGCTCATGCCGCCGGTGCAGATCACGCAGTCCGCGCCGTCGCTGATCTGCTGCAGGATGGCTTCGCGGATGCCCTCTTTGTCATCGTCCACATAGATCTGGCGGATGACTTCTGTGGGGAATTCCGCCACTTTGTCGCGGATCACGGGGCCGAAGGTGTCTTTGATCCTCCCCTTGAACACTTCACTGCCGGTGGTGACGATGCCGATTTTTTTGTGGCGGAAAGGGAGCACCTGAAACAGGGGAGTGCTGCCGGCTGTCCGGCGGGCACGTTCCATTTTTTCCTTTTCAATGACGAGAGGGATGATGCGTGTGCCGGCCAGTTTGTCCCCCTTTCTGACAGGAAAATCGCCGTGGATGGACGCGATCATCATTTCTCCCAGCCGGTTGACTGCCAGGAGATGTTCCCGGTCGATTTTCAGCAGACCGTCCATGTCGGCGATCAGTTCGATTTTTCCCTCTTTTACCTCGGAGCCGTGCATGTTTGCGCCGGCGCAGATTTCATAGAGAATCTGCGCGGCTTCATTTTCGTGGAGCATGGAGTCGTCGTTTTCCCAGACATAAAGGTGCTCTTTGCCTACGGAAAGCAGAACAGGGATATCTTCTTCGCGGACGATGTGCCCTTTGCGGAACACGGCGTCTTTGGTCACACCACGGATAATCTGGGTAATATCCTGGCACAGAACCTGTCCTACTGCGTCTTCTGTTTTGATCAGTTTCATAATAGTCTTCTCCTAGTTGTATGATAGCGGCAGAAAGGTCTGCCTGTTTCGTTTGCTTTCTGTTCAGTCTCGGCGGGCGCATTCACTGTCCAGCCCCAGCAGAATCTCCAGTCCGTGCTTCAGCGACGGGAGGATATAATCCAGCGCCTCCTGTACGGCCTTCGGACTGCCGGGAAGATTGACAATCAGGGTATTGCCCCGCAGGCCGGCTACGGCGCGGGAAAGCATAGCCCTGGGGGTGATGGAAAGTGAATAATGAAGGATCGCGCCGGGGATGCCCGGGGCTTCCCGTTCGATTACCATGCGTGTGGCTTCCGGCGTCACGTCCCGTTTGGAAAATCCGGTGCCTCCGGTTGTTAGAATCAGTGAAATTCCCGCATCGCACATGGCGATCATTTCATCTGCAAGCATCTGCCGGTCATCCGGCAGGATTACCCTGCGGGCCACTTCGTAGCCGGACTCTTCCAGTATGGAAACAATGCGGGCGCCGCTGAGGTCTTCCCGCTGCCCGGCGTAGCCTTTGTCGCTGGCTGTGATTACTCCTGCTTTTATCATGATGGATATTGTCCTTTCCGATCGTTGCAATCGATGGTATTATTTTATCATCTGTTAAGAGGTTTGTTCATCAGAATTTGAGAGTGGTTAATCAGGTATCGGAATAAGTATACAACATCTTCGGGTTATGCGCGATAGGAATGGTGTCCGGCAGAATATGGATAAATCTGCAGAGGGAATTTATCTATAATAGGAGCATGTGTTATAATTACGCTGCGAGGGGTGCAGAGACGGCAACAGACATACAGAAGGGGAAGGCATTATGAAGGATCAGTACGGGCGTGAAATCGAATATATGAGAATCTCAGTGACGGACCGCTGCAACCTGCGGTGCAGATACTGCATGCCGGAGGGCGGGATTTCGACCATTCCGATGGAAGAACTGCTGTCCTATGAAGAGATCGAAACCGTCTGCCGGATCGCGGCGGATATGGGGATCCGCAAAATCCGGCTCACCGGCGGGGAGCCTCTGGTGCGGCTGGAAGTGGCGAAGCTGGTCCGTATGCTTCGGCAGATTGACGGAATTGACAGTGTGACCATGACGACCAACGGCATCCTGCTGAAGCAGCATCTGGATGAACTGCTGGAGGCTGGGCTTAGCGGAGTAAACATCAGCCTGGACACCCTGGATCCGGAACGGTTCCGGAACATTACGGGAGTGGACGCGCTGGATCAGGTGCTGGACAGCATCCATGCCTGTCTGGACCGGGGGCTGCAGACGAAGGTGAACACCGTGCTGATTCCGGATGATTTCTTCGCTCCCAGAGAAGCGTTCTGCAAAGCCGGGGAATGTCCGGAAAGAGACAGGGGCGCGGAGACGGCCGCGGAAAACTGGTGGTCCATGCTGGAGCTGGCCCGGACACTTCCGGTGGACCTGCGCTTTATTGAACTGATGCCCATCGGGGAAGGCAGGCAGTATTACCAGATCAGCGGAGCGGATGCGCTGCAGATGCTGAAAGACCGGTATCCGGAGCTTCGGGAGGATCATACCGTGCATGGCAGCGGACCCGCCGTGTATTATAAAATCCCCGGATTTGCGGGCACGGTGGGTATGATCCAGGCGCTGCACGGCAAGTTCTGCGCAGGCTGCAACCGCATCCGCATGAGTGCCACCGGAAAGATCAAACCCTGTCTGTGCTATGCGGACACGTTTGATTTGAAGCCGGCGCTGCGCCGCCGGGAAAAGGAAGAAGTCCGGCGGATCCTGTCGGAGGCGATTTACCGGAAGCCGTCCTCCCACTGTTTTGAGGAACCGGATGAAATTTCGGAAGACAAACGGATGGTATCCATCGGCGGATAACTGCAGGTAAAAAGAAAACAAACAAGAGAAGGAGCAGTACTATGGGAGTAATCAGAGGAATTTGCACAAGTGACCGCAAAGGAATCCAGAAAACAGAAGTAGGGGAAGCGACACTGATTGAAGACTGGGGCATCGAGGGAGACGCCCATGCCGGCAAATGGCACCGGCAGATCAGCCTGCTGGGCCTGGGGGAAATCGAGGCATTCCGCGCCCGGGGCGCAGAAGTGGAATTTGGCGCCTTCGGTGAAAACCTGATCGTGGAAGGCTACCATATGAAGGAGCTTCCGGTAGGAACCCGTTTTCGCATCGGCGAGGATGTGCTGCTGGAAATGACACAGATCGGCAAGGAATGTCACAGCCACTGCGAAATCTATAAAGTCATGGGAGACTGCATTATGCCCCGGGAAGGCGTATTTGCCAAAGTCTTAAAAGGCGGAAAAATCAAAGTAGGGGATTCCATCGAAAAGGTGGACTGAAAAAGCATGGGACAGAACAGTCCCGGAAGAATCAGTAAAACAGACAGCGTCCCTGTCCGAAGCCTTCGGCTGCAGAGCCGGGCCGGACAGGGGCGCTGTCTGTTATCAGAAATCTTTTTTGACATGCAGGCTGGAATATTTTTTGGCGAAACTGAACAGGTCGTTTAACAGGGTGGACTTGTTTTTGGACTTGCGCACCAGCTGCATCGGCAGGTATTTCTGGGGGACATCCTCTTCGATCGGGATAAACCGCAGGTTCAGGTTGGAAGTGACTTCCGCTTCTTCGAAAACCAGGGAGATGCCTTCTCCCATTTCCAGGTTAAAGAGAAATTCATCAAAATCCTCAAATTCCGCGGAAATCTTCGGGTAAAAACCATAGGCGGCGCAGATATTGATCAGATAATCATCCGCCGGCAGAATATCCGTCGGTTTATACCGCAGGAATACGCTGTCCTTGAAGTCGGCCAGTGAGACATCCTTTTTATAGAAAAAGGGGTTCTTTTTATGCAGGACGATTCCCACCCGGGAGTAAAACAGGGTGAGTTTTTCGATCTTTTCGGCTTTTTTCACATCGTGGTCCGCGATGAGAATCGCGTCATAGTAGTCGTTCATCAGACCTTCCACCAGCTGTTTCTGGTTGACCCGTTCCTTGGTGATCTTGATTTCCGGCCGGCTCTCGTGAAAGCCGAAGAGGAGCTGGGATAAGTAACTGTTGGCCTTGATGTGGGTCTGACAGCCGAGGCTGATGCATCCGGCGTATTTTTTCACGGAATTGCGCGCCTGCTCCATGGCCACGTTCCATTTCGGGAGCAGCTCTTCCAGAGTCTCTACCAGCATCTCCCCCTGGCGGGTGAGCTTTACGCCCTTGGTGTTGCGGTCAAAGAGAACCAGACCCCACTCTTCTTCCAGTGAGGCGATCTGGCGGCTGATGTTGGACTGAGAGATAAACAGGCTCTTCGCGGCTTTGGTAAAACTTAAACTGTGTGCTACTTCGATAAAACATTTCAATTGTAAATCTGTCATAAGTAATCCTCTGTATTCTCTGCTGAATGAAATACTGAGGGTCTGGTATCACAGCAGGCAGGGCGGCAGAAACTGCGGCCGGTGCTGAAAAACAGATGAATTACTTGTTCTTTGTCTTGCATTGTACCGAAGGAACCGCCCGGATGTCAAGGAGATCGCGGCGAAAACAGCGGGTGATATGGAGGAAATACACAAGAAAACAGAGAATAAACAGAAGTAATTGGAGAAATAGAACAAGAGAGAATCAGATATCTTATAAGAAATACATAAAATATTTAGAGAAAATTCCCGATATTTTTATATTTGCCTTGACTGTATAGCGGCCATACACCTTACAGTTAAACCCGAGTAGAGGGTTGTATCAAGCGAAATGGTAGCTGAAAAACAGGTGAAAGTGTTTTTTTAAGGAGGGTTTTTTCATGGCTCTTGTCATTGCGATTGTGTACTTTGCTGTGCTGATTATCGCGGCCAGCCTGTACTCAAGAAAGAAAATTACGTCTGCGGAAGATTTCTCCAATGCGGGCGGCGGCCTCGGTTGGGTAATGGTTACGTTTTCCTTTGTCCTGGCTCCATTGGGATCCGGTCACACCATGTCTCTCTGGGAGAAGGCGGCCGGCGGCGGCGGTTTTACTTCATTAATTGAAGCGGTGACCCATCAGCAGTATACCGGTATCGGCGCCGGAGCGATGTGGTGGGCGATTGGTGCCGGTGCAGTGTTCCTACCGATTGCGATGCTGTGGATCGGGCCACTGTATAAAAAAATCGGCGCGCCGACAGCGCCGGGCGCGTTGTCTGAGATATACGGAAAGGAAATGGGATGGTTCCATGCGGCTTTCCAGACGATGACCTGGACCGGAATCGGATGTTCCGAATTGGTGGCAACGGGAACAGCGATCTTTACACTCTGCAACGCCAGCGGAATTCCGCTGAATATCTATCAATCCATTATTCTGGGATTTGTACTCATTGTATTTTATGTATTTTTCGGCGGCATGTTGCAGATGGCATGGCTTAACTGCATTAACGCAGTGGTTATGATAGCGGCATCTTACAGCGCGATCGCCATCATTGCGGTAAATTATCTGGGCACCACCATCGGCGGATGGACGGGTGTGTTTGAAACATACAAGGCAGCTCAGCTGGAGCAGAATCTGACACAGTTCGGTACTCTGGGAATCCCGGGCGTATGGCTGGGAGTGATTATTCCGGTTATTGTCCTTCATACCACTGCCGGCGCGGTATCTCAGACCATGATGCAGCCCTTCTTTGCGGCAAAGGATGAACATGCCTGCCGGAAGGGCGTATTCCTGGGATGCTCCTTTAATATCATGTCGTCCCTGCCCTGGATTTTTCTCGGAATTGCGGCTATGGCAATTCCGGCTATTTCAAAAGTGGTGGGACCCAACGGTCTGGAAGCGGTACCTACCATCGCCCAGGCAGGCCTGCCGGTACCGGCCATCGGTCTTTTAATGGTGGCACTGCTGGCGGCAACTCTGTCCACCGGCGGCGGCGTCGTACTGGCGAACTCAAATGTCATTGCCAATGATATTATCATCGGATGCTGCATGCCAAACGCGGAACCAAAGAAAAAACTCCGCATCAACAAGCTCTGCATTATCATCGCAGCCGGACTTCTGCTCCCGGGAGCACTTATTATGGCCCATGAGTTTGTGTTTAATCTGTTCCTGTGGGTATTCTCCTTCGGTATGCCGGTATTTATTGTGCTGGTAGCGGGCTACAATTTCAAAGTAAGCAAAAAAGCGGCATGGGCGACCATTATTGTATCCTACGCAGTGGACTGCATCTGGACCTTCTGCCCGATGGGAAAGATTATCCCAGGCGTATGGAGCATGAATATGTATGCCACTATGATAGTATCTCTGGTATGCGGTATTGTGTTCCATCTCATCTTCAAGGGTGAGCCTGCATGGAAGAAGACCCATGCGGACCGCATCGCGGCAAATATCGCTCCGAAGGCAGAAGTATAAAAGGAGGCAGGATTATGTGGATTTTACAGGATATTGTAACACAGTATGTAATCGGAATTGTTCTGTGCGCGATTATTACGATTATCTGGAAACTGACGCACAAAGGCGAAAAACTGTAAGGAGGAGTACGGATTATGGCAATTACAATTGTCTCGGTTTATCTTCTGTGTGTAGCATTTGTACTTCTGATTATCTGCTTTGTCGGCGGAAAGAAGAATCAGATCGAAGATAAGAAATAAAAAAGCATGAGCGAGCCGCGGCTCCGGATCTGTCCGGGTGCCGCGGCTCATTCTGTCTGATACGGAAACTGGGGCAGCGGGAATGGGGCGAAACGGCCCGGTGTGCAAAATCACCAGAGTCATTTTCCGCCCACAGGGAAAATCATTGTACATTCTGCATAAAAACAATGAGAGTGCAGTGGGCAGACAGATAAAAACGAACAGAACGGGCAGAAGAAAACAGGAAAAATAAAAAAAAGTGCTTGAGTGTGTTGTTAGACTACACTTTATAATTCAGGTATGTGAGAGGCGGGGATGTCTCTCTCAAAGTCTGCGCAGTTTCTGACGGGCGAAGGCCTTTCCCTCTACTCAGGGCACAGAGCGCGGAGGAGGCACAGCAGGCAGGATGGTCATGAATCACTAGTAAAAAGGAGGTTTAGCCATGAAAGGCGAAATTCGTTTGACAAACTCCAGTACCGGAGGTCCGGTGTTCGTTTATGTGAAAGATGGAAAGATCGTTCGTATCACACCCATGGACTTCGACGAGACAGATCCGGAAGGCTGGACAATCAAAGCACGTGGCAGAGAATTCAAGGCGCCGCGCTATACAACGATTGCACCGTTTACCGCAGGTCAGAAATCCATGATCTACTCGGATCGCCGGATTCTGTATCCGATGAAACGTGTGGATTTCGATCCGGACGGGGAAAGAAATATTCAGAACCGTGGTATTTCCGGCTATGAGAGAATCAGCTGGGATGAGGCGACAGATATCGTTGTAAAGGAAATCAACAGAATTAAGAGAGAGAGTGGTCCGGCATCCATCATGTCCACGCCTTCCTCTCATCATTTATGGGGAAATGTAGGCTACCGTCATTCCACCTACTTCCGTTTTATGAACCTGATGGGATTCACCTATGCGGATCACAACCCGGACAGCTGGGAAGGATGGCACTGGGGCGGCATGCATATGTGGGGCTTCTCCTGGAGACTCGGATGTCCGGAGCAGTATGATCTGCTGGAGGACGGCCTGAAATACGCGGAGATGATCGTGTTCTGGTCCTCGGATCCGGAAGTAAACAGCGGAATCTACGCAGCCTATGAATCACACATCAGACGCCGTTGGCTGGATGAGCTGGGCGTAAAGATGGTCTTCATTGACCCGTTCTTCAACCATTCCGCCAATATGTGGGGAATGAAATGGTTCTCACCGAAAGTCGGCACCGACCATGCTATCTCCTTTGCGATTGCATACACCTGGCTGACCGAAGGCACATATGACAAAGAATATGTAAAGACCCACGCGTACGGATTTGAAGAGTGGGCAGAATATGTACTGGGCAACGGCGAAGACGGCATTCCGAAGACCTGCGAATGGGCAGAGAAGGAATCCGGTGTTCCTGCCTGCGAAATTCGCGCGCTTGCCCGTGAATGGGCAAAGAAAAACACCTACCTTGCAGCCGGCGGTATGGGCGGCTGGGGCGGAGCCTGCCGTGCGACTCACGGAATTGAGTGGACACGCGGCATGATCGCCCTCGCAACCATGCAGGGTCTTGGCAAACCGGGTTCCAACATCTGGTCCACCACACAGGGCGTTCCTACGGATTATGAATTCTACTTCCCGGGTTATGCAGAAGGTGGCATTTCCGGTGACTGCGCAAACTCCGCGGCCGGTTTCAAGTTTGCCTGGAGAATGTTTGACGGCAAGACCACATTCCCGGCTCCGGTTAAGGTAAACTGGGAAGCAGGCCAGCATATTCCGCGTCTGAAGATTCCGGAGTGCATCATGAACGGCAAGTTTGAGTGGTATGGCAAGGGCTTCTGCGGACCCACCATTGAGGCGCAGATGCATCCGTACCAGTATCCGGCTCCCGGCTACGGCAAGATCAAGATGTACTGGAAATACGGCGGACCGCATATCGGAACCATGACAGGCACAAACCGTTACGCGAAGATGTACACATCGGAAAGCCTGGAGTTCGTGGTATCTCAGTCCATCTGGTTCGAGGGAGAGGTTCCCTTCGCGGATGTGATCCTTCCGGCCTGCACCAACTATGAGAGATGGGATATTTCCGAGTTTGCCAACTGCTCCGGTTATATTCCGGACAACTTCCAGATGGCCAATAACCGTGTCATCTCCCTGCAGGCAAAATGTATCGAACCCCTGGGAGAATCCAAGTCGGATTACGAAATTTACGCATTGATGGCCAAGAAACTGGGAATTTACGATATCTTTACCGAAGGCAAAGATGAACTGGCATGGGTAGAGCAGTACTACAACGCAACCGACTGCCCGAAAGTAATGCCATGGGAAGAATTCTTCAAGAAGGGCTATCTGGTTGTTCCGGACAATCCGAACAGAAAGAAAACACCTGCGCTCCGCTGGTTTGCAGAGGACCGTGTGCGTGATACACCTGACTGGGGTCCGGCTCCGAACCAGACCGTAGGCCTGAAGGGGCTGCAGACGACCACCGGCAAGGTGGAATTCATCTCAACTTCACTGAAACGTTTCGAGGAACAGGGATTTGTGGACGAGTACCGTCCGTCCATGCATAAATATGTGCCGGCATGGGAAAGCTGGCATGCGGAAGTGGCTAAGAAATACCCTCTGGGTATGCTTTCCCCTCATCCCAGATTTTCCATGCATACCATGGGTGACGCAAAAGACTCCTTCATGCTGGATATCAAGGATCACCGCGTGCTGGTAGACGGCTGGTATTACTGGATCATCCGTATGAATACAGTAGACGCCGAGGCCCGCGGCATCAAGGACGGCGACCTGGTACGCGCCTTCAACGACAGAGGTTCTGTCATCCTCTGCGCCCAGGTGGGAGAACGTGTCCAGCCGGGTACGGTTCATTCCTATGAGTCCAGCGCAGAGTATGCTCCTCTTGGCAAACCAGGCTGCTCGGCTGACCGGGGCGGCTGCGTCAATATCCTTACACCGGACCGCTACATGTCCAAATATGCATGCGGTATGGCACCGAACAGTGCTCAGGTAGAAGTAGAAAAATGGGATGGAGGTATTTACGAGATTTACTAAGTCTCGCGGATACGGCCTGAAAGGAGAATCGAGATGAAACAGTGGTATTTAGTGATAGATGTCAGATGGTGTCATGACTGCAACAACTGCTTTATGGGTTGCAAAGATGAACACGTGGGAAATGAGTGGCCCGGATATACCAACGCGCAGCCCCGCCACGGCCATCGCTGGATGAACATTCAGCGGAGAGAGCGCGGCAAATACGCGCGGAATGATTACAGCTATCTGCCGATGCCATGTCAGCACTGTGAAAACGCGCCCTGTATCGCGGCAGGCAACGGTGCGGTGACACGCCGGGAAGACGGTATTGTGATGATCGATATGGAGAAGGCAAAAGGCAACAAGGCCCTGGTAGATTCCTGTCCGTACGGCGCGATTTATTACAATGAAGACGCGGATGTACCGCAGAAATGCACCATGTGCGCACATCTGCTGGATGATCCGGACTGGATTCCTGGAATCCCGCGCTGCGCGCACAACTGTCCGACCAAAGCGCTGAAGGCGTTTAACCTGGAGCCGGATGAGATGCAGGCGATGATCGAGGCAGAAGGCCTGGAAGTTTACCGGCCGGAACTGGGCACCAAGCCCCATGTATATTACAAGAACCTGTACCGGTTTACCAAGAACTTCGCCGCAGGCGGAATTCTCGTGGACGGAGACTGCTTTGAAAATGCGGTCTGCGAACTGAAACAGGACGATAAGGTTCTGGAAGTACAGAAGACGAATTTCTTCGGAGATTTCAAGTTCGACGGCCTGGATGACGGCAAATATGTCATCAGCATCAATGCGGACGGAAGAAAGAAGGATCTGGAATTCGAAATCGCAGGGGAGTCCCTGAATCTGGAATACACAGAAATGAATTAATTCCTTGCGGAAATAAGCGGAAGGGGCTGTCGGGAAATAGACGGCTAAAAACGGGATCCGTCCAGACTCGAAATGAGTTTGGTCGGATCCTTTTCTGTTCATATGATCTGGCTCATAAACCTTGCGTGCCGAATGTATGACATCACCAGAGGATGGATCCCGCAAGGCTGATATCCCAAGTTCTCCCCGAACTGATCATATTGACTCTGGCAAACAGCCACCGCGAAAGCGGCTGTCAGGGCTGGCGTCCGCAGATAGGACTGACATCTTTGAAATAAAAGAAAAAAGATGGCCGTTTCTGACCACCTTTCTCCCGTTACATTGTATAATGTAACTATGCTAAAAAAACATCATTATTATAACGATTTTTTCGAAAAAGGGCAACTGAAGATTAACTTCAGCTTATATCAGATCGGCATACCCGCCGACGACCCCGTCTATACCCTTAAAAAAGTGATGGAGGATCTTGATTATTCCGGTCTGCTCGGCCGTTATTCTGCCAAGGGAAGAACCGGGTATAATCCGATCATGATGTTTGCTGTCGTCACCTACGCGAACATGCGGGGCATACGTTCCGTGGACCGGATCGTTGAACTCTGTGAACGGGATGTCGCTTTCATCTGGCTGACAAAAGGCGAGAAGCCGAAACGTGATGCCTTTTACGACTTCATCGGAAAGAAGCTGACGGGTGATATCCTGGATGATCTGCATTATCAGTTCATCCTGCGCCTGCATAAGGAAGGCCTGATCAGCCTGGATACCCTGTTCCTGGACGGGACAAAGCTGGAGGCGAATGCCAACCGGTATACGTTCGTCTGGAGGGGGAGTATCAATTACCATCTGGCCGGCCTGCTCGATACGATTGATATGCTCTATGCAAGGTACAATACGCTGCTGGATCAGGAAGGATATAAGGAAAAGTACGGATTAGACAATGTAAAGATGTTTGCCATCGAAGGGATGGGCAAAGTCCGTGAAGTCATTGAAAAGAACAGGAAGAGAAAGCTCACAAAACACAAAAAGCTTCCCAACAATACACGGATCCGGATCAGCAACTGCTCCCCGCTGGAGATGCTGACGCTCCAGAAGAACTTAAAGCAGATCGCAGACGGTGAGGACATCATCTTTGCCAATGGAAAAGGGAAACGCAGGACGGAGCTCCAGAAGCTATACGAGGAACTGGAAGACTGCGGAAGGCGTTTGATGAAATACAAGGAATGCTTTGAGATCATGGGTGATGACAGGAACAGCTATTCCAAGACAGACCTGGAAGCAACATTCATGCGGATGAAAGAAGACCACATGCTCAACGGCCAGTTAAAGCCGGCATATAATGTACAGATCGCAGTGGAAAACTACTTCATTATCCACAGTTATGTCAGTAACGACCGGACAGACTATGATACTTTGATCCCGGTGGCGGAAAAACACAAAGCAGCCTTTGGGAGATATCCAGAAGAGTTCACTGCGGACAGCGGATACTGCAGCGAAAAGAACCTCCTGTATCTGAAAGAAAACGGGATCACCAGCTACATCAAGCTGCAGGAACACGAGAAGATGAAAACACGCGCATATAAAAACGACATCGGCAGGCATTACAACATGGAGAAATGCGCAGATGATGAGGGGGTTTACTACCGCTGCCATGACGGCCGCAGCCTCCGGCATATCCGGACAGAGAGACATAAACGGGACGGTTATACACAAACCATGGAAGTGTACGGATGTGCGGACTGCAGCGGATGCGCGCATAAAGGAAGATGCCTGTATAAATATGATGCCGGTCAGGATGCTGACAAAAACAAGATGATGAAGATCAATGAGTCCTGGGAGGAGCTGAAAGCAGAGAGCCACAGGAACATCCAGAGTGATCACGGCATCTATAACCGTCAGGTCCGATCGATCCAGACGGAAGGCCATTTTGGCGACATTAAGGAAAACGAGGGATTCCGCCGGTTCAACTACCGATCATCCAAAAAAGTGTATAAGGAATTCATGCTGTTTGTGATCGGACGGAACATCAATAAATACCACAGGTTCCAGACAGGGCAGCTGAAGGAATTCGAGCCAAAAACAGAGAGTTCTGCAGCGTAAAAGAAAAGCCCCCGCAAAAAGAAGGATTATGGGGATAGTCTGCGCCAAAATCCGGATGATATCAAAGAAAGAGGATCCCTGCTATAATGCAGCTTCTTAAGAAGTGCTGAATATATCAGGGATCCTGTCTGTTTCAGTGATAAGGGGCTGAAATCGGTATTATCCGATAACCCCTTTTTTAAAAAGAATACCAATGGAATACAAAGGGTTGACCGATTTCCGCATAAATGGTAGCTTAAATAGAATAACACCATACAGAGTCCTCCGTTAAAATGAATCTGACTGATGGATTCCCCGTCTGCCGGCGTATCACAGGCGAGGATCCGGTCACAGGGGATGGCGGCCGGACAGGAATCCGTACCACACAGCAGGAAGAACGGAGGATAAGATTCATGAAAAAAGTCGTAATTTTTAACGGCAGTCCGCGGTTTGACGGAAATACTGCCACAATCTGCAATATGATTGAGCGCGGCGCAAAAGAACACAATGCGCAGGTAAACAGTTATACCCTGTTTAAACTGAAAATGTCCGCCTGTCAGGGCTGCTTCGGCTGCCGGATCAACGACGGGAAGTGTTCTCTGAACGATGAGCTGACAAAGGCCATCGAGCAGGTCAAGGAAGCGGACGCGGTTGTGATCGGATCCCCGATTTATTTTATGCAGATTAATGGCATGGTAAAAAATCTGTATGACCGGATGTTTCCGCTGCTGGGCAATGACGGCCGGCCCCGCTGCGGGGAGAAGCAGATTGTAACCGTGTACACACAGGAAATGGATGATCCGCATATGCATGACTCCTATTTTGATTTCCTGGCGGGGACAATGTTTCCGGGGTTCGGATTTGTCAACGAAAAGCGGATCGTATGCACCAATGCCAACAATCCGCAGTCAGCCGATGATAACAGAGAGCTGATGCAGCAGGCTTACAATGTGGGCCGTGAGATCGCAAATGCCTGACGGCAGCCTGCGGATACACAAAAACACATGGGAAAGAGATCGTATAATGACAAAAGAAGATATGATCTATGAGCAGATCAAGCAGGACATTCTGAATAATGAATTTCCGGCAGGCACTGTTCTGGTAGAGAGAAAACTGACAGAAAGATATCAGGTAAGCCGGTCGCCGGTGCGCTATGCGCTGCGGCTTCTGGTAAAGGACGGACTTCTGACCGGGGAACCGGGCAAGGGCATCATGGTGCCGGTCTATACGCTGGAAGATATACTGGAAGTCTATGATCTGCTGGAAGTGCTGCAGATTTACGCGATCCAGATGTCCCTGAAGAATTATGACGAAGCGATTGACGAGGAAATGAGCAGAATCCTTGAGGAAACGCGGAAAAACACTTCAGAAGACAGGCTGGATGTGCGGATGCAGTGGGATATCCGCTTTCATGACTGTATCATTCACAATGTGCACAACCGGCGGCTGAATTCCATATTTGAAACACTGGTCAATCAGAAACGAAGGTTTGACATCACTTCCTTTCACGATGTGGAGCATGGAAAAAAGACCAATGACCAGCACGAGCAGATCTTTGCGGCTCTGAAAGCCAGGGATATGGAGGGGGCCATTGCCGCGGTCCGCGCCCATGAAGCATACATCAAACAGTATTATATTGAGAAGCTGATTACAGGAAGGTACAACATATAACCCATGACCCAGAAGGAAACACAGCTGTTTGCGCAGGAATACGATGTGGGGGAACCGGTGATTTTCGCCCTGTACCGGCAGCAGCAGGAAGAACGCGTCACGGTGTCCCTGAAGTACAGGTTCCCTTCCCAGGGACCGGAAGAGATCACCTGCAGAAAGATCTTTTATCCCCTGCGGGCAGAGGATTACGAAAGCCCGTATTTAAGCTGGTATAATCTGATCTGCTGCAGCAACAATTACGGACCGGTTCCGGTGGTTCCGTATATGAACCGCGCAGTGCAGAAGGGACGCAAGGTGGCGGCCACGATTTACCCGGCATCTGCCCAGGAATATATGAGTATTCTTGCAGAAGTGGAGCAGAAGCCGGACCGGTATTACTGCTATCCCTATCATCCGCAGGAATACCGCTATCTGCTGTATTTAAGCCGGACCGGCACCCTGAGGGATTATTTCGACCTGGACCGCCTGCTGCAGATCTACAGCGACTGCGGGATTGCGCTGGACCGGGGACAGATGGAAGAATATTTTTCCAGGGAACTGAACTGGTTCGGCAGGGAAGAATGTCCGATTCCCATCCATTTCTGCACCGGCAGTGAGGAATTTGCCACGGTGGGGCTGCTGTTCGGCTATCCGGTGGCCAGTACGGTGGCGTTAATTGCGCGCACAATGGATCTCTGCGAGGAAAATCGACAGGAAAGAACGGAAGAGATTTCAAAAAGTTAAGAAAGATTTTATAAACAGGTTACTTTCAAGTAACTATATGAAAAATACAAAACTATGGGGTAATCATACGAAGGTTTTACAGCAGAACGGTAAAACCTTCGTTTTTATTTGCGTACAGAATATGCGAATGGTACAATACAATTGTTCAAAGGAGCGTGGCTGTTGTGCAAAATGTATACGGACGCCTGGAAATTCCCGGGAAATCTTTGATACATTTGCCTGCAGCAAATAAAAAACAAATGGAGGGAAGCAACATGAAAAAGAGAATCTCACAGTTGGCGGCACTGTCTCTGGCAGGTGTCATGGTAGTAGGGTTGGCGGCCTGCGGCAGCGGAAGCAAAGGCGGCGGATCTGCAGCGAAGGAAGGCGGATCTTCCGGCGACACGATTACCGTAGGTTTCGTATATCCGAAGACAGGCGCCCTGGCAGCCTTCGGTGCCCATTCGGAAGACTGGACCAAATACGCCATTGACGTAGCCAACAAGAAGGGCATTAAGGTAGACGGCAAAGATGTGAAATTACAGCTGGTGGCTGCGGATTCAGAATCCAGTGCGACAAAGGCTTCTGAGGCAGCAAACAACCTGATCAATGCCAAGAAAGTGGATATCATGATCACATCCAAGACGGCAGATACCACCGTACCTGTTGCGGCAGCCTGCGAACGTGCCGGCGTGGTATGTCTGTCCGTAGATACACCGGATGAAGCATGGGCAACCTCAGATTACAAATATGCGTTCCACGCAGGATTCAATACCAAGAACGAGCTGTCCGCATTCAAGGATGCCTGGGATCTTGGCGATACCAATAAGAAGGTAGCCGTTATGCACGCAACCGATACAGAAGGTCAGACCATGATCAACGCGTTCTCGGATTTCGCTAAATCCAATGGCTACACCGCTTATGACCCGGGCGCTTATACTTCCGGCGCAACGGATTACTCTTCCATCATCAGCAACATCAAGAGCCAGAAATGTGAAGTAGTTGCCGGCGTTATGCTTACCTCTGACTACGGTACATTCTTTAAACAGCTGAAATCTTCCGGCTATATGCCGAAAGTAATTACCGTAGCAAAGGCTACCCTGTTCAAGGCCGATGTGGACTCCATCGGAGCAAACGGATTGGCAAGCGGCCTGTGCTCCGAAGTATGGTGGAGAGATGATTATCCTTACAAATCTTCTCTGGACGGCATGAACTGCAAGGATCTGGGCAAGAAATACATCGAAGTAACCGGTGATTCCTATGCAGTGCCGACCGCAGGTTATGACTACGCCAATATTGAGATCCTTGCCGCTGTCATCAACAAAGCCGGTTCCATGGATAAAGACAAACTGGCAGCCGCAGCCGCTGATCTTGATCTGGATACCGTAATCGGCAAGATCAAATACAATGACAAGCACTATTCCGTACAGGCTCTGACCACAGGACAGTGGATCTACAAAGACGGTAAATGGACACAGAACATTATCGCCAACAGCCAGATCCCGGATGCAAAGACAACTGCTGATATCCAGCTTCTGAAATAATACAGAAAGCGGCAGTGATACCATCGGCAGAATGGTTCCGCAAGGCAGACTGCCAATGGCGTTGACACAAAGAGAGATACAAGAAATGCCGCTGTGACCCCCTCGGTGTCTGAAGTACCGGGCACCGGGGCGGCAGCGGCCTTTTTTACGCTTTTCAGGGAGGTATCATATTGAGTGCAATCTTATCAGCCAGCGGGCTGGGAATCTCATTCGGAAGCAACCACGTACTGAAGGATATCAACTTCGAGCTGGGTGAGAATGAGGTGCTTGGTGTAATCGGCCCGAATGGTGCAGGCAAAACAGTACTGCTGAACATCCTCACCGGACTGCTGAAACCCACCAAAGGACAGGTGGTCTTTAACGGCAAACCCATCGGTGATGAGGGTGTGACGCAGCGGTGCCGGGATGGCATCGGACGTACATTCCAGGTTCCGAGACCCTTTGAACAGATGACCGTATTTGAGAATATCATGGTCGGCGGCGTATTCGGCGCGGGAATGTCAGAATCACAGGCAAAACAGAAAGCAATCGAAGTATCGAAAATCATAAAGTTAGATGACAAACTGGATTTGTTCGCAGGCAAACTGGCCCTGCTGGACCGGAAACGTCTGGAAATCGGCCGGGCCCTTGCGACAGAACCAAAAGTGCTGCTTCTGGATGAAGTAGGCGGCGGCCTGACAGAATCGGAAGTAGGACTGATCATCAATCTGGTAAAGGAGATCAAACAGCGGGGCGTAAGCGTGATCTGGATCGAGCATATCATCCGCACGATGCTGGAAGGAACCGACCGGGTGATGCTGCTGGCAGACGGCGTGGATGTCATCACCGGCAAACCGCTGGATGTCATGAATTCTCCGGAAGTAAAACGCGTATACATGGGAGGTGGAGACGACGATGAGTAAGCTGTTGGAAGTAAATAATATCGACGTGTTCTATGGTGACTTCCATGCGATCAAAGATGTAAGCATTCATGTGGAACCCGGCCAGATCGTATCCCTGATCGGGGCAAACGGCGCAGGCAAATCCACAATCATGAATACCATCTGCGGAATCAATCACCCGAAAAACGGAACCATTGTTTTCGACGGAACAGACATTTCCCATAAAAAAACCAATCAGATCGCCCGCCTGGGGCTGTCCATGTCCCCGGAAGGAAGCCACTGCTTTGAGAAAATGACGGTACAGGACAACCTGCTGATGGGCGCGTATCTGGCCAAAGGCTCTGAACGCAGCAGCCGGCTGGAGCAGGTCTATACCCTGTTTCCGGTTCTGAAAGAAAAGAAAAATCAGACAGCGACCTACCTGTCCGGCGGACAGAGACAGATGCTGGCCATCGGAAGGGGAATTATGACCCAGCCGAAGATCCTGCTGCTGGATGAGATTTCCCTGGGACTTGCACCGGTAGTCATCAATGATATTTATGACAGACTGCAGGAGATCGCGGCAACCGGCCTGACCATGCTGGTGGTGGAGCAGAACGTAAACCGCTCCCTTTCCGTGGCGGATTACGCGTATGTGATCCTGGAAGGCCGTGTGGTGATGCAGGGCAAGACATCGGAACTGAATGTAGATGATGTAAATGACGCATACTTTGGTATGAATGATTTCGCGTCCTGACGGCTGCAGCGGAATGTTTCGCGCAGACAGTTATGAAAATTAAAAAGAAAAGGAGTAGATTCGTATGCTGCAAGTTATCATTACAGGTATCCTCCTGGGAGGTCTGTATTCTATGATCGGTGTCGGCATGTCTCTGGTATTCGGTATCATGGGGCTGACCAACCTGGCCCATGGTGATCTGATGATCCTGGGTACATACATTACACTTGTTATTACGCGGGCAGCGGGCCTCCCGCTGGTTCTGGCAACCATTATTTCCGTCATCGTTATGTGCGTGCTGGGATTCGTGATTCAGCAGTTCCTGGTGAACCAGGTTATGGATAAAGGAGAGGCGCCGGCGCTGCTGGTAACCTTCGGCCTGTCCATCTTCCTGTCCAACCTGATGCTGAAGATTTTTTCAGCGGACAACCAGTCCATCAACAATGCGCTGACTTCAAAGAACGTGATTACCACAGAGTATCTGACGGTATCCGCCAGCTATCTGATGGCATTTATCATTGCCTGTGTAATCATCATCGGTCTGTCGCTGTTTATGAAGTATACCAATTACGGACGTGCGATCCGTGCCACATCAGATGACACGATGGCAGCCGAGCTGATGGGTGTAAACACCAAACTGGCATTCGCGGTAGCTATGGTAATCTGCATGGGCATCACGGCAGTCGCAGGCACGCTGGTAGGCTCTACCTTTACATTCTATCCCTCCTCCGGTACACAGTACCTGATCATCGCCTTCGGTGTGGTAGTTATCGGCGGTATGGGAAGTCTCTTCGGTACGCTGGTTGGCGGTATTATCCTTGGTGTGGCACAGCTGGTAGGCGGCCATATCTTCGGATCCGGCGTTCAGATGCTGGTGGCTTATATCGTGCTTCTGGTCATCCTCGCAACCCGTCCAAACGGTCTGTTTGCAGCTTCTGCAGTACGTAAATAAGGAGGGGTGAAAATGAAAGCAAAAAGCCATTCGAAATCCAGTCTGATTATACTGGTCATTGTTCTGCTGCTGCTGTTTGTCGCAGTGCCGGTAACGGGCAATGCAAAACTGATTGATGTACTGACACTGATCTGTCTGTATCTGGCCATGAGTCAGATGTGGAATCTGCTGGGCGGTTACGCCGGCATGCTGTCCCTTGGTATGCAGGCATTTATCGGTATCGGCGGATACAGTCTGACCATCCTGTCCGTGAAATATACCATGAATGTGTACCTGTCCATCATTATCGGCGCGGTGATCTGCGGACTGTTTGCCCTGGCGGTGTCACCGGCAGTCTTTAAAATGAGCGGTGTGTATTTTGCCATCGGTACCTGGATTGTAGCGGAAGCGCTGACGATCTTCTTCTCAAACTGGAAGTTTGTGGGATATGCCCAGGACTGGTCCATCGGATCCGTATTCCTGATGTCCCCCACCGTGCTGTATCTGACGGCTCTGGTGGTGGCGGTGCTGGCCACCCTGGTGGTATACGGCCTGCTTCGTTCCAAGACAGGACTTGCGCTGATGGCTATGCGTGACAGCACATCCGCGGCAGAGGTTATGGGTGTAGAGCTGTACAAAACCAAGCTGAAATGCTACGTCATCGCCTGCACCATGATGGGACTGATCGGCGGCGCTCAGTATATGAAGACCGCTTACATCAATCCGTCCACAGGATTTTCCATCAACTGGACCATTGCCATGACCTTCGCGGTAATTATCGGCGGACTGGGATACATGGAGGGCCCCATCATCGGATCGATTCTCTATGTTATCATCACCCAGATCATGTATAACTATCCGGGTATGTCCAATATCGTGCTTGGTATCATTGCCATTGTAGTTATTATGGCAGCTCCTCAGGGAATCATGGGATTCATCTACGAGCACACCGGGTTCCTGCTTCTGTCGCCCAGACGAAGTATCCCGGACTTTGAGCCTTCCGCTCCGGCAAAGGGGGAGGCATCCAAATAAAGCCCTCCAATCACAGATATCAATCAGGTGATTGACATACAATTCCTTGCAGAAAGCCCCCGGGATTTTCCCGGGGGCTTTCTGTACAGGTATGCGGCAGCAGGAAAATCAGGTGCTTTCCTGCAGATATGCGGCAGCAGAGAAATCAGGCAGCTTCTCTGCAGATATGCAGCAGCGAGATTCAGTTTGATTCCCTTTCTCTGACGGAATCACCGGTATCCGCAGGATCCGGGGCTTCCATCAGAAAATCGTCATCCGGAAAAACAGGCTCGGCGATGGGGGCGGCGCTGCGTTTGGCGTCCCGCAGACCATGGAAGATCGCCAGAAGATCCTGGTCGATCTGTGTCAGGCTTTCCGCGGGGATATTGTAGTGAAGGAACAGATCTTCTGTCCGGCGGCGCGCTTCCGTCAGTTTGGTCATAATGGCCAGAAACTCAGGAAAATTGCTGCTTTTGTAAGCGCGCTGAAACATTTTCAGATCTTTGCGCAGCATCGCCAGAAGCTGGTCGGTGGTTTCGCATGTGCCGATCAGCAGGGGATACGGAGAGATCCGCTGCAGATAGAATGGCTCATCTTCCTTCATTTCGTATTTATATTTGATTCGTATATTTTCGGACAGCTGAAAGGTGGCGACATTTACATTGGCGCTTTTTGTTTTGACGGAAATGGCTCCCAGCTGACGCACCACCGTATTGACAAGATCATCGGATATGGGGTTTATCGTATATTTCATGGTTGTATTCCTCCCTGTTATTATAAACTATAGGACAATTGGCCGGGATCCGCAAGGAGAACCGGCAGCAGACCCTCCGGGCCTGCCGCCGCGGTTCTGCCTTCCGGCAGAAATCAGCTTAAATGACCGAATTTTAAAAGCAGGAATCCGGTGGCAATGAGGATCGTGATCAGCATGACGGGCATTCCGACTTTGGTATAGCGCGAGAAGGAGATGGGATAGCCGTTTTTGCCGGCGATACCGCTTAAGACCACATTTGCGGAAGCTCCGATCTGGGTACCGTTGCCGCCCAGACAAGCGCCCAGGGAGATTGCCCACCACAGAGGGGTAATGTTCATTCCCTGATGTCCGAGGGCGAGAACCAGCGGAATCAGTGTGGCGATAAACGGCACATTGTTCAGAATTGCGGAAATCAGCGCGGAAGCCCACAGAAGAATCAGCATGGTGGCTACCAGATGACCGCCGGATACTTTCATGATCAGGCTGCCAAGCTGTGAAATGAATCCGGTGGCCTCCAGACCGCCGACACAGACAAAGAGTCCGATGAAAAACAGGATGGTCGGCCATTCCACATCATGAATCGTTTCTTCCACATCCTGCCGGCCGATGAGCAGCATCACCACACCGGCGGTCAGCGCTACAGTACCGCTTTCGATGCCCAGTTTGTCATGGAAGAAAAAGGCAATGATAATCAGAAGGATCATTACTACGCTGATCTTTAAGAGGCGTTTGTCAGAGATGGCTTTGTTTTCATCCAGCTCCATGACTTTCTTAATCGCCTTGGCGTCAGCCTTGAGTTTTTTCTTATAGGCGATCTTCATGGCGAAGATGACTGCGATCAGTCCGATAACGCAGGCAACGCCGGTGTTTTCAATGAAGTCCAGGAAGCTTAAATGGGCAGCGCTGCCGATCATGATATTTGGCGGATCGCCGATCATGGTCATGGTACCGCCGATGTTGGAGGCAAAGATCTGTCCCAGCAGCATGGGGATGGGGTTGATTTTCAGGATTTTGGCAATAATGATTGCCATGGGTCCCACCAGCAGGACCGTAGTCACGTTGTCCAGAAACGCAGAGCAGACTGCGGTGAGAATCATGAAGGCAACCATGATTTTCCAGGGATCGCCTTTTGCCATTTTGGCGCATTTAATGGCTACATATTCAAATAATCCGGAGTGCTTGACTACAGATACGAACATCATCATGCCCACAAGGACACAGATGGTATCAAAGTCCACATAAGAGATTGCCTTTGTGATGGTAAAGATGTGTGTAATCAGAAGCGCGGCAGCGCCGGCCAAAGCCGCGGTCGTCTCATGGACTTTGCCTGAGATGATCAGCGTGATTACAACGATGAAAATCACGAGGGCAATGATTTCCTGAGTCATAGGATCACGTCCTTTCCTTATCGTATAAACGAAGTGTTTTATCAAAATCTTGTTGTATTCTACGCTTGTTATTGCTATAATTCGTGCCAAAAGGCGGGAATAAGTAGACAAAAATTGCGGGAGATGAAGAAGATATGATTCCATTTTTCAGAAAAAAAGGAAGGGGAGTTGAGGTTGTGGCCCGGCATCCGCATCAGGCGCCGCCTCATCTGCACGATTCCCTGGAGTGCTTTCTGGTGGAAAGCGGCTCTTTTGAACTGGCGGTCAGCAGGCAGATTTATCATATGGAAGCAGGAGATTTCGCAATCCTGTTTCCGGGCCAGATCCATTCGTTCCAGAACTTTGAACTGGAGAACGGTTCCGGTATTTTTGTATGGGCATCTCCCTCTTCCCTGCAGCGGTTTCTGCCGATGATACAGGCTTATGAGACCGTCGGCCCGGTGATCCGGGCCCGGGACCTGCATCCGGACATCCGCTACGCAATGAACAGCATGCGGGAGTATCCGCTGAAACAGGAAGATTCCGTTATCGGTCAGGCATTTGTATCGATTATCATCGAGCGCAGCGTGGATTCCCTTGGCCTTCGGAAACGGGGGCAGAATGAGGACAACAGCCTGCTCTGTCAGGTGATTGCGTATGTTCTGGATCATTTTCAGAGCAATCTGTCCCTGGAAAGCATCGGACATGAGCTGGGCGTCAGCCCCTATACCCTGTCCCGGGTATTTTCCAAGGTGATCTGCAAGAATTTCAAACAGTATGTCAATGAGATCCGTCTGGAATACGCGCTGAGCCTGCTGGCCTATACCGATGATTCCGTTACGGATATCTGTATGCGGTCAGGATTCGGCAGCCAGCGGACGTTTAACCGCGCCTTTCAGGAGGTCTATCACCGGTCTCCCAGGGAATACCGGAATCTTCTGAAAGAAAATCAGCCGGAAACAGATCCGTTACCGGAGGATCCTTCCGGGAACCGCACAGACGGTCGGCCGGCGGAAGACCGGCCGGAACCGGAGTGTACAGCCGGAAGATCGGATCAGCCGGGCAATCAACGGCCGGAACCGGAGCGTACAGCCATAAGGACCGGGTCAGCCGGGCAGTAAACGGCGGAACCGGAAAGGAGCGTTCTCAGAATCCTCACACTTTTATCACTTCTGCTCCATATTCCGGTAGTACTTTGTAGGCATTCACCCGATAGATTTCATGATTACAGGAAGGAATTATACATTCCTGTGAGGAAAGGAGATACCTATGAAGTTAAAAAAAGCATTTGCTCTCATCGGATGTACCGCTTTGGTGGGAATACTGGCCGCAGGCTGTGGAACGGCCTCGTCCTCTTCCGGCTCATCCGGAGGCACATCCGCTTCCTCTTCCGGCGAAACTTCTTCAGAGAAGACATCGGATTCTGATACCGTGTATGGAAAAGTCACAAAAGTTGACGGCAGTACCATTACCATCCAGGTGGCGAAACTGAACAAACCGAAAGACGCCCCGAACGGAGCAAAGGAAGGCAGCTTGGACAGCAGTAACAGCTCCGGCAGCGGAAGCAGCTCGGACAGCAGCAGTTCAGATACCGGAAAATCAGGAAAAAACACAGATGGAAAAGCGCCGGGAACGATGGATCCCAGCGACATGGTGACACTGTCGGATGAAACGATGAAAGTGACGGTGGGTGACAGCGTTGATATCAGTGATATTGCCAGGGGCGATTATGTTACGATTACCATGGACGGCGATGATGTAAAATCGGTAAAAGAAGGGATTCAGATGGAAAAACCATCGGGAAAAGCACCGACTGCCCCTGACAGCGGAAACAGTTCCGGCAGCGGAAGCAGCTCCGGCAGTGGGAGCAGTTCGGGCAGCAGCTCAGACAGCAGCGGTTCATAATGCGACAGTTCTGGCGGCCGGAAGATTTCGAAGGTAAATAAAATAATAACGAAGGGCATGGGAAAAATCATTTTTCCCATGCCCTTTATTTTTGGGGGCTGTGATTTCTCACAGCCCCTGTCTATGATCCGGGAAGGAATCGGCACAGCGGCTGATTACTCTTCGATGCTGTAGTTCGGTGCTTCTTTCGTAATGTGAATGTCATGAGGATGAGATTCACGAAGCGCAGCCGCGGAGATCTTGACGAAGTGGCTGGTCTTTGTCAGAGTAGGAATATCTTTGGCTCCGCAGTAGCCCATACCGGAACGGATACCGCCGATCATCTGGAAGATGGTATCTTCCACACTGCCTTTGGCAGCGACACGGCCTTCGACGCCTTCCGGAACCAGCTTGCGGGCGTCTTCCTGGAAATACCGGTCTTTGGAGCCGTTTTCCATGGCAGCCAGGGAACCCATACCGCGGTATACTTTGTATTTCCGTCCCTGATACAGTTCGAATTCGCCGGGAGCCTCGTCGCAGCCTGCGAAGAGGGAACCCATCATGCATACGCTGGCGCCTGCTGCCAGGGCTTTGGTCAGATCGCCGGAGTATTTGATGCCGCCGTCCGCGATGATCGGGATATCGTATTTTTTGGCTACGGCGTAGCAGTCCATAATGGCAGAAATCTGCGGCACACCGATACCGGCAACCACACGGGTCGTGCAGATGGAGCCGGGGCCGATGCCGACTTTGACACAGTCAGCGCCTGCCTGGATCAGGGCTTCCGTTGCCTCGCCGGTGGCAACGTTGCCGGCGATAATCTGAAGATCCGGATATTTGTTTTTGATCCGGGATACAGCGTCCAGGATATTCTTGGAATGTCCGTGGGCGGAATCCACGACAATGGCGTCTACATTGGCGCCCACCAGGGCGTCCACACGGTCCATCATATCATGGGTGATGCCTACGCCGGCACCGCAGAGCAGTCTTCCCTGGTCATCCTTGGCGGAAAGGGGATATTTGATCTGTTTTTCGATGTCTTTGATGGTGATCAGGCCCTTTAAGTGGAAGTTTACATCAACGATGGGAAGTTTTTCTTTTCTGGCTTTGGCGAGGATCTTTTTGGCTTCGTCCAGGGTGATGCCTTCCTGCGCGGTGATCAGACCTTCGCTGGTCATGGATTCACTGATTTTTTTGGAGAAGTCGGTTTCGAACTTTAAGTCACGGTTGGTGATGATTCCCACCAGCTTGCCTTCGTTATCAGTAATCGGAACGCCGGATATACGGAATTTGGCCATCAGATCATCTGCGTCCTGCAGGGTATGATCCGCGGAAAGGGAAAAAGGATCGGTAATGACGCCGTTTTCGGAGCGTTTTACTTTGTCCACTTCTTCTGCCTGGGCAGTGATGGACATGTTTTTGTGGATGATGCCGATGCCGCCCTGGCGCGCCATGGCAATTGCCATACGATGCTCCGTAACAGTATCCATACTCGCACTCATCATAGGGATGTTTAATTTGATCTTTTTGGTGAGATAAGTAGAGATGTCTACCATATTTGGTGTCACTTCTGAGTATGCCGGAACTAAAAGAACGTCATCAAAAGTAATTCCCTCGCCAATGATTTTTGCCATGTTATATTCCTCCTAAATTCTCCTGTCAGTCAGTGAAGGACGGCTTTTTATTCTGCCGGAACGATGATTCGTGTCCGGCTGTGTGAATATTCAGGTAAAATCCGTCCGCTTCGTATTACTTCTAGTATACTGTGTTTTTTTATTGAAAACAATTGGAAAAATCGGACAAGCTTTTTTTGCATTTCCTATGAAAATAATGCAATCTTCCAAAAGTCCATGAAGGAGGCACCCTGTCCGCGGCAGGCGGACAGACGGCGGGGAACGGAACTCTTGCGCATGCCGCGGCGGTACGGTAGAATGGGAGAAAAACAAACAGAAAACGAACAGGAGACAGATGTGGAATTTCGACCATGCATTGATATTCACAATGGGAAAGTAAAACAGATCGTAGGCGGCAGTCTGCGGGATGAAGGGGACCGGGCGGCAGAGAATTTTGTCGCGGAGCAGGACAGTGTGTTTTTTGCGGATTTTTACAAAAAAGACGGTATCCGTGGCGGACATGTTATTCTGCTGAATGGAAAGGATTCCGAATATTATGAAGCGACGAAGCAGCAGGCCCTGGCAGCACTCCGGGCTTATCCCGGCGGACTGCAGGCGGGCGGGGGAATCAATCCGGAGAATGCCCGGGAATTCCTGGAGGCAGGCGCCAGCCATGTGATCGTCACTTCCTATGTATTTCATGACGGAACCGTAAATTATGAAAACCTGGAAAAACTGCTGGCAGTCACAGGCAGAGAGCATCTGGTGCTGGATTTAAGCTGCAGGAAAAGAGACGGCGCCTATTATATCGTGACGGACCGCTGGCAGAAGTTTACCAGGGAAAAGGTGACGGCAGAGCTTCTGGACCGGCTGGCAGAATATGCGGATGAATTCCTGATCCACGCGGTGGATGTGGAAGGCAGGGCATCCGGGATCGAAGAAGACCTGGCAGCCATGCTTGGCGCCTGGAACCGGATACCGGTTACCTACGCGGGCGGTGTCGGCAGTTTCCGGGACCTGGCCCGGCTGAAGGAACTGGGACAGAACCATGTCAATGTGACAATTGGCAGCGCCCTGGATCTCTTCGGCGGGAATATGCGTTATGACGAGGTGCTTCGGGCAGTCAGGGAGCCGGTGGTCAGACCGTGAGGCAGGGGAAAGGCCGGGATTGTATAATTGTATACCGGTAGACATTTTCGGTATGCCTTTTTTTCACAGAACAGCTGTGTTAAGATGTGTGGCGTATAAATACGAATAGGACGGAGTAAAGGAGAATCGTATGTTCAAGGTAAATGAAAACTATCTGAAGCTTCCGGGAAGCTATCTGTTCAGTACAATTGCGAAAAAAGTTGCGGAATATCAGGAGGCGCATCCGGAGAAAGAGCTGATCCGCCTGGGAATCGGCGATGTGACACAGCCGCTGGTGCCCGCGATTATCCAGGCACTGCACGGCGCGGTAGATGAGATGGGCAAAGCGGAGACATTCCGGGGATACGCGCCGGATCTCGGCTATGATTTCCTGAGAAGCGCGATCGTGGCCAATGACTATAAAGCCAGAGGCTGTGAAGTATACGAAGACGAAGTATTCGTATCAGACGGCGCCAAGAGCGATTCCGGCAATATTCAGGAACTCTTCAGCGAAGACAGCCGTATCGCGGTATGCGATCCGGTTTATCCGGTTTATGTGGATTCCAACGTAATGGCAGGCAGAACCGGGGTATACAATGCGGAGACCGAGACCTGGAGCAATGTGATTTACATGCCGACCACCAGAGAAAACGGCTTTGTTCCGGAATTCCCGAAGGAAACACCGGACCTGATCTATCTGTGCCTGCCGAACAACCCGACAGGAACCACACTGACCAAAGACCAGCTGCAGGACTGGGTGGATTACGCCAACCGCGTGGGCGCTGTGATTATCTTTGACGCGGCCTATGAGGCTTATATTACAGAAGAAAATGTTCCCCATTCGATCTATGAGTGTGAAGGCGCCAGAACCTGCGCCATCGAGATCCGCAGTTTTTCCAAAAACGCAGGATTTACCGGCGTGCGTCTTGGCTTCACGGTAGTGCCGAAAGACTTAAAATGCGGCGACGCTTCTCTGAATGCTATGTGGGCACGCCGCCACGGGACTAAATTCAACGGAGCGCCGTACATCGTACAGCGTGCCGGCGAGGCTGTCTACACACCGGAAGGAAAGGCACAGATCAGAGAACAGGTGGGCTATTACATGAAGAATGCCGCCACCATCCGCAAAGGTCTGGCAGATGCGGGCTTTGAGGTCTATGGCGGAATCAACGCGCCGTATATCTGGATGAAGACACCGGATCAGATGACTTCCTGGGAGTTCTTCGATTACCTGCTGAATGAGGTAAACATCGTGGGTACACCGGGATCCGGATTCGGCCCCAGCGGAGAAGGATACTTCCGGCTGACCGCGTTTGGTACGTATGAGAATACGCTGGCAGCCCTGGAACGGTTCAAAGCAATGAAATAAATCAACCGTCCGGAATCATGGAACATGATTTCAGACAGCAGAAAACCGGCGGCGCCGGCTTCCAGAAGGAAGCGGCGCCGCCGGTTTTCTGCTGTTTCCGGCTCTGTCCGCATCAGCCGGACAGACTGGATGGACAGACGTACATGCGTCAGGAGTTCTTTTTGCTGAAAGAGGCACGTTTGCGCAGGGTGGGATCCAGGATTTTCTTGCGGATCCGGAGGCTCTGCGGTGTGACTTCCAGCAGCTCGTCGGTGTCGATGAAATCCAGCGCCTGTTCCAGACTCAGGATTTTCGGAGGAGTCAGCGTCAGGGCTTCGTCGGAGCTGGAAGTTCTGGTGTTGGTCAGATGTTTCTTCTTGCAGACATTTAACTCGATATCCTCCTGGCGGGAGCACTGGCCGATGACCATACCGGAGTACACTTTTTCACCCGGTCCGATGAACAGTGTACCGCGGTCCTGGGCGGAGAACAGACCGTAGGTGACGGATTCTCCCGGTTCAAACGCAATCAGGGAACCCTGCTTGCGGTAGGAAATATCGCCGCGGTAGGGGGCGTAACCGTCAAAGATAGTATTGATGATGCCGTTTCCTTTGGTGTCGGTCATGAATTCTCCCCGGTAGCCGATGAGTCCCCGGGAAGGAATCCGGAACTCCAGACGGGTATATCCGCCGGAAATGCTGCCCATGTTCAGAAGCTCGCCTTTGCGCTGGCTGAGTTTTTCGATGACCGCGCCGGTGAATTCATCCGGGACATCCACATACGCCAGCTCCATGGGTTCGGTTTTTTTGCCGTTTTCATCGGTGTGGTAGAGAACTTCTGCTTTGCTGACGGCAAATTCAAATCCTTCCCGCCGCATGTTTTCAATCAGGACAGACAGATGCAGTTCCCCGCGGCCGGATACTTTGAAGCTGTCCGGGCTGTCGGTTTCCTCCACCCGGAGCGAAACATCGGTGTTCAGCTCCCGGAAGAGACGGTCGCGGATATGGCGGGAGGTAATATATTTTCCCTCCTGGCCGGCCAGGGGACTGTCGTTGACGATGAAATTCATGGAAATCGTGGGTTCCGAAATCTTCTGGAAGGGAATAGCCGTCGGGTTTTCCGGATCACAGATGGTATCGCCGATGTGGATATCGGCAATTCCGGAGATTGCCACAATGGATCCGATCCGTGCTTCTTTGACTTCTACCTTATTTAATCCGTCGAATTCATACAGTTTGCTGATGCGGACTTTCTTCTGTTTGTCCGGATCGTGGTGGTTGACCAGGACAGCGTCCTGATTGATCCGGAGGCATCCGTTGTCTACTTTGCCGACGCCGATCCGTCCGACGTATTCATTGTAGTCAATGGTGGAAATCAGCACCTGGGTGCTGGCATCCGGATCACCCTCCGGTGCCGGGATATGGTCAATGATGGTTTCAAAAAGAGGAACCATATCCTTAGGCTCATCTTCCGGACTGCGCATTGCGTAGCCGTTTTTGGCGGAAGCAAACAGGAACGGGCAGTCCAGCTGTTCGTCAGAAGCATCCAGATCCATTAAAAGCTCCAGGACTTCGTCCACGACTTCGGTGGGGCGGGCTTCCGGACGGTCGATTTTGTTGATGCAGACGATAACCGGCAGATCCAGGGCCAGTGCTTTCATCAGTACAAATTTGGTCTGGGGCATGGCGCCTTCGAACGCGTCCACCACCAGGACGACACCGTTGACCATTTTCAGGACACGCTCCACTTCACCGCCGAAATCGGCATGGCCCGGGGTGTCGATGATGTTGATTTTGGTGCCTTTATAAAATACGGCGGTGTTTTTGGAGAGAATGGTGATACCGCGCTCCCGCTCGATATCATTGGAATCCATGACACGCTCCTGTACTTCCTGGTTTTCACGGAACACGCCGGACTGCTTGAGCAGTTCGTCCACCAGGGTGGTTTTGCCGTGGTCGACATGGGCGATGATGGCGATGTTCCTTACATCTTCTCTTTTCTGAATCATATCGTTAACCTTCTTTCCTGACTGCTGAGGAATTGTTGATCAATTGGAATCCAGGCGGCTGCCGGGTCCGGGCCGGAACAGAAAAGCGCTGTGCCTCCCTGACGGAAGTTCCGGACAGACAGTTGCCTAACTGGTTTATTATATCACGCAACTGCAGAAAGGCAATGTTTATTTCCGGTTGCCTTTTTGCGCAAAATGTGATACTTTAGCCGGAGCAGTGAATGCAGGAGAGATATGGGGGGCAGGAACCATGAGCAATATCAGAGCTTATTTCGGCAATGGCAGAGGAAAAACCGCCGCCGCGCTTGGCTATGCCGTGACGCAGGCTGCCAGGGGCGCGTCTGTGATCATCATCGGTTTTCTGAAACAGAGAGATGACGAAGTGTTCGACTATCTGACCCGTCTGGAGCCGGAGATCCGCTGTTTTCGTTTTCAGAAATCAAAGGAACTGTTTGAAGAGCTTCCGCCGGAATGCCGGAACGATGAAGTAATGAATATGAAGAACGGCCTGAATTATGCCAAAAAAGTGCTTCAGATCGGCGAGTGCGACATCCTGATCCTGGATGAAGTGCTGGGACTGGTGGACCATGGAATCATTACGGCGGATGAGCTGCTGGAACTGGCCGGTTCCGGTGAAGAGCACATGCAGGTGATTGTGACGGGGCAGAAGCTGGATGAGGCGTTAAAATCCCGCATCCCCTGTGTCTATGAACTGAAAACCTGCCGGCAGGACGGACAGGATGTGGAATAATCCGGGTTGACAGCCGCGCGGCCTGGTGATATTCTGTACTATATCTTATTAATAGAAACGGATAGAGGTCGCGCGATTCAAGAGTAGGGGAGCGGATGCAGCAGGTGCAGGAGAAGCTCTTCGAAAGGGGAAAGCGCCGAAAGGATAACAGCCTGTCATGGGATTCCTTGGGCACTGGATGAATAATTCAGTGACTGTCATCGAGATCGATGGAGCGCTATCGCAGGATTATGGAAATACCGCCATTTGCAGGCGGTGTCATATTCTGATAGATAGGCACATGGATGTGCCGTTTTTTTTATGTAAATATTTCCGGAGGAGGAGAAAATAATGCCTATTTTTACAGGAGCAGCAGTCGCAATTGTCACACCGATGAAAGACAATTATGAGGTGGACTATGACGGTCTGCAGGAGAACATTGACTACCAGGTGGAGCACGGGTGTGACTGCATCGTCATCGCTGGTACCACCGGCGAGGGCTCCACGTTAAGCGAAGAAGAACACATGAAAGTAGTGAAAGCCGCCGTGGATTTCACCAGACACAGAATTCCCGTTGTGGCAGGAACCGGTTCCAACTGCACCCGGACAGCCATCGAACTGTCCAGACAGGCGGAAGCGGACGGTGTGGACGGTCTGCTGATTGTGACCCCCTATTATAATAAAGCCACACAGAACGGACTGATCCGCCACTATTCGGCGATTGCGGAGGAAGTCAAAACACCGATCATTCTGTATAATGTACCGTCCAGAACCGGATGCAACATCCAGCCGGAGACAGTGGCCGAGCTGGTAAAGAGAAACGACGCGATTGTGGGAATCAAAGACGCCACCGGCAATCTGTCCCAGGCGGCTCAGATGATGAACCTGTGTGACGGCAATCTGGAACTGTATTCCGGCAATGATGACCAGGTGGTTCCGCTGCTTTCCCTGGGCGGCCTCGGCGTGATCTCCGTGCTGTGCAATATCGCGCCTCAGTACACCCATGATATGGTTACCGAATTTCTGCAGGGAAATGTAAAAAAATCCGCGAAAATGCAGCTGGATGCCATCCCGCTGATCAACGCGCTGTTCTGTGAGGTAAATCCGATCCCGGTGAAATCCGCCATGGATCTCATGGGCATGAAGGCAGGCCCGCTGCGGGCGCCCCTGTATGAGCTGTCTGCAGAACACAGAGAACAGTTAAAAACAGAAATGACCAGATTCGGCCTGCTGTAACAGCAGCCCCGATCAAAGAAAATACTTGCCCCCGCATATCCGCGGGGGTAAAATTATATCATAAACCAAGGAGGACGAGGAAAGAATGACTAGAATTATCATGAACGGCTGCAACGGCCATATGGGACAGGTGATTGCCGGACTGTGCCAGGAAGATTCGGATACAGAGATTGTGGCAGGTATTGATATCAGCGGGGAAGCACAGAACGGCTTTCCCGTATTCCGCACCATCGCGGAGTGCGACGCGGAGGCGGACGCGATCATAGACTTTTCCCATGTCAGCTGCATTGACAGCCTGCTGGCATACAGCGCGGAAAAACAGATCCCGGTCGTTGTATGCACGACGGGACTTTCCAAGGAACAGGAAGATCTGGTAACAGAGACTGCCAAAAAGGTGGCCGTGCTGAAATCCGCCAATATGTCACTGGGCGTCAATACGCTGATGGCGCTGTTAAAGACCGCCGCCAGAACACTGGCACCGGCAGGATTTGACATGGAGATTGTGGAAAAGCATCACCACAGAAAGCTGGATGCCCCCAGCGGCACTGCGCTGGCGCTGGCAGCCTCCATGAATGAGGCGCTGGACAATGCCTATGAATACAAACTGGACAGAAGCCGGGAGCGCAAGGCCAGGGATCCCCATGAGATCGGCATTCAGGCTGTGCGCGGCGGCAATATTGTAGGAGAACATGAAGTGATTTTCGCCGGCATGGATGAAGTGATCACCTTTAAGCATACCGCTTATTCCCGGGCTATTTTCGGCAAGGGAGCCATTGAAGCGGCCAAGTTCCTGAAGGGAAAGCCGGCCGGCTACTATGACATGAGCGATGTGATCGCGGCACGTTCCTGACAGCGGAAAAGAGATTATTTTTACGGGGGTTACCATTGAACAAACATGAACTGAAATATCTGAAAGTACTGTCCAACCAGTACCCGAGTATTTCCTCTGCGGCCACTGAGATCATCAATCTGAAAGCAATCCTGAGCCTTCCGAAGGGGACGGAGCATTTTATTTCCGATCTGCACGGGGAGTACGAGCAGTTTATCCACATTATGAATAACGGTTCCGGCGCAGTCCGCCGCAAGATCGAGGACGAATTTGGGGTGTCCCTGTCTGTGGTGGAGAAGCGTCAGCTCTCTATGCTGATCTACTATCCGGAACTGAAGATCCGGCAGATTGAGAAGCAGATTACAGACAAAGAGGAACTGGAAGACTGGTACCGGGTGACGATTTTAAGACTCTGCAGAGTCTGCAGACAGGCCGCCAGCAAGTACACCAGATCCAAAGTGCGTAAGGCCATGCCCAAGGATTTTGCCTATATCATGGACGAGCTGATGAACGGCAGAACCGATATTGCGGACCAGGAGGCGTACTATCAGCAGATTGTGAATTCTGTCATCGAGACCCGGCGGGCCGATGAAATGATCATAGATTTCTGCAAGCTGATCCGCCGGTTTGTCATTGACCATCTGCATGTTTTAGGGGATATCTTTGACCGTGGCCAGTATCCCCACCTGATTATGGACGAACTGATGAAGCACCACTCCCTGGATATTCAGTGGGGCAATCATGACATCATCTGGATGGGGGCAGCGGCCGGCAGCGAGGCCTGCATGTGCAACATGCTGCGGATCTCTGCCAAATACGGCAATCTGTCCATCCTGGAGGACAATTACGGCATCAACCTTCTGCCGCTGGCCCAGCTGGCGCTGAAGGTTTACGCCAATGATCCCTGCAAGGCCTTCCATCTGACCGTGGATGATGAAGACTATGATCAGACGAACCGGAGCCTGGATGAAAAGATGCACAAAGCCATCGCCATCATTCAGTTTAAAGTGGAAGGACAGCTGATCCGCAAGCATCCGGAGTTCCATATGGATGACCGCCTGCTCATGGAAAAAATTGATTTAAAGAAAGGCACTGTTCTGTGCTATGGCGTGGAGTATCCGCTGACAGATACGAATTTCCCTACGATGGATCCCAAGGATCCCTACAAGCTTTCCCCGGAAGAGGAAGAAGTGGTCCGGCGGCTGCGGGCAAGTTTTGAAGGCAGTGTGCGGCTGCAGGAGCACATCCGGTTCCTTTACAAAAAGGGAAGTCTGTATAAAGTATATAATGGAAATCTTCTGTTTCACGGGTGTGTGCCGCTGAAGGAAGACGGAACCTTCAATGAGGTGGAGATCTACGGCAAAAAATACAAGGGCAAGGCACTGTATGACATCCTTGATTTTTATGCGCGCCGGGGATATTTTTCCACAGATCCGGAAGAAAAGAAACGGGGACAGGATATTCTCTGGTTTATCTGGAAAAACAAGGAATCGCCGGTGTTTGGCAAAGATAAGATGACCACGTTTGAACGCTATTTCATCGCGGACAAACGAACCCACGAAGAGCCGAAGAATCCATACTATCATCTGTATGAGAAGAAAGAAGTGGTGAACCGGATCCTACACGAATTCGGGCTGACTTCCGAAGATTCCCATATTATCAACGGCCATATGCCGGTGAAGGCAAAGAAGGGAGAGTCTCCCGCCAAATGCGGCGGCAAGGTGCTTGTCATAGACGGCGGTTTTTCCAAGGCATATCAGAAGACCACCGGACTGGCAGGTTATACCCTGACGTACAATTCCTACGGACTGATCCTTACGGCCCACCAGCCCTTCCTGTCACTGGAGGACACGGTGTTAAAGGAACAGGATGTGGAATCCGAGATTATCCTGAAACAGGGCGTCATCCAGCGCAAGCGGGTCGGAGATACGGATACCGGCAAGGTATTACAGGAAAATATCGAAGAACTGGAGCAGCTTCTGCAGGCATACCGCAGCGGCGAAATCCTGGAAAAAGAATAAGAAGCAAAAAAATACCGGGGCATCCGCCGTCCATGAGGAATCATGGCGGCCGGATGCCCCGGCGCTGTCAGATGAAATGCTGTCAGAAACTGCTGGGGATGATCAGCGGTTTTTCAGCTTGTCGATCATAACGGGAATTACCTTGTGGAGATCCGCCACTACACCATAGTGGGCCAGATCAAAAATCGGCGCCTGGGGATCGGTATTGACCGCCACAATGACGTCAGATTCTTTCATGCCCGCCACATGGGGTTCCGCGCCGGAAATACCGAAGGCGAGATAGAGCTTAGGGGTGACGGTCTTGCCGGTAATGCCTACCTGGCGGTCCCTGTCGGTCCAGCCTTCATCGACCGCTGCCCGGCTGGCGGCCACATTGCCGTCCACCAGTCTGGCCAGTTCGAAGAGCTGGTCGAAGGCTTCTTTGCTTCCCATGCCGCGTCCGCCGGAAATCAGGATGTCCGCGTCTTCGATATTGGTTTTCATCAGTTCGTCATCCGGGATAAATCCCAGGAAGCGGGTCAGGCGTACCGAAGCAGGCACTTCGATGGCTGCGTCGGTAACCGCGCCGGGAGCCTTTGCCGGAAAATCCTCGGAAGCTTTCAGCGTACCCGGACGGAAGGTGCCGATCTGGGGGAAGGCGCTGATGGAAATATTGGTATTCAGTTTGCCGTCATAGGACGGACGGATCCAGTTGATCACACTGCCGCTTTCCTGGATGGAAAGAATCACATCGGTGCAGTCGGCAGCCAGGCCCATGCCGCAGCGGGCTGACAGGGCAGCGGAAAGGTCATGGCCGAAGTTTGTGGATCCGATGAGAATGGCTAGCGGGGCATTCTCTGCGGCCAGTTTTTCTGTGATGTAACAGATGTCTTCGAAGCAGCTGTCACTGGCATTGGTGATGACTTCGTCCGCACCATTGGCGAAAGCCGCTGCAGCGGCATCGGCGGGTGCGCTGTCCACGATGACGGCCACTGCCTTCTGTCCCGCTTCCCGGGCCAGGTCCGAAGCCTTCTGCATCAGTTCCAGGCTGACGCGTTTCGGTGTGTGATTGGTCAGTTCAAAAATAACCCAGATATTATGATTGGTCATAACAAAGCCCTCCTTTTAAAAATAATTCTTGTCCAGCAGAAGGTCGGTCAGGGTCTCTGCCTTTTGTTCATCGTCATTTCCCTGAATAAAGATACCCCGGTCCGGACGAATCGGAGGGAAGAGGGCCAGTACCTGGGACGGGCTTTTTAACTGCTCCGGCGACAGGCCGAGAGAAGCGGCGTCCAGGACGGGAATTTCCACTTTTTTCGCGGCCAGCTTGCCTTTGATGTTGACCCCGCGGGGTTTGTTCAGATCTTCGGTGACGGAGCAGATCAGGGGGAAATCAGCGGAAAGCTGTTCGTAGCCGGCGCCGGCTTTGCGCATGATCGTCAGGCCGGTGTCAGTGATTTCCATTTTCGCCGCCTGGGTAAGAATGCCGACGCCCGCTAAGGCGCCGATTTTGCCCGGAATCTGGGCGGTGGCGCCGTCAACAGAGCGGGCGCCGCAGAAAATCGCGTCATAGGGGCCGGTCTGCTCTGCGGCAGCCGCCAGTGCCCGTGCGGTCACCAGCGTGTCCGCGCCGGCAAGCTGGGGATCTGTGATGCGGAAGGCGCGTTTGACGCCCATGCCCAGCACTTCCCGGAGGATGGTCTCGGAACTGTCCGGACCCATGGTAATGGCTGTGACTTCGTCGTCCGCGGCGGAGGCCAGGGTCAGCGCCGCCTCTACGGCATGCAGATCTGCCGGGTTGATGATCCGGGAGACATTCTCACGGTCGATGGTGTGGGTAGACGGGTCAATGCGTATTTCTGAAACACTTGGGACTTCTTTGATGAGAACAAGACATTTCATAGGGGGGTCTCCTTTCTTTTCAATCGTTCTGAATACATCTTAGAACAATATGGGGGCTGAGACAAGCGGTTTCTTCATCTTTGCCGTTCTGTCCGGTAGAAGCGCAGGCCTTCTCGGAAGAACTGGACGGAGCGGAAAAACACAATAAAGGCCAGCAGGAACCCGATTTCTATGCCTGCAGTAGTAAGAAACAGGCTTTTGGCGGCGTCGTAGCACTGGGAAAGGTTATCCCCCATCAGACCGTTGATACAGCGGTAGAAGCTGGCGCCGGGGAGAAGCGGAACGACAGCCGGAATCAGGAAAATATTGGCCGGGGCTTTCCACAGCCGGGCCGCGGCTTCCGCGTAGCATTCAATGGCCATGGCTGCAGCCGCGTTGGAGAGGAAAAGACTGCCGCTGACATAGTCCACCAGCAGATAGACAATCCAGCCCAGTATGCCGCCCACAGCGGCTTCCAGGATGCGTTTCCGCTGGATCCGGAAGTAAACGGAAAACCCCAGGGAACCCAGAAATGCCAGAACCAGCTGCTCCGGCCACGGAATGATATTGATGGGAATGCTGGGAACCGGGACGCTGACGCTGTGCAGCAGCAGTTTGGCGAGAAAGAAGCCGGCGGTCAGCGCCGTGGCGATCAGCAGCGCCTCCACCAGACGGTACATGCCGGTCAGAATATCGCCGTAGAGCATATCCTTGATGGAGTTGCAGAAGGCAAGGGTGGGGATAAACAGGAAGACTACGGAAATCAGTATTTTATCTAAATGGGTGCCCAGTCCGATCCGCACGAAACCGATGGACAGCAGGCCGCTGACCAGGCAGGCGAAAAGCGTATAGACGATGGTGTTGGTTTTCGGCGTTTTCAGGAAGCGGTCAAAAATAAAGACAACCAGTCCCAGGAGGGCCGCTGCCAGCGCGTCTGCGAGATTGCCCCCGAAAAAGGGAGCCATGGAGCCTGCGCTGAGCATGTAGCAGGCCGCATCCACCCAGTCCCTGTTTCTGCTGCGGGCAATTTCCTGCAGGCGGAAACGGAATTCCTGGGGGGAAAGCGGCGTGCGGCAGATCTCCCGGGCCAGGGCGTTGTACAGCTCCAGTTTGCGCAGATTGACGCCATAGCCGATGATCCGTTTGCTCTGGGTCCAGATGGTTCCGTCTGCGTAGCGCACCGTGCACAGTACCATGGAAGAGATCGAAAATACTTCCACGGATTTGGCGTGATAGGCCCGCAGCACCCGGCGGATCGTATCCTCCACCCGGCGGACTTCCGCGCCGGACTGGACCATGCGGCGGCCGAGTTCCAGCGTGGCGTCCAGCAGTTCCCGCTGTGAGTCTCCCATCAGATATTTTTTCATTTTCCCCCTCTTTCCCGGGCAGGGCCCGATGCTCTCTCTGCTATGGATCTTACCGCGTTGGGGGATAGAGTTCAACCGGATTTCAGGTAAAATTCCATTTACCGGTGAAGCGGAACGGCTGTACCGGGAGATCTCGGGAAAAGGGGCGGCGCATTTTGCCGGGGCATGGTTTTGTGGTAAAGTAAAAGAAACCGGGAACCACAGAAGACAGGAGGAACAGCAATATGACAATCGCACAGATCGCGTGCTTCGTAGAAGCGGCGGGAACAGGGAGTTTTTCAAAGGCGGCGATGCATCTGTTTATCAGTCAGCAGACCGTCAGCCGGCAGATCAGATCACTGGAAAATGAACTGGGGGTAAAACTGTTTCAGCGCAGAAATACCGGTGTGGTTCTGACGGAACAGGGCAGACTGTTTTATGAAGTGGAAAGTGAGCTCCTCCGTCAGCACCAGACCCTGATCGACCGGATCCGGGACAGTACCCATCCGGACAATCAGCGGCTGCGCATCGGCCTGGGCGGGTTCAGCAGTTATGATGAGCAGCGCCTGGCAGGGACGATTCTCTCCTTCAGCAGGGAAAATCCGGAACTGGAAGTGGAGTACCGGGTGCTTCCGGTGAATACTGCGCTGGAATGGATGGATGAGGGGAAGCTGGATCTGCTGATTACGTTCCAGTCCGAACTGGAAAAAACCAGGGATCTGTATATCCGTCCCCTTCCCTTTGGCAGAACAGAGATCGGAATCGTGATTTCCCAGAATCATCCCTGTGCCTCCCGCAGGAATCTGAAATTTGCGGATCTGAAAGACGAAGTGTGGGGCGTGCTTTCCCCCAGTGTTTCCCTGGACCACAAACTGCGCCTGCAGCAGCGTCTGGAACATGATGAAGGGCTGACGAATGTGCGGATAAAGGAATACACGTCCAAAAGCAACCTGCAGATTGCGCTGGTCAACGGAAAGTGTGTGACGTTTGTCTATGAAGATATCATGAACGGGATGGAAGACAGCCTGAAATTTTATCCCCAGCCCGGGGACCGGGAACTGGCGCAGATCTGCATGGCGTGGAAGATGGGGGAATATACCACAAAAGCCAGAAATCTCGCGGATTTTATGCAGCAGCATCTGGAATAAGAGGGCGTGGGGAACGCGGCCGGGTGCCGGAAGGTTTTTGCGGGAGGAATGAACCTGCAGCGTAGGGGAATCAAAGACCTTTGATACAGTGGAAAGGGTGTCACGGATATGCAAAAACGATGTACGCAGGGACAGCGTCAGCTGTTATACTGTAAGTGTAAGAATCCATGGAACAGACTGCGGAACCGGGTGTCGGGCGCTTAAGCCCCGTGCCGCGGCAGAAGGCGGGAATGTCCGGCGGCGCAGTCACTGGAGTGAAGGAGGAGTAGGAGTTATGAAAAGCAATTTTGGTAAAAAGGGATGGTGGATCATTATCTTTACGCTGCTGATCTACATGTTTACCTGTGCTGTACCGGACACGTTAAATGTGGTCACCGGCGGATTCGCCCATACCTTCGGGATGGCTTCCGACAGCCCGCTGCTGATTTTTTCTGCGGTCGGCGGATTTGTGGGCATTCCGCTGGCACTGATCGCCGGCCACATTATTTCACGCAAAGGCGTGAAGGGACCGGCAGTTATCATGATGTTCGCACTGGCAGTGCTGTGGTTCTTCTATGGCAGATGCGCCACCCTGCAGCAGTTTGCTGTGGTGGCAACCATTATTACCGCACTGTCTAACACAGTGAATCTGGTGGTTACCCAGCAGCTGATGAGCAACTGGTTCCCGAAGAAAAAGGGACTTGCCCTGGGATGGGCGACCATGGGTATGCCGCTGGACAGTGCCATTACGGTGGCCGTATTCCAGGTGCTGCTGACAAAGGTCGGATTTGCTGCACCGTTCTACATGATGGTGGCAATCATGGCGGTTCTGGCAGTTGTAATGATCCTGGCAGTGAAATCCTATCCGGAAGAGGCCGGCGCATTCCCGGATAACGAAGAGATTTCTGAAGCAGAGAAAAAAGCAAACATGGAGCTGTTCTCCCACTATCAGTCAGATTTTACAGTAGGAAAGCTGTTCCGCACACCGGCCTTCTGGCTTCTGGTGATTGTCTTCGGCTTCCTGTTCATCGGACTGGTAGGAACAATCTCACAGATGGTTCCCCGTATGGTCAGCATCGGTTTCGGTCCGAATACCGCAGTTATGTGGCTGACCATCGCTTCCCTGATCGGCATTCCGGCTTCTTATCTCTGGGGACTGATTGACCAGGCGGCAGGCACGAAAAAGACCGTTGTGATCTTTACCGTGATCTGGGCAGTCATGATGCTGCTCTCCTCACTGGGATGCAGCAGCCGATCCCATGGCCTGACCATTACCAGCATAGTCATTTTCGCATGCTTAAACGGCGGCCTGGGCAACCTGATGCCTTCCATGTGCATCAGCGTCTTCGGCAGATTCGATTTCGCGCAGGCCAATAAACTGATGGTACCCTTTGTAGTAGGCATCCGTACGCTGGCATTCCTGATTATTCCGGGAATACTTCTGGCGGCAGGCAAAAATGTATCCGGCGGATTTGCCCGGGTATTCCTGGTATTTACCATTCTCGCGGTGATCGCCCTGATTGCCTCCCTGTTCCTTCCGAAGGAAAGCATCGGACGGGAAAGCGCAATGTGATCCGCGGATCCCGCGCACAGCAGTAAGAGCAGTAAAAAAGGGCTGCCGGGAAACCGGCAGCCCATGAAAAAACGGGACGGTGTGGTTCTTGGAAACCACACCGTCCCGTTTTTTGTGTCACAGCCTGTAACGCGCGGACCGTGCAGGTTACAGAAGCGTGATACCGTGTTCTGCCAGGTTTTTCAGATCTGCTTCCGGCCAGAGGGAGCACTGGACTTCTCCGATATGGGCCTTGCGCAGGAAGAAGAGGCAGATCCTGGACTGACCGATTCCGCCGCCGATGGTGTAAGGCAGTTCCCGGTCCAGGATGGCTTTCTGGAAAGGAAGGTTCGCGCGCTCTTCGCAGCCTGCTTTTTTCAGCTGGCTGGCCAGGGCGGTTTCGTCTACCCGGATGCCCATGGAGGAAAGTTCCAGGGCGATGTCCAGCACCGGATAGTATACCAGGATGTCCGCGTTCAGGGACCAGTCATCGTAGTCCGGAGCCCGTCCGTCATGGGGTTCGCCGTTGGCGAGTTTGTCGCCGATCTGCATCAGGCAGACAGCGCCCTTTGCCTTGGTGATATAGTATTCCCGTTCTTTTGGTGTGTTGTCCGGGAACATTTCCTCCAGTTCGGAAGTAGTGATAAAGAAGATATCCTTCGGAAGAAATTCTTCAATGTAATCATACTGGATGGACATGTAAAGCTCGGTTTTTCGCAGGATGCTGTAAATCTCCTTTACGGTATCCTTCAGGTAGTTCAGATTGCGCTTTTCCTTGCTGATGATTTTTTCCCAGTCCCATTGATCCACATAGATGGAGTGGATGTTGTCGGTGATTTCGTCCCGGCGGATGGCGTTCATGTCCGCGTAAAGGCCGGTGTCTTCCGCAAAGCCGTATTTTTTCAGGGCAAAGCGTTTCCATTTGGCCAGGGAGTGCACCACTTCGGCAGTGCGGCCTTTCTGTTCCCAGATATCAAAGGATACGGCGCGTTCCACGCCGTTTAAGTCATCGTTCAGGCCGCTGGACGGGTCCACAAACAGCGGGGCTGTGACCCGGGATAAGTTCAGCTTTTTGGCCAGCAGGCTCTGGAAAAAGTCTTTGACTGTTTTGATGGCGATCTGTGTCTCGTAAAGATCCAGATCTGATTTGTAGTGTTTCGGGATAATCGTATCGCCCATAGGAGCTCACCTCATGTTTTCTTTCTATAGATTTTATTTGCAGAAAAAGAGAGGGTCCGTAACAACGGAGTCTCTTTGCTGTGCCGGAATTGAATATAATTGAATATAAGAGAGCAGCCGCTTGATGAGGCTGCTCACGGATGGGTCTGCTGTTATGCGTCCGGTCTGATGTCGTCATCCTTCAGCAGGGAAGTACACTGCGGGCAGCGGGTGGCTGCAAGGGGGATGGTGGACTGGCAGTACGGACATACCTTGGTATCCACAGGAGCTTCTGCGGCAGGTTTTTCGAATTTGGTCCGCATGCGGTTGATGGCTTTGACCATACAGAAAATCACCAGCGCAATGATGAAGAAGTTGATCACTGCGGAGATAAACGAACCGTATTTCAGTATATTGCCGCCTGCGGCCTGAGCCGCTGCGATGGATTCATAATGTTTGCCGTCCAGAGAGATGAACAGGTTGGAAAAATCGATATGGCCGGTGAAGATACCGATGATGGGGTTGATCAGGTCGCTGACGATTGAATTGACAATAGCAGTAACCGCACCGCCGATGATGATACCCACAGCCAGGTCAAACATGTTGCCCTTTAATGCGAATTCACGGAATTCCTGCGCAAATTTCTTCATAACACAATCTCCTTATTTCATTTTCCTCTTTCGCGGAGAACCACCGGATAACACTTTCAGTATATAGATTCCGATGTGAAAATTCAAGATGTTTCGCATGGAAGATGGCGGTTTTGCCTTTCCGGCAGACGGCAGCGCCGGGACAGACGGAAACGGAGAACGAAGAGCGGAAAACAGGGAAACAGTGGCAGTAAAATCTCTGCAGGCGGCGGAGACGGTTTGACAGGCCGCGGGGCAGGGGGATATAATTTTGAGCGTTCAGAAAGAGAGGAGAGGATGGGTATGGCGATTGCCGTTACGATGTGCAAGCTGCTGATCACCATGGGGATCGGCTTTTATCTGTTTAAAAAGAATATATTCAATGAAAGGGTGAACGGGGGGCTGTCCGCCATGATTGTGCAGATTGCCTGCCCCTGTATTATCATCAACAGTGTGGCTTCCGTGCCCCATGACAATCCGGAGGCGGTTATCCGTATTTTTATCGCCGGGATTCTGTCCTATTTTCTGTTTATCGGACTGGGCTATGTATTTACCGGGATCATGCGAGTGCCGAAATTTCTGAAAGGGACCTATATCTGCATGTTTGTGTTTGCAAACGCGGCATTTATGGGATTTCCCGTGGTGCAGGCCCTGTTTGGCGATGTGGCAATCTTCTATGTTACAATTTTTAACATGCCCTTTAATCTGTTTATGTTTACCCTGGGCCCCCATTATTTTAAAAAGGACGCTTCCCTGGAAGATCACCCGAAGCCGGTGAAAAAAACCACCCTCCGGGATATTCTGAATAACGGACTGATTGCCAGCGTGATTGCCCTGGTGATTTACTTCGGAAATATACAGCTGCCGGAGGCGTTTTACTCCGTGGTAAGTTTTGTGGGCAACATGACCACGCCCCTGTCCATGATCTGCATCGGCAGCTCGCTGGCGGCAGTTTCCATGCGGCAGATCCGGGAGGAGAAGGGGGTATGGATCATGCTTCCCCTGCGTCTGGCAGTGATCCCGGCCATTGTCTGGGGGTTCCTCCATCTGTTCCTGTCAGATCCCACGCTGATCGCGATCTGTACTATATCCACTGGTATGCCGGTGGCCTCCCTGGTGGCGATGGTATCCGGCGAGAACAAACGGCAGAACCAGGCGGCAGCCATTGGCGTGGCCCTGTCTACCATCTGTTCCATGGTGACCATTCCCATCATGGCTGCCCTCCTGACAGCGGGAACTTAAGCCGGCGGGGTTACTGCCGGCTCATATCTCTGGATTTGCGGACACAGGCCCGCTGGCCTTCGATTACGGCAGAGCGCAGGCCTTTTTCTTCCAGGACCGTTACTGCTTCAATGGTAGTTCCGCCGGGCGAACATACGGCATCTTTCAGCTCGCCGGGATGGCTGCCGGTTTCCAGTACCATGCGGGCGGCGCCTGCGACAGACTGGGCGGCAAAGTGCAGCGCCTGGGCCCGGGGCATGCCGTCGGCCACTGCGGCATCGGCCATTGCCTCGATGAACATATACACATAGGCGGGCGAAGAGCCGCTGACACCTACGACAGCGTCCATCAAAGACTCGTCAATGACTTCGGCTTCACCGAAGCTGTTGAAAATCTGCAGGGCCACGGCCATGTCTTCGTCGGTTACGGCATCATTGCGGCACAGGGCGCTCATGGAAGCGCCGACCATGGCGGGCGTGTTGGGCATGGCCCGGATCAGACGGATCGGGCGGCCGAAGGCTTCCTGGATTTTGGCCAGGGGCTGGCCTGCCGCAATGGAGATAATCAGGGTTTCACTGCTGACGGTTTCCCGAATCTGGGGGATGATTTCAGCGAATTTGTTTGGCTTTACTGCCAGCAGGAGGATATCCGCGAAGGCAGCGGCATCCGAGGCGGAAGTGGTAGCCTGAATGGAGAAGCGGTCGCTGACGGCATCGGCGGTCAGGCGGCGGGAAGTGCATGCCATGATATTTCCGGGGGCAAACACCTGGGCCGACAGCAGGCCTTTGACAATGGCGGTTCCCATATTTCCACATCCGATCAGCGCTATTTTTTTATTCATCATATCCGGTTTCGTCCTTTCCCATCAAAAAACAATATTCTGCATAAAAATAAAAATACCCCCGGGGCGGACAAATGTCAACGCCGCGGGGGTACTGGGGGACAAAGGAAATCAGAAATCTGTGAAGTTCTTTTCTTTTCTGCCTTCGATGAAAGCGTTCATGCCTTCTAATTTGTCGTGGGTGGAGTTGGTCAGACCGAAGAGGTTTGCCTCATATTCCACTGCGTTCTTGATATCCATGTCGTAGCCGTTGTTGATGGCTGCTTTGGCGATGGATACTGCGTAGCTTGCGTTGCGGGCAATCTTGGATGCCATCTTCTTGGCGGTAGCCATCAGATCTGCCTGCGGAACGACTTTGTTTACCAGACCGATGCGGTAAGCTTCGTCTGCTTTGATGTTGGATGCGGTAAAGATCATCTCTTTTGCGCGTCCCATGCCTACCAGACGTGCAAGTCTCTGTGTGCCGCCGAATCCGGGGATGATGCCAAGGCCCACTTCCGGCTGGCCGAAGATTGCGTTATCGGAAGCGATGCGGATATCGCATGCCATGCTGATCTCGCATCCGCCGCCCAGAGCGAAGCCGTTGACTGCGGCGATGGTAACCTGACGCATGTTCTGGAGTTTAAAGAAAGGCTCCGCAGCGCGCATACCGAACGCACGTGCTTCAGCTGCTGTAAAGCCAACCATCTCTTTGATGTCTGCGCCTGCAACGAAAGATTTTTCACCGGAGCCGGTAAGGATCAGCACTTTGATGTCGTCCCGTGCTTCTACCTCTGCAAGGCAGGTGTTCAGCTCGTCCAGAGTCTCGCTGTTTAATGCGTTGAGGGCTTTGGGTCTGTTGATGGTTAATACAGCAATGCTGTCTTCAACTTCAAGGATAAGATTATTCATTTTGTTTTCCTCCTTTTTGTCTGTTGATTCACTTATAAAACAGTATACACCATTTGACAGAAAAAAAGAATATTCGGCCATGAAATTTCTTGTTTCCAGTCCAATGCATAAATGCTATGATGAAGGAACTGCCGGGGGAAAAGATCCGGCAGAATGTGACAGAACAAACTATGACAGATCAAAACTATGACAGAATAATCATGCAGCAGTACAAAGGAACAGAAGAAAAAGAGGAAAAAATTATGGCAGAAGAGATTTCACTTGCGCAGCTGTATCAGCCGCTGACGGACTGGTACGTGGTCAATGCCCGGGTTCTGCCCTGGCGGCAGGATCCGACGCCCTATCATGTCTGGGTGTCGGAGATTATGCTTCAGCAGACCCGGGTGGAAGCAGTCAGGCCGTATTACGCGCGTTTTCTGAAAGAACTGCCGGATGTGGCGGCGCTGAGCAGGTGCCCGGAGGAAAAGCTTCTGAAACTCTGGGAAGGCCTCGGATATTATAACCGCGTCAGAAACATGCAGAAGGCGGCACAGACCGTAATGGAAGAATACGGCGGTCGTCTGCCGGCGGATTACGAAAAACTGCGTTCTCTGCGCGGGATCGGCAGTTATACAGCCGGAGCGGTGGCGTCCATCGCCTTTGGCATTCCGGTGCCGGCGGTGGACGGCAATGTGCTGCGGATTCTCATGCGTGTCTTCGGGGACGATTCGGACATTGCCAGACAGTCCGTAAAGACCCGTACGGAAAAGCAGCTTTTGGCGTTTATGCAGGATCCGCCCATGCCGCAGCCGGGCAGATTCAACCAGGCGCTGATGGAACTGGGCGCCACAGTCTGTCTGCCGAATGGAGCGCCGCTGTGTGATGCCTGCCCTTGGAACCGGATGTGCCGGGCAAAGGCAGAGAACCGGATCGGGGAGCTGCCGGTCAGGACAAAAGGGGCAAAACGCCGGATCGAGCACCGAACCGTACTGATTATCCGGGCGGGAGAGCGGGTGCTGCTGCACCGCAGGCCGTCCCGGGGACTCCTGGCCGGACTGTATGAATTCCCCAACGTGGAGCAGACACTGGACGAGGGAGAGGCCGCGCAGACGGCAGACCGCATGGGCCTGACACCGCTGCGGATCCGGCGGGTGGAAGACGCGAAACATATTTTTTCCCATGTGGAATGGCATATGACCGGCTATCTGATTCAGGTGGATCCCGGGAGCCGCAGGCCGGAAGGCATGATTTTTGCTGAACCGGAGGATACGGCAGGACGTTATCCGATTCCCTCTGCCTTTTCCGCTTATGTGAAATACGCCGGTGTTTTCGGGAAGGCGGAAGATGAGATGTGATTTGTAATTTATCTCTATTATTGCTATACTGTACCTACTATGCGGCAGACAGATGTCTGCAGGAAGCAGAATTCCGCCAATGGGGGCGGTGGATCAGACAGTTTCCGGGTCTGATCGGAAAATAGTTATCTGGTGAGAAAATGACGAAACTATTATCAATCGCAGTGCCCTGCTACAATTCGCAGGATTACATGGACCGCTGCTTAAAGACACTGATTCCGGGAGGCGATCCGGTAGAGATCATTATAGTAGATGACGGATCCACAGACCGGACAGCAGAGATTGCCGATCATTACGCACAGGAGTATCCCTCGATCATCCGGGTAGTGCATCAGGAGAACAAAGGCCACGGCGGCGCGCTGAACACAGCGATGAGCATTGCCACCGGCAAATATTTCAAAGTCGTCGACAGCGATGACTGGGTGGATGAAATTGCCTACCGCCGGATCCTGAACACACTGGCTTCCCTTACGGCGGCGGACTGCACCATTGATATGCTGATCAGCAACTTCGTTTATGAGAAAGTCGGTGCCCGCCACAAAAAGAGGGTTCATTATCACAAGATCATTCCGGTGAATCAGCTGTTCGGATGGAAAGACGCCCGCCGCTTCGGTTTGGGCAAGTATTTCCTCATGCATTCCATTATCTATCGGACGGCGCTTCTGCGGGAATGTGGCCTGAAACTGCCGGAACACACCTTTTATGTGGATAATCTCTTTGTCTATGTTCCGATGCCGTATGTGAAGCGGATGTATTATCTGGATGTGGACTTTTACCGTTACTATATCGGCAGGGAGGATCAGTCAGTCAATGAAAAGGTGATGATCAGCAGGATCGACCAGCAGCTGCGGGTCAACAAGCTTCTGATTGATGCATACGATCCCTGGAAGATCAGAAATGAGCGCCTGCGGCAGTACATGCTAAATTTTATCGAGATTGTGACCATGGTCACAACGATTTTGCTGATCAAGTCCAATACCGATGAAAATATCCGGAAAAAAAGAGAATTCTGGCGTTATATCAAAACCGGCTACCCGAAGCTGTACCGGTGGCTGACCCGCCATTTTATGGAGTTTGTCTTTAATCTGCCGGGCAAGCTGGGAAACAAGCTTGTGGTGGTGATCTATATGGTGGTACAGAAGGTATACGGATTTAATTAAACCGAAAGAAATAGAAAAGAAAACAGCTGTCATAGAAAAAGCCCGGAGGGCGGCATCGTCGGATGCCGTTCTCCGGGCCTTTTGTAACTCCGCTTAATATTTCACGGAACTTAAATCGTTGATGACCTGCCGTTTCATCTCATAGAGCCGGTCCGAAAGGTCCACATAGACTTCCGCCGGGTTGTTGAACCGCTTATTCTCTGCCCAGAGGGTGTCCTTTTCCCGGGCGCAGATTTCGCGGATTTCCATGGTTGTCGGAGAGGAGTAGACACATTTGCCGTTTTCAAATACGGGAACCAGAAGCCTGCGCAGCGTGTAGGTCCCGCCGGGCAGGGTGGTCTTTTTCCAGGTTTCGTTGGGATCAAACAGGGTCAGGTCCTCGGAAGGGTCGAATTCCTCGCCGGCGATGCAGATCAGATCCGCACGGATCTTGCCGCTGGTTTTGTCGTAAATGCGGTAGATCTCCTTGTTGCCCGGGTTGGTGATTTTTTCCGTGTTTTCCGATAATTTGATCTTGGGAATGAAGCGGCCGTTCTCGTCTTCTATGGCAGCCAGTTTGTACACGCCGCCCAGGGCAGGACAGTCCCGGGAGGTGATTAGGCTGGTGCCGACGCCCCAGGAAGTGATGGCGGCGCCCTGCTGTTTTAAGGACTGGATCAGATATTCATCCAGATCGTTGGAAGCGGAAATGATAGCATCCGGGAAGCCGGCTCTGTCCAGTTCGGCCCGGACTTTCTTGGACAGATAAGCCAGATCGCCGCTGTCCATACGGACGCCGTAGTTTGTCAGGGTGACGCCTTTTTCCTTCATTTCCCGGAAGACACGGATCGCATTGGGCAGCCCGGAGCGCAGGGTGTCATAGGTATCAATCAGAAGGATACAGCCGTCCGGATAAAGTTCCGCATAATTCCGGAACGCAGTGTATTCATCCGGGAAGCTCATGATCCAGCTGTGGGCATGGGTGCCTTTCACCGGTACATTGAAGACCTGGCCGGTGAGCACATTGGAAGTGCCGACGCAGCCGCCGATGACAGCAGCCCGGGCACCGTAGATGCCGGAATCCGGTCCCTGGGCCCTGCGCAGGCCGAACTCCATGACGCTGTCATTTTCCGCGGCGTAACATACCCGGGAAGCTTTCGTGGCAATCAGGGTCTGATGGTTGATGATATTCAGCAGGGCGGTTTCAATGAGCTGGGCTTCCATAATAGGGGCCACGACTTTCAGCAGAGGCTCCCGGGGAAAGACCACGGTGCCTTCCGGAATGGCGTAGATACTGCCGGAAAAACGGAATCTGCTGAGATAGTCCAGAAAATCCGAATCGAAGATTTTCAGGGATTCCAGATAGCGGATGTCATCTGTGGAAAAGTTCAGGTTTTTGATATATTCCACCACCTGCTCCAGACCGCAGCAGATGGCGTAGCCTCCGTTGCTGGGGTTCTGGCGGTAGAAGACATCGAAGACCACGTTTTTCCGGCTGCCGGTTTTGAAATAGCCCTGCATCATGGTCATTTCATAAAGATCGGTCATCAGGGTAAGATTCTGTGTTGCCATGGGTTCGCTCCTTTATCTGTCAGCGCATTGGTCGGTAAGCACGAAGTACAGTTGTTAAGATTATACTTCATTCCGGCGAAAGTGCAAGCAAAGCGGGGCTGCGGGGAGGGCAAATCTGCTGTATTTCTCGGGAAGCAGGGTGGAAAACCCCGGGCCGGGGATGAAAAAATATAAGGAAAAAAGCAGAAAATATACATTTTATGGAATAATATGCAAGCTTCTGTTTGTTTTTGCTGATGTGCTGTGCTAAAATATTCAAGTGACACAGTCAGGAAGTGTGTATCTGACTGCAGAAAATCTGATTTATATTTTTTCTGGAAGGGGAAAAGAACGATGAAAAAAAGAATGACAAAGCTTATCAGCGCAGCAGTAATCGGCGCCATGGCCCTCGGCCTGGCAGCATGCGGTTCCTCCGCGGACAAATCCGGCACTGCAGGCGGCGCGTCTTCTGCCGCGTCCAGCACATCCGCTGAGACTGCTTCGGTTTCCACCGTGGAAAAAGGCAAGCTGCATATGGCTACCAACGCCCAGTTCCCGCCCTATGAGATGACAAAGGATGACGGCGGCTACGAAGGCATCGACGTGGAGATCGCCGAAGCCATTGCCAAGAAACTGGATCTGACACTGGTGGTGGATGATATGGACTTCTCCGCAGTGGTTACATCCGTACAGAGCGGCAAGGAAGATATGGCAATGGCCGGTCTGACCGTAAATGACGAACGGAAGAAGAATGTAGATTTTACAGACACCTACGCAAAGGCAGTACAGAAGATCATTGTAAAGAAAGGATCTTCCATTAAGACCGCCAAGGATCTGAAGAAGGCAGGAAAGATCGGCGTACAGGAAGGCACCACCGGCGCAACCTACTGCACCGATGATTTCGGCGCTGACCATGTGACCGCGTATACCAACGGCGCGACTGCAGTCCAGGCCCTGGTAAGCGGCAAGGCAGATGCAGTGGTCATCGACAGCGAACCGGCCAAGGAATTTGTAAAGAACAATGACGGCCTGAAGATTCTGGATTCCAGCTATGTGGAAGAAGAATATGCCATCGGCATCAACAAGAAGAATCCGGAACTGCGCAAAGCGATCAACAATGCTCTGAACGAACTGAAAAAAGACGGAACCGTTCAGAAGATCATTGACAAATACATTACAGCAGACGGGACGAAATAAGTATGAAGTTTCCGAAGGGGCGGTATCAGGCTGCCCCTTCGTTACGCAAGGAGAACAGTGAAAGTGGGAAGCAACAGTTTAAGAGATCAGTTCATACAGAGCTTTGTGGCGGAAGGCAGATGGAAGCTGTACCTGAACGGACTGAGAACATCCATTATTCTGACGATATTCGCGCTGATCCTGGGACTGATCCTGGGAGTGGCGGTGGCCGTCGTGCGCACACAGTATCTGCAGAAACGCGGAAAAAAAGGATTCGGACTTTCGGTGCTCAACGGCATCTGTCAGGTCTATGTTACAGTGATCCGCGGCACCCCTATGATGGTACAGCTGCTGATCTGGGGCTTTGTCGTATTTGCCGCCAGCAGGAATCTGCTGGGCATCGCGATTATCGCCCTGGGGATCAATTCCGGTGCTTATGTATCGGAGATTATCCGAAGCGGAATCCTGTCCGTGGATATCGGCCAGATGGAAGCCGGCCGTTCCCTGGGCATGAGCTACGGAAATGTCATGAAAGATATCATTATTCCGCAGGCAGTGAAGAATATTCTGCCGGCCCTGGGAAATGAATTTATCACACTGTTTAAGGATACTTCCCTGGTCACTGTGATCGGGCTGATGGATCTGACGAAGGTGGCTATGACGATTCAGGCCAAAACCTATCAGGCACTGATGCCGTTTGTGGGCATCGCGCTTATGTATCTTGTCATTGTCATGATTCTGACATGGCTGCTTGGAAGACTGGAAAGGAGACTGCGTCGAAGTGAGCGAAGATAATACACTGATCCGGATCGAACATCTGACCAAGGCCTTCGGGGACCATGTGGTGCTGGATGATATTTCCGCGGAGATTCAGACCGGGGAAAAAGTGGTAATCATCGGCCCCTCCGGTTCCGGCAAGTCCACTTTCCTGCGCTGCATGAATCTGCTGGAACTGCCGACCGGCGGGCAGATTTATTTTGACGGCGCCGAAATCACCGCCCCCAAGGCGGACGTAAACGGGATCCGTCAGCAGATGGGAATGGTATTCCAGCACTTTAATCTGTTTCCGAATATGACGGTAAAGAAAAACATCACACTGGCGCCGGTGCGGACCGGACGGATGAAACAGGAAGAAGCGAATCAGACTGCGGAGCGTCTGCTGGACCGGGTAGGTCTTCTGGACAAGGCCGATGCGTACCCGGCTTCCTTATCCGGCGGGCAGAAGCAGCGAATCGCCATTGTCCGGGCGCTGGCCATGAACCCGAAGATGATGCTGTTTGACGAACCTACCAGCGCGCTGGATCCGGAGATGGTGGGCGAGGTGCTGGATCTGATGAAGGCACTGGCAGACGACGGAATGACGATGGCGGTGGTCACCCATGAGATCGGATTCGCCAAGGAAGTGGCCAACCGTGTACTGTTTGTGGACGGCGGAAAGATTCTGGAAGATGATACACCGGAGAATTTCTTCGCGTCCCCGAAAACCGAGCGTGCCCGGGAGTTCCTGAGCAAAGTGCTGGTTTAGGCAGAGGAAAATAACATTGACTTTTTGCATGGAAGTCACTATAATTTTTGAGAGTATCTTCCGGGGAAGATGCGTATCCGAAAGCAGAATACAGCAAAGACGATGACGAAGACAGTATGGCATGCGGGAACGTCACAGCGAGCCGGGGCGGTGAGAGCCGGTATCAGTAGCACATGCAGGAACATCACTTTATCAGTTGCAGCCCGAACGGAGAGATCCTGGTAGGCGCTGACGGCATCCAGCCGTGACAGGGAACAGTATAGGGCAGATGTCCCGTACTCTGAACAGGTGGTTAACGAACTCTAAGAGCCCGTCCTTTTCAGGACGGGCTCTTTTTCAAAAGAACAGAGACTGCGCAGACAAAGGAGAAGACGTAGAAATGAGTATTTACAAAAAAGTAGACACCACAATGAACTTTGTGGACCGGGAGAAGCAGGTGGAAAGCTTCTGGAAGGAAAATGATATCTTCCGCAAAAGCATGGAAAACCGCAAAGAAGGCGAGACCTACACATTCTATGACGGACCGCCGACCGCGAACGGCAAACCTCATATTGGCCATGTGCTGACCCGTGTCATCAAGGATATGATCCCCCGTTACCAGACCATGAAGGGAAAATATGTGCCGCGGAAGGCCGGATGGGATACCCACGGGCTGCCGGTGGAGCTGGAAGTGGAGAAAAAGCTGGGTCTGGACGGCAAGGAGCAGATAGAAGAATATGGCCTGGTGCCTTTTATCAAGGAGTGCAAGGAATCCGTATGGAAGTACAAGGGCATGTGGGAGCAGTTCTCCGATGTCGTGGGATTCTGGGCAGATATGGATCATCCCTACGTCACCTATGACAATGATTTCATCGAATCGGAATGGTGGGCGTTAAAGCAGATCTGGGACAAGGGACTGCTGTATAAGGGATTCAAAATTGTCCCTTACTGCCCGCGCTGCGGCACCCCTCTGTCTTCCCATGAAGTGGCACAGGGATATAAGAAGGTAAAGGAACGGTCGGCCATTGTCCGTTTCCCCGCCGCGGACGAGGACGCTTATTTCCTGGCATGGACCACAACGCCGTGGACCCTGCCTTCCAACGTGGCGCTGTGCGTGAATCCGGAGGAAACCTACTGCAAAGTCAAGGCAGCTGACGGATATGTATATTATCTGGCGGAGGCCCTTCTGGACCAGGTGCTGGGCAGACTGGCAGTTCCTGCGGATAAAAAGAAAGGCACCGCGGCAGTTCCGGCTTACGAAGTGCTGGAGCGTTTCCCGGGCAAAGAGCTGGAATACAGGGAATACCGCCCGTTATTTGACTTTACCGGCGCTTATGTGGCAAAAAAGAACAAAAAGGCGCATTTTATTACCTGCGACAGCTATGTAACCATGTCTGACGGTACCGGTATCGTGCATATCGCACCGGCCTTCGGTGAAGATGACAGCCGGATCGGACGGAACTATGACCTGCCCTTTGTGCAATTTGTCAACGGCAAAGGCGAACTGACGGAAGAGACCCCCTATGCCGGTGTATTTGTGAAAAAAGCGGATCCTATGGTTCTGAAGGATCTGAAGGAGGCAGGCCTGCTGTATGACGCGCCGAAGTTTGAGCATGACTATCCGCACTGCTGGCGATGCGACACACCGCTGATCTACTATGCGCGGGAATCCTGGTTTATCAAGATGACCGCTGTGAAGGATGAACTGGTCCGCAACAACAATACGGTGAACTGGATCCCGGAATCCATCGGCAAGGGCAGATTCGGCGACTGGCTGGAAAATATCCAGGACTGGGGAATTTCCAGAAACCGTTACTGGGGAACGCCGCTGAACGTATGGGAATGCGAATGCGGCCATCAGGAAGCCATCGGCAGCCGGAAAGAGCTGGCGGAAAAGAGCGGCAATCCGGAGGCGGAGCAGGTAGAACTGCATCGTCCGTATGTGGATGAGATCACGATCCGGTGTCCGCACTGTGGAAAAGAAATGCACCGGGTGCCGGAAGTTATTGACTGCTGGTTTGATTCCGGCGCAATGCCTTTTGCGCAGCATCACTACCCCTTTGAGAATCAGGAGCTGTTCCATCAGCAGTTCCCGGCCAAGTTTATTTCAGAGGCAGTGGACCAGACCAGAGGCTGGTTCTACTCCCTGATGGCGGAATCCACCCTTCTGTTCCATCAGGCACCTTATGAAAACGTAATCGTGCTGGGGCATGTCCAGGATGAAAACGGGCAGAAAATGAGCAAATCCAAGGGAAACGCGGTGGATCCCATGGAAGCTCTGGGAGAGTATGGCGCAGATGCCATCCGCTGGTATTTCTATATCAATTCCGCACCCTGGCTGCCGAACCGTTTCCATGGCAAGGCTGTCGTGGAAGGACAGCGGAAGTTTATGGGCACACTGTGGAATACTTATGCGTTTTATGTATTGTATGCAAACATTGACGCATTTAACCCTATGGATTATACGCTGGAATATGATAAACTGTCTGTAATGGACCGCTGGCTGCTTTCCCGCCTGAATTCGGTGGTGGCTGAAGTGGATCAGGACCTCGGGTCCTACAGGATTCCGGAGGCGGCCCGGGCGCTGCAGAGCTTTGTGGATGACATGAGCAACTGGTACGTCAGAAGATCCAGAGAGCGTTTCTGGGCGAAGGGCATGGAGCAGGACAAGATCAATGCCTATATGACACTGTACACAGCCCTGGTTACCATCTGCAAGGCCTCCGCGCCGATGATTCCCTTCCTGACCGAGGAGATCTATCAGAATCTGGTGGCCGGAATTGATCCCCAGGCGCCCATGAGCATTCATCTGTGCGATTATCCGGTTTCCGACGCTTCCCGGATCGATGCCGAGCTGGAAGCAAATATGGACGAAGTCCTGAAAATCGTCGTATTAGGCCGGGCGGCCCGGAATGAGGCGAATATCAAGAACCGGCAGCCCATCGGTACGATGTATGTGAATGCGCCCAAACACCTGCCGGAGTATTTCGTGCAGATCATCGAGGAAGAGCTGAATGTCAAAAAAGCGGAATTCTCCGATGATGTCAGCGCCTTTACCACTTACCGGTTCAAGCCCCAGCTGCGTACGGTAGGACCGAAATACGGCCGCTTCTTAAATCAGATCAAACAGGCGCTGGCGGACATTGACGGAAACGCGGCCATGAAGGAACTGGATGAGACAGGCGTGCTGACATTGGATAATATCGGCACAGAAGTGAAACTGGAGCGGGAAGACCTGCTGATTGAGATGGATCAGCAGGAAGGCTATGACGCCCAGAGCGCCAACGGAATCACCGTAGTGCTGGACACCAACCTGAGTGAGGAACTGCTGGAAGAAGGCTTTGTCCGGGAGATCATCAGCAAGGTGCAGACCATGCGGAAAGAGGCCGGATTTGAAGTCATGGACAAGATCCTTCTGACCTATGAGGCAGACCGGAAGGTACAGGATATTTTCACAGCCCATGCAGAGCAGATCATGGGTGATGTGCTGGCGGAAGAGATTCGCTGCGGCGGTCTGCGCGGCTATCAGAAGTCCTGGAATATCAACGGTGAGAGTGTGGAATTAGGAGTTGAGAAACAGTGAACCGAACAATGATCAAAAAACTGCACCCCTTCAACAAGCAGAGGTTTCTGGCAACGGTCAACGAAAACCTGAAAAATCTGTACCGCAAGAAGCTTAAGGAAGCTTCCCAGGAAGAGATTTTCCAGGCAGTCAGCTATGCGGTAAAGGATATTATTATCGATGACTGGATGGCTACCCAGCAGACCATCGACCGGGAAGATCCGAAGATCCTGTATTACATGTCCATGGAATTCCTGATGGGCCGCGCCCTGGGCAACAACCTGATCAACCTGACGGTATACGACGAGGTGAAGGAAGCCCTGGACGAAATCGGGCTGGATCTGAACGTCATTGAAGATCAGGAGCCGGATCCGGCTCTGGGCAACGGCGGCCTGGGCCGCCTGGCTGCCTGCTTCATGGAGTCCCTGGCCACGCTGGGATATCCGGCATACGGCTGCGGCATCCGTTATCACTACGGCATGTTCAAACAGAAAATCGAGAACGGCTATCAGGTGGAAGTGCCGGACAACTGGCTTAAAAACGGCTATCCCTTCGAACTGCGCCGGCCGGAGCATACCTTTGAAGTGAAATTCGGCGGCTATGTCAGCACCCATATGGACAGTGACGGGAGAGTCCGGTTTCAGCAGGAAGGCTACCGCTCCGTAAAGGCCGTTCCCTATGATATGCCGATTCTCGGCTACGGGAACAGCATGGTAAACACCCTGATGATCTGGGACGCGGAACCGGTGAACGAGTTTGAGCTGACCTCTTTTGACAAGGGGGATTATCAGCAGGCCGTGGAAGAAGAGAACCTGGCCCGCAACCTGGTGGATGTGCTGTACCCGAATGACAACCATATCGCGGGAAAGGAACTGCGGCTGAAACAGCAGTATTTCTTTGTGTCTGCCAGTCTGCAGCGCGCCATAAGCAAATACAAGCTGAATCATCCGGACATCCACAAACTGCCGGAAAAAGTAGTGATTCAGATGAACGACACCCATCCGACGGTGGCAGTGGCGGAACTGATGCGGATCCTGCTGGACGAAGAAGGCCTGGAATGGGATGAAGCCTGGGAGATCACGAGCAGAACCTGCGCGTATACCAACCATACCATTATGTCGGAAGCACTGGAAAAATGGCCCATTGAGATCTTTTCCCGCCTGCTTCCCCGGGTGTACCAGATCGTCGAGGAGATCAACCGGAGATTCTGCCTGAAAGTACAGGCTGCTTTCCCGGGAGACAATGACAAACTGTCCCGCATGTCGATTATCCATGACGGACAGATCCGTATGGCCTACATGGCCATTGCGGCGGGGTTTTCCGTAAACGGTGTGGCAAGGCTCCACACGGATATCCTGATTCACCAGGAACTGAAGGATTTCTATGATCTGTTTCCGGAAAAATTCAACAATAAGACCAACGGAATCACACAGCGGCGTTTCCTCTGTCACGCGGATCCGCTGCTGGCGGAATGGATCACCGGAAAAATCGGCGATGACTGGATCACAGACCTGTCCCATATGAAAAAGCTGGCGGTTTACGCGGAAGATCCGAAGGTGCAGCAGGAGTTTCTGCAGATCAAATACAAAAACAAGCTGCGGCTGACGGAATATATCCGGGAACACAATGGGATCGATGTGGATCCCCGTTCCATCTTTGATATACAGGTGAAGCGTCTGCACGAATACAAACGTCAGCTGATGAATATTCTGCACGTTATGTATCTGTACAATCAGCTGAAAGAACATCCGGATATGGAGTTCCATCCCCGTACCTTTATTTTCGGGGCCAAGGCGGCTGCCGGCTACCGGATCGCGAAGCTTACCATCAAGCTGATTAATTCCGTTGCGGATGTGATCAACCGGGACACATCCATCAACAACCGGATCAAAGTGGTGTTTATCGAGGATTACAAAGTATCCAACGCCGAGCTTTTATTTGCGGCAGCAGATGTCAGTGAGCAGATTTCCACGGCCAGCAAAGAGGCATCCGGCACCGGGAACATGAAATTTATGCTGAACGGCGCCCTGACCATCGGAACCATGGACGGCGCCAATGTGGAGATGGCGGAAGAAGTGGGCGAGGAGAACATGTTCATTTTCGGCATGAGTTCCGATGAGGTCATCAGCCATGAGCAGAAGCGGGATTACAATCCCATGGATATTTTCAACAATGACGCGGAGATTCGCCAGGTTCTGATGCAGCTGATCAACGGATTTTATTCCGGCAGTGATACGGAGCTTTTCCGGGATCTGTACAATTCACTGCTGAATACACAGTCCACCCAGTATGCGGACACCTATTTCTGCCTGAAGGATTTCCGGTCTTATGATGAGGCGCATCAACGGATTGAAAAGGCATATGCCGACGAATCCGAATGGGCCAGAAAGGCAATCCTGAACATTGCCGCAGTGGGCAAATTTTCATCGGACCGCACGATTCAGGAATATGTGGATGATATCTGGCATCTGGACCGTGTGACCGTGTCCGCAGATGATGAGTAGCCAGTGGAACAGGTACTGCCGGTAATGCTGCCGGCAGCAGCTGTTCCAGGCGCGGAACATGAAGGAAGGACATCCGCAGGCAGTGCCTGCGACAGGAGGAAGAGAAACTATGAACAGACCGGGCAATATCGCAAAAAGTATTCTGGCCGCTGTGGTCGCCATTCTATTGCTGCTGGCGGCACAGATCATTGTACTGACAGTTACCGGGATACAGTCCGGGGACGGAGTGATCCGTACACTGACCAAAATGGCGCAGTCATCCGCGGGAATTGACAAAACCGTCCTGGTGCGCTGTTATATTCTGTTTACCGTTCTGGTTTTTGTTCTGTTCGGGATCTGGTACCAGGCGCGTTTTGTGCGCCCGTATGCGGCGCCCCGGCGCAAAACATCCGGCAGGTTTACGCTTCTGACTATTCTGACGCTGATTCTGCTGGGCGTAGGTACCCAGTTTATCGCGCAGCTGATTATGAATGCGGAGGAAAAGCTGATGCCCGCCCTGTATCAGGCCAGCGGAAACGCGGTCAGCAATTTGGCGGAAAACGGCAGCTTTTCCCTGTGGGCGGCGCTGTATATTATAATACTTGCGCCGATCGCGGAGGAACTGATTTTCCGCGGGGTGGTATACCGGTATGCCAGACTGAACATGTCCTTTCTGGGCGCGGATATTCTGCAGGCGGTTTTGTTCGGAATTTACCATATGAACCTGATTCAGGGGATCTACGCCTTTGTGATCGGGCTTTTTCTCGGGTTTGTTGCCAGCAGGGGCCGCGGAATCCGCTACTCGATCCTGCTCCATATATTGTTCAATGCCTTCGGATTCTTCTTTTCCAGTTTTTTCGAAGGACTTCCGGCGCTGCTTCCGGTCCCGAGCTATGCCTTCGGCATCGGAGTCACGATTTTTACCATGTATGTATATGCCTTTGAATTCAAGCCGTCCCGCAGAAAGGCGCCGCAGGATACGCGCGGTCAGCTGAATGATCTGGACGGCCTGACCGGCGGCCGTGAGGCTGGGGCTGATGGATCGGAATACAGGAGCAGAGATACAGACAATGACAGATAACATCGGCAGCTGAAACTGCGCGAGTATCTGCAGGAAGCGATGAAAAACAGACAGCAGATTTCCCGGAACCGTTTGGAGGAGTCTGCTGTTTTCACTTATTGCGGAGAACAGGGTATGGCATTTGCACATCTGCACGTCCACACAGAATACAGTCTGCTGGACGGATCCAACAAAATAAAAGAATATGTACACCGTGTGAAGGAACTGGGCATGACTGCCGCGGCCATTACCGACCACGGAGTGATGTACGGCGTGATTGATTTTTACCGCGCGGCGTTGGCCGAGGGTATCCGTCCGATTCTGGGCTGCGAGGTATATGTGGCACCCGGCTCCCGGCTGGACAGGGAAAGTTCCCACGGGGAAGACAGGTATTACCACCTGGTGCTTCTGGCGGAGAACAATCAGGGATACAGCAATCTGATGAAGATTGTTTCCCTGGGGTTTACCGAAGGGTATTACTACCGTCCCCGGGTGGATATGGAAACACTGGAAAAGTATCATGAAGGCATCATTGCCACCAGCGCCTGCCTGGCGGGAGAAGTGCAGCGCCTCCTGCTGCGGGGACAGTATGAGAAGGCCAGGGAAACCGCTCTTCGCTATGAAGCCTGCTTCGGCAGGGGGAATTATTTCCTGGAGCTGCAGGACCACGGCCTGCCGGAGCAAAAGCAGGTCAACCAGGAGCTGATGCGTCTGCATGCAGACACCGGCATCGAACTGGTAGCCACCAATGATATTCACTATACCTATGCGGAAGACGCGGAGCCCCATGACATTCTCCTGTGTCTGCAGACCGGAAAAAAACTGAGTGATGAGGATCGGATGCGCTACACCGGCGGTCAGTATTATGTCAAATCCGAGGAAGAGATGCGCCGCCTGTTTCCCTACGCCCAGGAAGCCATTGACAATACGCAGAAAATCGCGGACAGATGTCAGGTGGAAATCGAGTTTGGTGTCACAAAACTTCCGAAATACGACGTTCCGGAAGGGTATACATCCTGGGAATATCTCAATAAGCTCTGTGAACAGGGCCTTTCCCGGTGTTACCCCGGCAGAGAAGAGGAAATCCGTCCCCAGCTGAACTATGAGCTGTCTGTCATCCGGAAAATGGGTTACGTGGATTATTTCCTGATTGTCTGGGATTTCATTCACTACGCGCGGAAACATGATATTATGGTGGGACCGGGCAGAGGAAGTGCCGCCGGATCCCTGGTGTCCTATACCCTGGGCATCACCAAGCTGGATCCCGACCGGTACCAGCTGCTGTTTGAGCGTTTTCTGAACCCGGAGCGGGTCTCCATGCCGGATATTGACGTGGATTTCTGCTATGAGCGACGGCAGGAAGTCATCGATTATGTGGTACGCAAATACGGCAAAGACCGGGTGGTGCAGATTGTTACGTTTGGTACGCTGGCGGCCCGGGGCGTGATCCGGGATGTGGGCAGAGTCATGGATCTTCCCTACGCGCTGTGTGACAGCATCGCGAAGATGATTCCCAATGAACTGAACATCACTATTCAGAAGGCGCTGCAGATGAACCGGAAGCTCAGGGAACTGTATGAGACAGACGAGACCGTGCACCGCCTGATTGACATGTCCAGACGCCTGGAGGGGCTGCCGCGGCATACTTCCATGCACGCGGCGGGAGTGGTGATCAGCCAGAAGTCTGTCGATGAATATGTCCCCCTGTCCCGGGCTTCCGACGGCACGATTACCACACAGTTTACCATGACGACCCTGGAGGAACTGGGACTTCTGAAAATGGATTTCCTGGGACTCCGCACATTGACGGTAATCCAGAACGCTGTATATAATGTTCGGGATACGGAAGGAAAACAGATCGATGTGGATGCCATCGATTACGGGGATCCGAAGGTTTTCGCGTCCCTGGGCACCGGGCGGACCGAGGGCGTGTTCCAGCTGGAAAGCGCCGGCATGAAGAATTTCATGAAAGAGCTCAAACCCCGGAACCTGGAGGATGTGATTGCGGGAATTTCCCTGTACCGGCCGGGGCCGATGGATTTTATTCCTGCCTATATCAAAGGGAAAAACCACCCGGAGTCCATCACGTATGACTGCCCGCAGCTGGAGCCGATACTGGCGCCTACCTATGGCTGTATTGTATACCAGGAGCAGGTGATGCAGATTGTGCAGAATCTGGCGGGGTATACGCTGGGGCGCGCGGATCTGGTACGCCGTGCCATGTCCAAGAAAAAGGGCGATGTGATGCAGCGGGAACGGCAGAATTTTGTCTACGGCAATCCGGAGGAAGGGGTTCCGGGCTGTATCGCCAATGGAATTTCCGAAGAAATCGCCAACCGGATTTTTGACGAAATGACGGATTTTGCCAAATACGCGTTTAACAAGTCCCATGCGGCGGCATATGCAGTGGTATCTTACCAGACCGCTTATCTGAAGTACTATTATCCGGAGGAGTTCATGGCGGCCCTGATGACATCGGTGATGGATAATTCCGCAAAGATTGCCGAATATATTCAGGTGTGCAGAAGCATGGGCATCCAGGTGCTTCCGCCGGATATTAACGAAGGAAAAGGCGCTTTTTCCGTAGTAAACGGCGAACAGGGCAAAGCCATCCGCTACGGGCTGTCGGCTATCAAAAGCATCGGCCGGCCGGTGATTGAGGCGATTGTCCGGGAACGGGAGTCCGGCGGCGCGTTCCACTCCCTGCATGATTTTGCCGAGCGCCTGTCCGGCCGGGAAGTCAATAAGCGGGCTTTTGAGAATTTCATCAAAGCCGGGGCGTTTGACAGCCTGGGAGGATCCCGCCGGCAGATGATGATGGTCTATGGGATGCTGGTGGATCAGGTCAGCCGGAACCGGAAAAACATGATCAGCGGGCAGATGTCCCTCTTTGATCTGGTACCGGAGGAAGAACGGCAGAATTTTGAAATCCATTATCCGGAAGTGGAGGATTATACGGAAGCTGAGCGCCTGGCGATGGAAAAAGAAGTCCTGGGCGTGTACATCAGCGGCCATCCGCTGCAGGCGGAAGAAGCGAAATGGCGCAGTTCCATTACCCGCGTCACAAAGGACTTTATTCCGGACGAATCCACCGGCGAGGCCCGTGTACAGGATGGAGAACGTGCGGTTATCGGTGGACTTATTGAGAATAAAACGGTAAAGTATACGAAGAAGAACCAGGCGATGGCCTTCCTTACCATCGAAGATCTTTACGGCAGCGTGGAGGTAATCGTATTTCCCCGTGATTTTGAAAAATACGGAGATCTTCTGAACGAAGACGCCAGAATTTTTGTGGCCGGCCGGGTTTCCCTGGAGGAGGACAAAAACGGAAAGCTGATCTGCGAACAAATCGAATCATTTGAAGCATGCAGGAGAGAACTCTGGATACAGTTTCCGGATCTGGACACTTATGAACAGCAGAAAGATACCCTGCGGGAACTGCTGCATCTGTCTGACGGCAGAGATGAAGTGGTGCTTTATCTGAACCGTGAGAAGGCGGTCAAGCGCCTGGGAAGGAATCAGACCATTGATATACAGCAGGACCTGGTGAATGAGCTGGAGGCACAGTTCGGAAAAGAGAATATAGCGGTCAGAGAAAAGCCGGCAGACTTGAAACGTCCGGTGTACCGCTCCTCCCGATAAGTGTGGCATATACAGCAGCAAAGGAGTAGAAGTTATGGCAAAAGAAATCAAGAAAATCGGTGTACTGACGAGCGGCGGAGACGCGCCGGGGATGAATGCGGCCATTCGCGCAGTAGTCCGGGAAGCGATCTACCAGGGCAGAGAAGTGGTAGGAGTCAAGCGCGGATATGCAGGCCTGCTGGACGGTGAGATCGTGCCGATGCAGGCATCTTCGGTGTCCGATACGATTCAGCGGGGCGGAACGATTCTTCAGACAGCCCGCTGCCCGGAATTCATGACCGAGGAGGGACAGGCCAAAGGCGCGCAGATCTGCAAGGAAAACCACATCGACGGCATGGTGGTCATTGGCGGAGACGGTTCCTTCCGGGGTGCGCAGCAGCTTGCGAAACACGGCATCAATACAGTAGGCATCCCGGGAACCATCGATCTGGATATCGGATGCACGGATTATACCATCGGTTTTGACACAGCCATCAATACAGCCATGGAAGCCATTGACAAAATCAGGGATACCGCCTCTTCCCATGAGCGCTGCAGCATCATAGAGGTTATGGGACGCAATGCCGGCTATATCGCTTTGTGGTGCGGCCTGGCCAACGGCGCGGAACAGATCCTCCTGCCGGAAAATTATGACTATGATGAGCAGAAGCTGGTGGATGATATCATTGCCCGGAGAAAATTCGGCAAAACCCATTACATTATTGTAAACGCGGAGGGAATCGGCCATTCCTCTTCACTGGCCAGAAGAATCGAGGCAGCCACCGGCATGGAGACCAGGGCTACGATCCTGGGGCATATGCAGCGCGGCGGTTCACCGACCTGCAAAGACCGTGTCTATGCCACTACCATGGGGTCCATCGCGGTGGATCTGCTGTGTGAAGGAAAGACCAACCGGATCGTAGGGTACAAAGACGGAAAATTCGTAGACTTTGACATTGATGAAGCACTGGCCATGACAAAGGAAATTCCGGAATACCAGTATAATATTTACAAACATATGGCCATTTAACCAGGAGAACCGAATTCATGATTACAAGCACGGGCAATGCCCGCATCCGCAGAATTGTTCAGCTGAAGAGAAAAGCAAAAACCAGACGGGAAGAGAAGTGCTTCGTGGCGGAGGGGCTGCGGCTCTGGGAAGAAATCCCGGAACCGCTGGTCCGGGAGCTGTATCTGTCGGAATCCTTTGCCCGGGAGCACAGCGGCCGGATGGGGGGCAGACCCTGTGAAATCGTCAGCGATGAGGTCTTTCGGTATATGTCCGACACAAAGACGCCCCAGGGGATCCTAAGTGTGGTTTCCATGCTGCCGGACAGAAGCAGTGAGATTTTTGTCCCGGGAGGTCTGTGGCTGATGCTGGAGAACATTCAGGACCCGGGCAATCTGGGCACCATGTTCCGGACCGCGGAGGGCGCAGGGGCCACCGGGATTATCATGGATCAGACCACGGCGGACGTATACGCGCCCAAGACAGTACGGTCCACCATGGGCAGCCTGTTCCGGGTGCCCTTCCTGGTGACAGGGGACCTGGCGGACGCTGCCGGCAGAATCCGGGACAAAGGCGGAAAAATTTATGCCGCCAGCCTGGCAGGCAGTAAGGTGTATGACGCGCCGGACTATGTCCCGGGCACGGCGTTTCTGGTGGGAAATGAGGGCAGCGGACTGACGGAAGCGGCAGTGGCCCTGGCAGATGCCAATATTCGGATCCCCATGGGAGGCCGGCTGGAGTCACTGAACGCAGCCGTGGCTTCCGCAATCCTGATGTATGAAGCGGGCAGACAGCGGAGGAAGGAATCATGTTTCAGCTCTGGGCAAAAGAAATCACAGCCAACCGAATGATCCGGGATATCACCATCCGGGATGCAAGCGCGGATACCAGGACCCACAAGGTGTTCCGCGCACTGGATCAGGTCTGCGATGCCTTTGATCTGGGCAGACCGATCTGGCTGGATTCCAATGTCCGGGAATTTGCCGGACACGCGAAGACCAGATTCTGCCAGGACAGTTTTATCGAGGAGATTCCCTTTGATTACCTGGAAATTCAGATTATAGAAGAAGACGGATGAGGGATTCGGACGAAAATCACTTGTAAGGAGGACAGCAGATGCAGATGAAAAAACGACTTTCGCAGATTCCATTTCAGGAAAGCGTAGATTCCTGGGAGAGTCTGATGTTCCTGTACAATTCTGCGATTCGTGAGGTCCGTACGAAACTGGATATCCTGAATGATGAGTTCCAGCATATCCACAGATACAATCCCATTGAATACATTGAGTCACGGCTGAAAAGTCCGGAAAGCATTATGAAGAAGCTGACCCGGCATGGCTATGAGACAACCATGCAGAATATGGTGGATCATGTCAGCGATATCGCCGGCGTGCGCCTGGTGTGCTCCTTCACTTCTGATATTTACCGGATTGCCGAGATGATCTGCAATCTGAGACAGTTTGAGGTCGTGAAGATCAAGGACTACATCAAACAGCCGAAACAGAGCGGATATCGGAGCTATCACATTATCGTCAATGTGCCGATCTATACCACGACGGACATTGTCTATACCAAGGCGGAGATTCAGATCCGCACCATTGCCATGGATTTCTGGGCCAGCCTGGAACACAAGATCCAGTACAAATTTGAAGGAAATACCCCGGTGCAGATCAGCAGGGATCTGCGCAGCTGCGCGGACATCGTATCCATGCTGGATGAAAAGATGCTGTCGCTGAATGAGGAAATCAGCCAGGCAAATCCCGGGCGTTCCGAAGAATAATGAATAGACAGCGGCCGACACATAAAAAGAGCAGCAGAAAAATGCGTTCCATTTTTCTGCTGCTCTTTTTTGAAATATCGAAAGAATCAAATGTCGATATTGGAAGAATTCAGATAAGCTTCCTGCTCCGGGGTAAGCCGGTCGATGGATTTGCCCAGGAAGCGCAGCTTGCGGTTTGCTACTTCCAGATCCACTTCCCGGGGAACGGAAATCAGCTTTTCGTTCAGGCTGTCTTTGTGCTCAACCAGATATTTTGCGCTGAGTGCCTGGATCGCGAAACTCATATCCATGATCTCTGCCGGATGGCCGTCGCCGGCAGCCAGGTTGACGAGGCGCCCTTCCGCCAGTACATAGATCCACTGACCGTCGGAGATCTGATAGCCGACGATGTTTTTGCGCTGGTCGATGGTATCCAGGGCAATTTCCCGCAGGCGTTTCATGTCGATTTCCACATCGAAGTGCCCAGCGTTGCAGAGGATGGCGCCGTTTTTCATAAGAGCGAAATGCTCTTCCCGGATGACGCCGGCGCAGCCGGTCACCGTGATAAAGAAATCGCCGACTTTGGCGGCTTCTTCCATGGGCATTACGTCAAAACCGTCCATGACGGCCTCAATGGCCTTGATGGGATTGATTTCGGTAACAATTACCCGGGCGCCCAGTCCCTTGGCACGCATGGCAACACCTTTGCCGCACCAGCCGTAACCGGCCACTACCACCTGCTTGCCGGCCACGATCAGATTGGTGGTACGGTTGATCCCGTCAAATACGGACTGGCCGGTGCCGTAACGGTTGTCAAAGAGGTGCTTGCAGTCGGCGTTGTTGACCATCACCATGGGGAATTCCAGTTCGTTGTTTCTGGCCATGGCAATCAGACGGATGATTCCCGTGGTGGTCTCCTCGCAGCCGCCGATGACATAGGGCAGACGGTCACGCATCTCGGTGTGCAGCATGTGCACCAGGTCGCCGCCGTCGTCGATGATGATGTTGCAGTTATGTTCCAGGACACTGCGGATATGCCCGAAGTATTCTTCCTCGCTGCAGTCATACCAGGCATATACATTGAGCCCGTCCGCAGCCAGGGCCGCCGCCACATCGTCCTGGGTGGACAGGGGGTTGCTGCCGGTAATATACATCTCCGCGCCGCCGGCTGCCAGAACCTTGCACAGGTAAGCGGTTTTGGCCTCCAGGTGGATCGAAAGGGCGATGCGGATTCCCTGGAAAGGTTTTTCCCGGGAAAAGTCTGCCTCAAGACTGCGCAGAAGCGGACAGTTTTTTCTTACCCAGTCAATTTTATGCGCGCCGGACGGAGCCAGGTTAATATCTTTAATCGAACTCATAGAATGACCTCCTCAATAGTAGTTCTCTGCTCAGAAGCTTACAGATGATTATAACAAAAAAATCACAATAAGCGAAGGCATTATGCTATACTATAGCATGAAAAAATAGTTTATTGTGGATATTTATGAGCAAAATCAGCCGGCGATCCAGCCGCCGCCGCCAGGCGGCACTGTGCGGACGGCAGATTCTGTCCATGGAAGGATTGCGGATATATGAAGAAATACAGGATGACGGCACTCCTGACTGCAGGCGCGCTTCTGATCGCGGGAACTGCCGGCGGATGTTCTTTCGGAACTTCTTCCGAAATGAAGGAATACCGCAGCCGGGGAATCGAGCAGATGCAGGAAGGCAGTTATGATTCCGCTGCCAAAACCCTGCAGAAGGCACTGGACGCGGCAGACGGAAAAACCAGCGACATGTCGGAAGACATCAGCTATTATCTGGCGCTGGCATACTATAAAAGCGGAAACAGCGACAAAGCGATTGCGGTATACACAGACCTGATGAAAAACGACAAAGAAGACAGTTACAAGCCATATTACCTGCGGGGCTGTGTGTATGCCAGAGAGAATGAACTCACAAAGGCAGCCGAAGATTTTGACCGGGCCGTTAAGCGAAACCCGAAAGACTACGAACTCTGCATCAGCTGCTACGAAGCGATGCGGGACGCGGGAGAAACCGGCCGCGGGGAGACCTACCTCAGGAAGGGGCTGAATATTGCGGGCAACAGCGCGGATGATCTGTGCGAAAAGGGATATATCAGCTATCTCCTTGGAGATAAGAAAACCGCCCGAAAACAGCTGGCGGAAGCCGTGGAAGGCGACAGTGTGCAGGCGATGCTGTACCAGGGCGTTGTGTACGCGGCAGACGGCGACCGTACGAAAGCAAAGGATTCCTTTGATGAATATGCTTCCCGCAACAGAAAAAACGGGGATAATCTGCAGAAACTGGGCGCAGCCGCGTTAAACAGCGGTCTGACGGAAGCAGCCATTTCCTATTATCAGCAGGCGGTGGATGTGCTGGGAGATTCTTCTGACAGCAGCAAAGAAGCCAGAAAAGATCTGATTGCCGCTTATGAGCAAAAAGGCGATTTTGAAAAGGCATACAAACTGATGAGCAAGTATGCGTCGGATTATCCGGAAGATAAGGATGCGCAGAACGAACTCACCTTCCTGAAGACCAGGATCAGCGACTGACAGCGCAGAAAACAGCAGGAGGACAAATTTGATCAGGAAAAACGGGGAGATCGGTGACACGGATGTTTGAAGTGATCAAACGAAACGGCGAGACTGCGGCGTTCGAGCTGCAGAAAATATCAAAAGCACTGGAAAAGGCCTTTCAGGCAGCAGATAAGTCCTATACGCAGGAGATGATTCAGCTACTGACGCTGCGGGTGGCAGCGGATGTCCAGGACCGGGTCCAGGGAGACCGGATTGACGTGGAGATGATTCAGGACAGCGCCGAGCGGGTGCTGGCCAGCGCGGGATACAGCGATGTGGCAAAGATCTATATTCTGTACCGCAGACAGCGGGAAAAAATGCGCCAGATGAAATCCACCTTTCTGGATTACCGCAATATTGTCAATTCCTATGCCAGCGAAGAACATCCGGACCAGGAGCAGAAAGAGCGGAAGGAAACAGTAGGCAGCCTGATGGTCAGCAGTGCCGGCGCGGTGACGGCCAGATACTGGCTGACGGAAATCTATGCCGGAGAAGCAGCCAGAGCCCATCAGGACGGCAGCTTTTTTATTCACGATTTGTCCCGGCTGACACCAAGCACCGCGGGTTGGTCCCTGAAAAGCCTGATCCGGGAGGGGCTCGGAGGCATTCCGGACACGCCGGATTTCGGCCCGGCCAGACATCTGAACGTTTTGTGCAATCAGATGGTCAATTTCCTCTACATGGTGCAGAACGAGTGGGCCGGCCCCCAGACCTTTGCCTCTTTTGACACCTATCTGGCGCCGTATGTAAAAGCGGACCACCTGCACTACGAACAGGTGCGGCAGTGTATGGAGTCCTTTGTCTACGGAGTGAATGCCCGGGGAATCTGGGGAACGGAACCGCCCTTTTCCAATCTGGTCATCGACTGGAAAGTGCCGTCGGATCTGGCAGATCTGCCGGCAGAAGCCGGCGGGCGAAAGATGCCCTTCCGTTACCGGGACTGCCAGAAGGAGATGGATATGATCAACCGGGCGCTGCTGGAAGTACTGCTGGCGGGCGACAGCGCCGGCCGCCGGTTCCACTATCCGAATGTGACCTATTCCGTAACCGGGGAATTCGACTGGGCGGATTCCCGTAACAGCCAGCTTTTGTTTGAGCTGACCGCGCGGTACGGAACACCTTTTTTTGCCAACTATATCAGCAGCGGCAGAAAAAAGACGGAAGTCAGGGACCAGAGCGGCCGCCGGTTCCTGGATCCCAACAGGCTGCAGCGGGAAGCCGGCAGTTATTTCGGCTCCGGGGAGAATACCGGAACCATAGGAAAAATCACAGTAAATCTGCCCCGGCTGGCATATCAGTCCGCGGATGAACAGGATTTCTTTCAGCGCCTGAACCACATCATGGATCTGGCGGCAGCCGCTTTGAAAACAAAACGCAGTGTGCTGATGAAATTTATGCAGGAAGACCTGTATCCCTGCACCGGCAGGTATCTGGGCGGATTTGAAGGACATTTTTCCGCCATTGGAATCATGGGAATGAACGAAGCCTGCCTGAATGCCTCCTGGATCCGCAAGGATCTGACACAGTCCCGGGCCCAGCGGTTTGCCCGCAGTGTGCTGACCCATATGCGGGAACGGCTGACCAGATACCAGGAAAAATACGGGGATCTTTACAGTCTGGAGGCAACTCAGACAGAATATCTGGGCATTTACCTGGCAGGTCTGGACAAAGAAGCATATCCGAATATTGTGACTTCTCAGACACCGGAAGGCAAGCCCTATTATACGGAAAATTCCTACCTTCCGGAAAACAGTTTTCTGGATCCGGAGGATGAGCTGGAGATCCAGGACGAATTCCACGTGCTGTATACGTCCGGAACCCTGTTTACGGCCCGGTTTCGCAAGGAAGCATCGGACTGGAAGAGCGTAAGAAATCTGGTGCGCCGCATAGCGGAAAATTTCCGCATGCCCTATTTCCGCCTGCTGCCGGCGGACGCTGCGGGAGACCGGGAGTACAAGCCCCAGGCGGAACAGCCGAAAAAAGCAGCGGATTTTCCCCTTTCCCATGAGAAAGAGCATCTGAATCAGTTAAGGGAGAAGATGGAGCATCCTTTGGAAACAGGAGTGCCGTCCGGGGAGAAAGAAGCCCGGGCAGCTCATACATTGGATGAAGCGCCGGAGGCGCCGGCGGGAGAGCCGCAGGAATCTCCGGTACCGGCGGATGCTGTGGATAAGGAGAAAGATTCGGAGCGCTCCGGTAATCCGGAAAACCAGGACGGGTCTGAGGGATATGACGGCCCGGCACACCAGGCCGGACCGGAAAGCCAGGCCGAATCTGCACACATGGAAGAGGCGGCAGGTTATGCGGAATCGGCACATAAGGGAGAGCCGGGAAGCCAGGAAAAGCCGGCACGCCAGGAAGAGCCGGCACGCCAGGAAGAACCGGCAGGTCATGATGAACCGGCGCAGAAGGAAGAGCCGGTAAGCTATGCCGAGCCGGTGTACTGTGAAGAACCGGAAAGCCATGCTGAAGCGGCGCACCAGGAAGAGCCGGCAGACTGTGCCGAACCGACGCGCCGGGAAGCGCCGAAGAGCTGTGACGGCCCGGAGTACTATAAAAATCCGGAAAGATACGGAGATCCGGGGAAACACAAGGATACGGAGAGCTGGAAAGATCCGGAGAATCCTGGCGGCGCGGAACCGTACAGGGAATCGGAGACAGGCGAAACAGAGTCCCAGCGGAAAACGGGGGAAGAAGATTCTCTGCCGGAAGCGGAAACCGGACGCCCGCAGGCGCAGACCCGGTCTGATGTCCGGCAGCCGGAACCGGAAGAATCCGGGGCCGGGGATTCCGCCGCAGAAAAAGAGCCGGAGACATCCCTGCAGACGAGGAAGGATGACAGGGTAGAAGAAGCAAAGAAGTTCATGAAAGACATGAAGCCTGCGCCCCGGGCGGCAGCCAGAACCGATGGGGAAGGCCTTCCGCTGGAAGACGGCTGGTATCTGTTTACACTGCGGAATGATCCGAACTGCATGGTGGTACGGCAGCTGCTGGGCGGCCGGAACTACCGTGAAATTGACACAGCGTCCAATCCGAAACTTCGAGGCGCGTATCAGGCCTTTCCGGTCCCCGTTCTCCTTGCAGTCCGCGGGGACCGGCAGGTGCGCCGGACCGGAGTGGAAGAGATTCAGAACTACCTGGCGGAAACAGAGGACAACGGCAGCGGACCGGATGCCTGAGGCGCCCTGTGTCCGGATGAGAAACAGCCGTCTTCTGCAGAGATAGGAAAGGTGATATAATATGGCGACACTTTTAATCAAAAACGGAATTCTGGTAAATCCGAAAGAGCAGACAGAGACCCGCGCAGATCTCTTCGCAGCCGACGGGATCATTGTTTCTGTAGGCGGAGACGTGCCGGAGCAGGCGGATCAGGTCATTGACGCGGCCGGGGCGTATGTGCTGCCGGGGCTGATTGACCTGCATGTGCACCTGCGGGATCCCGGACAGGAATACAAGGAAGATGTGACGACCGGAGGAAACGCGGCGCTGCACGGCGGATTCACCACGATTGTGGCGATGCCGAATACCAGTCCCGCAGCGGACCATGCAGACGTCATCCGCTATGTGGAAAACAAGGCAGAAGCCACCACAAAAGTGCATGTGCTGCAGGCCGGCGCCCTGACCAGAAAAATGGCCGGCAGGGAGCTGGCAGACCTGGAAGGAATGATGGAAGCCGGCTGCCGGGCATTCAGCGAAGACGGAAAATCCGTCATGAATGCGGGGCTTGCGAAGCAGGCCATGGAGATTGCGGCGGCCCACGGCAGGGTGATCCTGGCCCACTGTGAAGACATCAATCTGGTCAGAGGCGGCGTGATGAACGATGACGCCAGGGCAAAGGAGCTGGGACTTCCCGGCATCAGCAATTCCGTGGAAGATACGATTGCGGCCAGGGATATTATCCTGGCAAAAGAGACCGGCGTGCATCTGCATCTGTGCCACTGCTCCACAAAAGACAGCGTGCAGATGGTAAAAATGGCCCGGGAAGCAGGCGTTTCCATCAGCGCGGAAGTGTGCCCCCATCATTTCAGCCTGTGCACGGAAGATATTCCGGGGGATGACGCCAATTACAAGATGAATCCGCCGCTGCGCAGCCGGGAAGATATGGAGGCGCTGCGCCGGGGACTGGCGGAGGATATCATGGATGTGATTTCCACGGACCACGCGCCCCATACCTTTGAAGAAAAACAGAGGGGATTCCGCAAGGCGCCCTTTGGAATAACCGGTCTGGAGACCTCTGCGGCACTGACTTACACCAACCTGGTGCGGCCGGGAATTCTCACCATGCTGCAGATGGCGGACAAGATGAGCTACCGTCCGGCGCAGATCCTCGGCATGGCAGACCGCAAGGGTTTCATTGAGCCGGGGGCTGCGGCAGACCTGACGGTGTTTGATCCGGAGAAAAAGTATGTGATCGATCCGGAGACTTTTGTATCCAAAGGACACAACACACCCTTCGGCGGCTGCGAAGTATATGGAGAAATCCGTGCCACGATTGTGGACGGCGAAGTGGTATACGAAGCATAGAGAGAAACAGGAGAGAGAAGGCTATGATCAAACAGTTAATAGAAAAAATCAAACAGACAGGAGCGCCGGTTGTGGTGGGTCTGGACCCGAAGCTGGCGTTTATTCCGGAGCAGATACAGAAAAAATCCTTTGCGGAATACGGTGAGACTCTGGAAGGCGCGGCAGATGCCATCTGGCAGTTTAACAAAGGCATTGTGGATGCTGTCTGCGACCTGATTCCGGCGGTGAAGCCGCAGATCGCCATGTATGAGCAGTTCGGCCTGCCAGGGCTGGCAGCCTTTCAGAAAACCTGCGCCTACTGCAGGGAAAAGGGACTGATCGTAATCGGCGATGTGAAGCGGGGAGATATCGGATCCACTTCGGAATCCTATGCCATTGCCCATCTGGGAAAAATAACCGTAGGCAGCCATTCCTACGCGCCGTTTGCTGAGGATTTCGCCACTGTCAATCCCTATCTGGGAAGCGACGGAATCGAGCCTTTTATCAAAGTCTGCAGGGAAGAGGATAAGGGGATTTTTGTGCTGGTCAAGACGTCCAATCCCTCCAGCGGAGAATTCCAGGACCGCCTGATTGACGGAAGACCGCTGTATGAGCATGTGGCGGAAAAAGTGGCCGCCTGGGGTGAAACATCCATGGAAGGCAGCTACAGCAATGTGGGCGCGGTTGTGGGCGCCACCTATCCGGAAATTGGCAAAGCCCTGCGGAAAGTAATGCCGAAGGCCTTTATTCTTGTGCCGGGTTACGGCGCCCAGGGCGGCACCGGGAAAGATCTGGTACACTACTTTAATGAAGACGGGCTGGGCGCGATTGTCAATTCTTCCAGAGGCATCATTGCCGCTTACCGGAAAGAGGAATACGGGAAATTCGGCGCGGAGAACTATGCGGATGCATCCAGACAGGCAGTAAAAGATATGATTGCCGATATCAACGGAGCCATTGGCGCGTGACGCGTCAGAAGACGGAGAACAGGAATATGAGTGAGAAAAAAATGGAACAGGCAGTGGTCATCGCCCAGAAAGAGCTGGCTCCCGGCGTCTTTGACCTGTGGCTCAGGACTTCGGAGGAGATCTGGTCCGCAGCGAAGCCGGGACAGTTTGTGTCGGTCTACAGCGAAAATGCGGCAAAACTTCTGCCCCGTCCGATCAGTATCTGTGAAATAGACAGAAATTACGGCGGAATCCGCCTGGTTTACCGCGTGACCGGCGCAAATACCGGAACGGAAGAATTTTCCGCCCGCCGGCCCGGGGAAAACATAAAGATTTTAGGCCCTCTGGGCAACGGATACGATACCGCGTCCGAAAAGAAAGCCATGCTCATCGGCGGGGGAATCGGCATTCCGCCGATGCTGGAGCTGGCAAAACAGCTCAATGGTGTGGAAAAAAATATTGTTCTTGGGTATTCCGACAGCCATCTGTTTCTGAAAGATGAGTTCGCCAGCCGGGGATTTGTATACGTGGCAACCGATGACGGAAGCGCGGGAACAAAGGGAACCGTTATTGACGCGATCCGCGCCAATGACCTGGAGGCGGAAGTGATCTATGCCTGCGGGCCGAAACCGATGCTGCGGGCAGTGAAACAGTACGCGCAGGAGAAGGGAATCGAGTGTTATCTGTCCCTGGAGGAACGCATGGCCTGCGGAATCGGTGCCTGCCTGGGCTGCGTGTGCCAGTCGGCAGAGATCGACAGCCATTCCCGGGTAAAGAATAAGAGAGTCTGTAAAGACGGCCCGGTATTCCGTGCAGAGGAGGTGGAGCTGTAACTATGAACACGAAAGTATCCATAGCAGGTGTGGAACTGAAAAATCCGATTATGACAGCATCCGGTACCTTCGGATCCGGAGAAGAATACAGCGAATTTGTCGATCTGAACCGTCTGGGCGCGGTGGTGACCAAGGGTGTGGCCAATGTGCCCTGGCCGGGCAATCCCACGCCGCGGGTAGCGGAAGTATACGGCGGGATGCTGAATGCCATCGGCCTGCAGAATCCGGGCATAGATGTATTTATGAAACGGGATATCCCCTTCCTGAAACAGTATGATACCCGGATTGTCGTGAATGTCTGCGGCCATACTGAGGAGGAATATCTGGAAGTGGTGGAACGGCTGGCAGACCAGCCGGTGGATCTGCTGGAAATCAATATTTCCTGCCCGAACGTCCGGGAAGGCGGCATGGCCTTTGGCCAGGACCCGAAGATGGTGGAGGCCATTACCGGGGCGGTAAAGGCAAAGGCGCGGCAGCCGGTTATCATGAAGCTGAGCCCGAATGTGACGGACATCGCGGAAATGGCCAGAGCCGCGGAAGCCGGCGGCGCGGACGGAGTATCTCTGATTAATACCCTGACCGGCATGAAGATTGACGTTGACCGGCGCCGGTTTGTACTGGCCAACCGTACCGGCGGAATGTCCGGTCCCGCCGTGCATCCGATTGCGGTGCGGATGGTCTATGAAACGGCCCAGGCAGTTAATATTCCCATTATCGGCATGGGCGGCGTACAGACGGCGGAAGACGCGCTGGAACTGATTCTGGCAGGAGCCACCGCAGTGAGCGTTGGTACGGCCAATTTCTATAATCCCCGGGCAACCGCGGAAATCGCGGAAGGGATCGAGGCCTATATGCAGAAGCATCGGATCGAATCGGTCAGCGAGCTGATCGGCGCGGTTTCCGAATAGTATACAAAGGATACAGATGGAGGAATCTATGGAACAGTACAAACAGGAATTTATAGAATTCATGGTAGAGTCGGATGTACTCAAATTCGGTGAATTTATTTTAAAAAGCGGAAGAAAATCCCCGTTTTTTATGAATGCGGGTGCCTATGTGACAGGGACACAGCTGCACAGACTGGGCCGGTATTATGCCCAGGCGATCCATGCCCACTACGGGGAGGATTTTGACGTGCTTTTCGGGCCGGCATATAAGGGCATTCCCCTGGCAGTGGCAGCGACCATCGCTTTCAGTGAAATGTACGGAAAGGAGCTTCGTTACTGCTCCAACCGGAAGGAAGTCAAAGACCACGGCGATACGGGCATTCTTCTGGGCAGCAAGTTAAAGGACGGCGACCGTGTGGTGATCATTGAAGATGTGACCACTTCCGGCAAATCCATTGACGAGACGGTGCCGATTCTGCGTGCCCAGGCAGATGTGGAGATTGTGGGACTGGAAGTCTCCTTAAACCGTATGGAACGGGGCAAGGGAGAAGGCAGCGCCTTAAAGGAGATCAAAGATACCTACGGCTTCGAAACCAACGCGATTGTGGATATGGCAGAAGTGACAGAATACCTTTATAACAGAGAATGCGGAGGGCGTGTCGTAATTGATGACAGGATCAAAGAGGCACTGGACGCATATTACAGAGAATACGGAGCAAAGTAATCAGACATGGTCACCAGTGAGCAGAAAAAGCGCATCAAAGCAGTATTTGCGTTCCTGTTTATCGTATATCTGGTTGTTCTGGTATACCTTCTGTTTTTCTTCGAGATGCGTGCCGGAATGGCGGCATCCGCGGAGACCCACATGAATCTCCGGCTTTTTCATGAGATTCACCGGTATATCGCCTATCGCCGGCAGCTGGGTGCCAGGAATGTATTCCTGAACCTGGCGGGAAACATCCTGCTGTTTGTGCCCTTTGGATTCTTTGCCCCCATGCTGTTTCGGCGGCTGCGGGGATTTTTCCGCATCCTGCTGGCCAGCATGGGACTGAGTGCCTGTGTGGAAATCACACAGCTGATTACCCACCTGGGCTGCTGTGATGTGGATGATGTAATCCTGAATACAATTGGCGGAATGCTTGGCGCGATGTGCTGCGGAATCATTCTGTTCCTCAACCGCAGAGCAGAGCAGAAAAAATACAGAAGGAAGAAGCACAGATAGTCCTCCGGGGATTGAAAGGAACCGATATGATATCAGACGCGGAAAAAATTAACAGAAACAGGCGCCGGGCAAAGCGCCGATCCGGCAGACGCACGGTATACGATATCATTATACCGGTCTCCGGGTGGCTGGCCCTGATCCTGCTGCTGGCAGCAGTGGTGGTTTCCTGGGCAAAAGCCGGAGACAGCGGGGGCGGCGTAGGAGCCATGGGTGAGATCAGCCTGGTCCTGGCGGCGGGAGCCTTCCTGATGGGACGGCTGATCCGTCAGGAGAACAAAACCCTCCGCCGGCCGGTAAATGTTGCAGTCATTCTGAGCGCGGCGGTGGCTGCCGCTGACATTGTGCTGTTTATTGCCGGCATTGTGTAGGCGCGGCAGACTGACGAAGAAGAAAATACGACGGAACAACAGGAGCAGAAGAGATCTATGACAGATACCATCAGCAAAGAAGAGGCGCAGGATATCCTGGAGGAACGCAGCAGACTCGTGCGGGCGCGAATTGCCGAGATTCCGCAGGAAACACTGACGCCGGAACCATACCGAACATATTTTACCCGCTATGCCCGTTTTCTTACGTGTCTGACAGAAATCTATGACAGGCAGCACAGCGGCGCGGCCGAACTGCCGCCTCTGGCAGACTGGCAGCAGGAGCAGGAAGAACTGTACCGGGATATCCGTCCGGAAAATTATGGCGAAAGCTTTGCCAATCCTGCCTGGGCAGTCAAAACCTTCGGGGAGACTGCCGGACGCATGCTGCCTCTGCTGGCGGCGGAGCTTCATGCAGGCATCGGATGGGCATACGAAGGCTGTCTGGAGGAACTGGTGATTCTCCAGGAGCTGTTTACAGAACTGTACGGCTGTTTCTGCGGCGGGGAGACACCGGACCTGCAGGAGGCCAATCAGACCATTTACTGGTATTTTCATGATTACAGCCGTCTGTTTACGGAACGGCAGGTTCATGAGATGCTGCTCCCGGCGGACAACTATTACACCGGACTTCTGATGCACAGTGACCTGACCGATCCCCGCACGATTTATCAGTACGGCCTGCCGGTGGGAGAAAATGAGATCCGCACGGCACAGTATCTGAACACCCTGTCGGAAGAAGAGATACAGGCTATGGCGGATACCTTTACCGAAGGATACCGGATCGGGTTCGAGATCACGGGAAAAGACATTCACAGAAAAAAAACCGTGTCTCTGCATTATGCCGTCGGTTTTGAGCGGATGATGCGGGCAGCCGTGAAAAATTTTGAAGCCATGGGCCTGCAGGTGACCATCGGCCGGGAACCCTTTTCCACCTTCCGGGGAATCGGCGCCAAACGGGGCGTGTATTCCACCAGCGTAAACCGCCAGTTTGACTTTGACCACCGGGAAGACCGGGCGTTTTATCTGGACAAAGCCTTTGTGGAACACCGTCTGGACATGCTCAGACAGACCTTCGAAACATACCGGCAGGAGGCCGCGGTTTTCGGCGGCCCGGCGGTGCAGGAAGTGTTCGGCGAGGAACCTTTCGGTCCGGAGAACAAGGCAGAGGCCATTCATTTCTCCGAGGAACAGCAGCAGCTTTCCGTTTATTATATGTCAGAGGCGGGACAGATTACGAACCGTTACATCCCGGGAGAAGAGAGAAGCTTTACCATTATTGCGTATCCGATTCCGGCCATTGGCGCGAAATATCCGGAAATATTTTCGGAAACGGTGGCAATCAATACCCTGGATTACAAAAAATATCAGACGATGCAGCAGAAGATCATCGATGTGCTGGATACCGGAACGCAGGTGAGGATCCTGGGAACCGGCGGAAACGAAACCGATCTGACGGTTTCCATCTGGCCCCTGGAGCATCCGGATACACAGACGGCCTTTGAGAACTGCGTGGCAGATGTGAATATTCCGGTAGGGGAAGTCTTTACCTCACCGGTGCTGCAGGGCACCAGCGGACTGCTCCACGTATCCTTGGTCTATCTGAACGGCCTCCAGTTCCGGGATCTGAAGCTGACCTTTACAGACGGCATGGTCACGGACTATACCTGCGCCAATTTTGACGAGGAAGAAGAGAACCGCAGATATATCCGTGACAACGTGCTGATGCACCATGAGACACTGCCGATGGGAGAATTTGCCATCGGAACCAATACCCGGGCATACCGTATGGCAAAAACCTATGCCATCGCGGATAAGCTTCCGATTCTGATCGCGGAAAAGACCGGACCGCATTTTGCGGTAGGGGACACCTGTTATTCCCATGCGGAAGACACGGCAGTATTCAACCCCAACGGAAAGGAAATTATGCCCCGGGACAATGCGGTCAGCTTAAAACGGAAGGAAAATCCGGCAGATGCGTACTTTAACTGCCATACCGATGTCACGATTCCCTTTGAAGAGCTGGGCAGCATCACGGTAATCCGCCGGGACGGCAGTACCCGGGATATTATCCGGAACGGCCGGTTTGCGGTACCCGGAACGGAAGAACTGAACATCCCGCTGGAATCATAGAAACATCTTGAATCTCACGGGAGAGCAAGGTAAACTGTTACATGTAAAATTACCCCCGGTGTATCAGCTGGCGGATCAGATGAATCATTGTAAGGAGAGATACTATGGCAAAAGTAGGAATCGTCATGGGCAGCGACTCGGATATGCCTGTGATGGCAAAAGCAGCGGAAGTACTGGAAAAACTCGGAATCGAGTATGAGATGAATATTATCTCAGCGCACCGGGAACCGGATATTTTCTTCGAATACGCGAAAAGCGCGGAATCCCGCGGATATAAAGTAATCATTGCAGGCGCCGGCAAGGCAGCGCATCTGCCGGGAATGTGCGCGGCACTGTTTCCGCTTCCTGTCATCGGCATTCCTATGAAAACCTCTGATCTGGGCGGCGTGGATTCCCTGTATTCCATTGTACAGATGCCTACCGGCATTCCGGTTGCCACAGTGGCGATCAACGGCGGAGCCAATGCAGGCATTCTGGCAGCGAAGATTCTGGCGGCTTCTGATCCGGAGCTGTTAGACCGCCTGAAAGCATACTGCGAAGCGCAGAAAGAGGAAGTGGCGGCCAAAGACGCGAAACTGCAGGAAACCGGCTGGAAAGCATACAAATAACACAGAGACAGGGACAGATCCCGTATGAGATGGAGGAAAGAATGGATTACAAAAACGCTGGCGTTGATATAGAAGCAGGTTACAAGTCAGTCGAACTGATGAAAAAACATGTACAGTCCACGATGCGGCCGGAAGTGCTGACCGGTCTGGGCGGATTCTCCGGGGCATTTTCCGCGGAAGCTTTTAAAAACATGGAGAAACCCACCCTGGTATCCGGAACGGACGGAGTGGGCACCAAATTAAAACTTGCGTTCCTGCTGGACAAACATGACACCGTAGGCATTGACTGTGTGGCCATGTGCGTCAATGATATCGCGTGCGCAGGAGGAGAACCGCTGTTTTTCCTGGATTACATTGCCTGCGGCAAGAACTATCCGGAAAAAATCGCCGCAATTGTAAGCGGTGTGGCAGAAGGATGCAGACAGTCCGGCGCGGCGCTGATCGGCGGCGAGACGGCAGAGATGCCCGGATTTTATCCGGAGGACGAGTATGACCTGGCAGGATTTGCCGTAGGTGTGGTGGATGAGAAAGATCTGATCACCGGCGCGGATCTGAAACCCGGCGACGTGCTGATCGGCATGGCATCTTCCGGCGTGCATTCCAACGGATTCTCCCTGGTCAGAAAGGTATTCCAGATGGACAAAGAGACGCTGAACACCTACCATGAGGAACTGGGGACCACGTTGGGCGAGGCGCTGATCGTTCCCACCAAGATCTATGTCAAAGCGCTGAAATCCATCAAAGACGCAGGTGTGACCATCAAGGCCTGCAGCCATGTGACCGGCGGCGGTTTCTATGAAAATGTTCCCCGGATGCTGATCGACGGCACACGGGCAGTGATCCGGAAAGACAGCTATCCGGTTCCGCCGATTTTCCGCATGCTTGCCCGGGAGGGACAGATCGAAGAGAAGATGATGTACAATACCTACAATATGGGCATCGGTATGGTACTGGCAGTAGATCCGGCAGATGCGGATCAGACGGCAGAGGCAATCCGGGCAGCGGGAGAGACTCCCTATGTGATCGGAACGATTGAAGCCGGAGACAAAGGAGTTACTTTATGTTAAGAGTAGCAGTGCTGGTGTCCGGAGGCGGCACAAATTTGCAGGCGATCATTGACGCGATCCAGGAGAAGCGGATTACCGATACTGAGATTGTGCGTGTCATCAGCAACAATTACAAGGCATACGCGCTGGAGCGGGCCAAAGCAGCCGGAATAGAGACACAGGTACTTTCTCCGAAAGATTATCCCACCAGGGACGAATTTCACCGGGTATTTTTAAAGGAGCTGGAAGACCTGGATCCGGACCTGATCGTTATGGCCGGTTTTCTGGTGATTATTCCGCCGGAGATCCTGAACCGGTTCCGCTACCGGGTCATTAATATCCATCCGTCCCTGATTCCCTCTTTCTGCGGGAGCGGATATTACGGCCTGAAAGTTCATGAAGCTGCCCTTGCCCGGGATGTGAAAATTACCGGAGCCACCTGCCACTTTGTGGTGGCCGGCGAGACAGACGGCGGGCCGATTATCGCGCAGAAGGCCGTGGCGGTACAGACGGGGGATACTCCGGAGATCCTGCAGCGCCGTGTCATGGAACAGGCGGAATGGGTGATTCTTCCGGCAGTGATTGACCGGATTGCCCACGGTAAAGTGAAGGTAGTGGACGGACACGCCATTACAGAAGAATAAGAGAAAAAGAAGGAACCTGCGGCATGCGGGTTCCTTGTTGTAATTCATATGCTGTCAGAAACAGAAAGGAAGATATCATCATGAAAGTACTGATTGTAGGAAGCGGCGGAAGAGAGCACGCCATTGCTGCCAGCGTGGCAAAAAGCAGCCGTGTGGATAAGATCTACTGCGCGCCGGGCAATGCGGGCATCGGACAGATCGCGGAACTGGTGCCCATCGGAGCCATGGAATTCGACAAATTGGCGGATTTCGCAAAAGAGAACCAGATCGATCTGACCATCATCGGCATGGATGATCCCCTGGTGGGCGGCATTGTGGATGTATTTGAAAAAGAAGGCCTGCGGGTGTTCGGACCGCGGAAAAACGCGGCTATTCTGGAAGGATCCAAGGCATTTTCCAAGGACCTGATGAAAAAATACAAGATTCCCACCGCGGCGTATGAGACGTTTGATGATCCGAAAGAAGCGCTGGCTTATCTGGAGACGGCTCCTATGCCGATCGTTCTGAAGGCGGACGGACTTGCCCTTGGCAAAGGTGTGCTGATCTGCAAGACACTGGAAGAAGCCCGTGCAGGTGTGAAGGAAATCATGGAAGATAAGAAGTTCGGCTCTGCCGGCAACCATATGGTCGTGGAGGAATTTATGACCGGCCGGGAGGTTTCTGTACTGACTTACTGTGACGGCAAAACCATCAAGATCATGTCTTCCGCTCAGGACCACAAACGGGCCAAAGACGGGGATCAGGGACTGAATACCGGCGGTATGGGTACCTTTTCACCAAGTCCCTTCTATACCGCGGAAGTGGATGAATTCTGCAGAAAATATGTTTTCCAGCCTACAGTGGATGCCATGGCCGCAGAAGGCAGAGAATTCAAGGGAATTATCTTCTTTGGCCTGATGCTGACGGAAGACGGACCGAAAGTGCTGGAGTACAATGCCCGTTTTGGCGATCCGGAAGCACAGGTGGTACTGCCCCGGATGAAGAATGACATTATTGATGTGATGGAGGCATGCATTGACGGAACCCTGGATCAGATTGATCTGCAGTTTGAAGACAATGCAGCAGTCTGTGTGGTCCTGGCCAGCGACGGATATCCCGTGTCTTATGAAAAAGGATTTGAAATCAGCGGACTGGACGAATTTGACAGACACGAAGGCTATTACTGCTTCCATGCGGGAACCAAACGAAATGAAGCCGGCAATTTTGTCACCAACGGCGGCCGGGTGCTGGGCGTGACCGCCAAGGGGAAAACATTGCAGGAAGCCCGGGCCAATGCATACGCAGCCACCGAATGGGTACAGTTCTCCAACAAATACATGCGCCATGATATCGGCAAGGCCATCGATGAAGCCTGAATACTGGCCGGAGGCGCTGTCCGGCAGAGAAGAGAATTCCTGGATCATCTTTGATATGGACGGCACACTCTGGGACACCACTGAACTGATTACAGAGGCCTGGAATACAGCCTTTCGGGAGAATCCTTTCACCAGACAGATCCGGATTACCCGGGAACAGCTTCTGTCTTACATGGGAAAAACCATGGACTGCTTTGCCCGGGCGCTGCTTCCGGAACTGCCCTTTGAAGAAGCCATGGAGGTCATGGGGCACTGTATGGAACTGGAAAATTCCTGGCTCAGAACCAGAGGCGCGGTGCTGTATCCGGGACTGGAGGAGACCTTTGCCGGCCTTGCGGACAGGCATTGCAGCATCGGAATCATCAGCAACTGTCAGCAGGGCTATATTGAGGCCTTCCTGGATCATTACAGCTTCCGCCGCTATGTGTCGGATACGCTGTGCTGGGGCGATACCGGCAGAGGAAAAGCAGATAATTTAAGACAGATGATAGAAGGACACCGGATCGGATCCTGCTGTTACGTGGGCGATACCCAGGGAGATCTGGACGCCTGCCGGGAGGCTGGGGTGCCCTTTGTCTACGCGTCTTACGGATTCGGTTCTGTGGACCGTCCGGTACCGGAGATCCGCAGTCTGACAGAGCTGCTGACAGAGGAAAAATAAGGAAACGGCTCGGCGGCAGACGGATGGTTCTCCAGGCAGAAAAAAGAGAAAAGGAGTACGGTATGACACACAAACTGAAACGTTCCGATGATATCGGAAATCTTTCTTATGAGCTGGTTTTTCAGAGATATCTTTTTGGAAGGAAACATGTCTTTAATTTCATGAATGAACTGTCTGTGCAGGAATATGTGATTCTGCATGCGGCGGTACAGAATGAAAAGGAAACAGAAGACGGAAAAACCTACCTGAAAAACATTGCGGAAATGCTGGAAATCACCATCCGTCAGGCCTCCGATCTGGTCAAAGACATCAAAGCCCGAGGACTGGTTTCCTGGACCCATGACGGAGACGGCAGCGAGGGGACCTATATTCAGACCACCAGCCTGGGCCGGGAAGTGCTGAGCAGACAGGAGAAGAATCTGAAAGAATATTTCTCCAATGTCATCCAGAAGTTCGGAAAGGAAAATATGCTGAATCTCCTGATACAGATGGAGCAGCTGGATGAAGTATTCCAGGAAGAACTGGAAGCATGGGAGGAAAAGAATGAATAACTGGAACAATGACAGTGAATACATCAGCCAGCTGAGTGAAATCAGCAGGGCCAATGACCGGATTGCCCCGGTGCTGTTTGAAGAGTACGGCGTCAATCTGGGACTGAGGGATGACCGGGGAAAGGGAATCCTCACCGGTCTGACCAGTATCTCAAAAATCGTATCCTTCAAGGAAGTGGACGGCCGCAGCATTCCCTGTGACGGACAGCTGTGGTACCGGGGATACCGGATTGAAAGTCTTCTGAAAAATCTCGGACCGCAGGAGCTGGGATACGAAAAGATAGCGGCGCTTCTGCTGACCGGCGAGATGATGAGCGGCAGACAGCTGGAGGAATTCCGGGAGTATCTGGGCGGAAAGCGTCAGCTGCCTTCCCATTTTGTGCGGGATGTACTGATGAAGGCGCCCAGTGATGATCTGATGAACAATATGATGAAAGGAATCCTGTCCCTGGCTTCCTATGACGACCGGGCGAAGGATACCAGCGTACCGAACGCCATGCGCCAGTGCATCCAGCTGGTTGCGGAATTTCCGCTGCTGGCGGCGTATGCGTATCACGCCTACAACTATTACAGAAACGGGGACAGCCTGTACATTCATTTCCCGGATCCGGAACTGTCCACTGCGGAGAATCTTCTCCTTTTACTGCGTCCGGATCAGAAATACACACCACTGGAGGCAAAGGTACTGGATACCGCGCTGATTCTGCATATGGAACACGGCGGCGGAAACAATTCCACATTCACCACCCGTGTGGTGACCTCTTCCGGATCCGACACCTATTCCACCATCGCGGCGGCCATGGCCTCTCTGAAAGGGCCGAAACACGGCGGAGCCAATATCAAAGTCATGGAAATGATGAGCGATATCCGCAGCCATGTCAGCCGCTTCGACGATAAGGAGGAAGTGGCGGCCTACTTAAACCGGATCCTGGACGGAGACGCGTTTGACGGAAAGGGCCTGGTTTATGGAATCGGCCATGCGGTATATACCCTGTCAGATCCCCGGGAACGGGTATTTAAGTCCTATGTGGAACAGCTGGTAGAAGAAAAGGGCCGTCAGGAAGACTTCGCCCTGTACCAGAACATCGAGGAACTGGCGCCGGAGCTTCTGGCGAAAAAACGCAAACTGCCGAAAAAGGTGTGCCCCAATGTGGATTTTTACAGCGGCTTTGTTTATGACATGCTGGGAATTCCTCAGGAGCTGTATACCGCGATCTTTGCCATTGCGAGAATCGTGGGCTGGAGCGCCCACCGTCTGGAAGAACTGATCTGTACCGACAAGATCATCCGTCCGGCATATATGAGTGTAATGACGGAAAAAGAGTAAAACAGCAGACAGAAAAACCTGCCCGGAACCGAAGCACGCGAATGTGCGGCGGTTCCGGTTTTTTTTCTTTCCGGGAGGTACCGGAGGACAGAACGTGCGGCCGGGGCGTGGACGGGGCAAACGGAGAACGGGTGAACAAGCAGAAAACAGGAGTACCGACAGTTCATGAAGAATGTGTGAAGAAAGGGTCTGCGCAGGTATTTTGTGGTATACTCTTTGTGTGCTGACAGGATGACCGGATGAAAGCCGGCAGGAGCTGTCAGCCATAAGCCTGAGAAAAGGAGCAGATTTATGGATTCAGCGGAAAATACGGAAACGAACAGCATCTATGGCACACACCTTCCGCAGATGGAAGCGGTGATGCAGGAAATACTCGAAAAAATCGGGCAGTTCCGCACGGAAATGAGCAAAGAGCTGGGATCGGATCCGGTAGAGCACTGTCTTTCGCGCATCAAAAGTGAAGACAGCATGCGGGAAAAATGCAGAAGAAAGGGGCTCCCGGAGACGGAAGCTTCCGCCCTGCAGGAAATTCATGATGCCATCGGGATCCGCGTCGTTTGCGCCTTCTTAAAGGATGTCTATGACATGCGCGACCGGCTGCTTACCGTACCGGAGTATACACTGATTGAGGAAAAAGACTATATTCATCACGCCAAACCCAACGGATACCGCAGCTATCACATGATTCTGCAGGTGCGGGGGTATTATGCGGAAATTCAGCTGCGGACGATTTCCATGGATACCTGGGCGGCGCTGGAGCACCATATGAAGTACAAGAAAAAAGTGCCGGACAATGAGAAGCTGATCAGCGCGGAACTGAAGCGCTGTGCCGATGAACTGGCATCCACGGATGTATCCATGCAGACCATCCGGGATATGATTATGAATGCGGACAGCCGGTAAGGCGTGCCGGTTCGGAAAGGATACGATCAAAAGGAAACCGATATGAAACTGTTATTTGCAGAAGATACCAAAGAACTGAGCAGGGCCGTCTGTGTCGTCCTGGAGCATTCCGGTTACGAAGTGGACCCTGTCTATGACGGCGAAGAAGCGATGGAGCGGATCCGCACCAATGTCTATGACGGAGTGATTCTGGATATTATGATGCCCGGAAAAACAGGACTGGAAGTACTGACAGAGATGCGGAACGCAAACATTCTGACGCCGGTGCTCATGCTGACCGCCAAAGCGGAAATCGATGACCGGGTAGTCGGACTGGATGCCGGGGCGGATGATTATCTGACAAAGCCATTTGCCATGAAGGAACTGATCGCCCGGGTCAAATCCATGACCCGCCGCCGGGAAGAATACACACTGCGGGATATGCAGATCGCAAATCTGGAGCTGCGGGCGGACAATTTTGAAATGACAGCGCGCAATTCCGTGCGTCTGTCCATTAAGGAATTTGAACTGATGCAGACACTGATCATGAATCCGGACAGGGAGCTGGATACCGGATACCTGCTGGAACATGTGTGGGCCAATGAACCGGATGCCACGGAGGATACGGTCTGGCTTTATATTTCCTACCTGAAGGGCAAGCTGGATTCCGTCGATGCGGAACTGACGATTGCGGGCAGCAAAGGCGGCAGTTTCCAGCTGATCAGAGTTTCCTGACCGGGAGCCGCAGGGCAAGGGCGGAATTCATCAGAAAGGACGCGGTCGGAGTGTAGAAACAACGCGGCCGGAGCCGCAGGCGGACGCGGCCGGCTTCTGCGGGCGGTCAGCAGGATCAGAATGAGGAGGACCGATGAACGAGAGAACCATTCGCAAATTAAGAAAAAAATTCATAAAAATGTTCATCGTGGCAGCAATTCTGGTCATGGCTTTTATCGGAACGCTGATCAACACGACGAATGTGGTCACTTCCCGCCAGCTGATCTATTCGACCCTGAGCTATATTGCGGACAATAACGGAACACTGAAAAAAGACGCGGACGCGTATCAGGCAGAAAACAGTGATTCCGGCAGTACCGGGAATTCTTCTTCCCAGGAGTCGGATGAAGAAAAGAATGAAACACGGGTAGAAAACCGGCTCAACAGTTTTTCTTCCGAGTTTCACTATTCCGCCAGATATTTTGCCGTGATCTTTGATAAAAACGGTACGGTGCAGAAGGTAAAGACCAGCCATATTGCCAGCGTAACCGGTGAAACTGCCGAAAAATACGCAAAAAAGGTTTTGAGAAGAAAATTTTCCTATGGCAGGCACAGAGTCTACTTTTATCTGCGCCAGGTCAATGAAGAGGGCAATACGATCGTGGTATTTCTGGACTGCACTTCCCAGCTGCAGTCAGAAGCGCGCCTGATCTTTCTGACCATCCTGATCTGCGGAGCCGGCCTTCTTCTGACTTATCTTCTGCTGCTGCGGCTGTCCGATCTGATTATTCGTCCGGAACTGGAAAACATGAAACGCCAGAAACAGTTCCTGACCAATGCCAGCCATGAGCTGAAGACGCCTCTGGCTGTGATCCGCGCCAATACGGAAGTCGAGGAAATGATGAACGGCGAAAATGAGTGGACCCGTTCCACCAGGCGTCAGATCGATCGAATGGATGGCCTGATCCAGAATTTGGTGATGATTTCCCGGGCGGAAGAACAGGAAGTGGGGGAAGTGACGGATGTGAATATGACCGAGCTGGTGCGGGAAACCGTGGAACCTTTTTCCGCCCTGGCGAAACAGGATCAGAAAGAACTGGTTCTTCAGCTGGATGACGCGGTGATGTTCCGGGCAGATGCCAGCCAGGTCCGGCAGCTGACCTCTCTGCTGATTGACAATGCTATTAAATACTGTGATGACGGCGGAAAAGTGCAGGTGACTTTGCTGAACCGAAACAATATGCGAATCGGCTGGAAAAAGGATAAAAATATCCGCCTGATTATTTCAAATTCCTACGCAGAGGGAGAAAATGTGGATTTCAGCCGGTTTTTTGACCGTTTTTACCGGGAAGACCAGTCTCATAATACGGAAAAAGGCGGATACGGCATCGGGCTTTCGGTGGCGGAGAGCATTGTGCACCAGTATAAGGGAACCATTGAGGCAGAATGGAAAGAAGGAATGATTTCTTTTGTATGCAGGTTTTGAGCTAAAGATACGAAAGAACAGAAACCGAAGGAAAGATACAAAAAAACGAAAGACGAGGGAGCATACACCGCTGCATGGGTGCATGCTCCCTCGTCTTCTGGAGACCTGGAAACCGGGAAAAAGATTTAATACTGGGTGTGTTCTTCCGGGTGGAACTGAACGTTGATACCCAGATCTCCGAAGTACCGGTCAAAGTCCGCGCCGACGTAGGCAGCGCAGTCCTTCATTTCTTCCAGTGTCTTGACATCCACATCAATGCCGTTTGCTTTCCGGTCAGCAGTGGCAAGGATTTCCTTTTCGCCATGGGTGTAGATCCGTTCCTTTCCGAGGGCTTTCGGAGATTCCCTGAGCTCGGTCAGAAACTCGGACAGATGCTTTTTGATGGCTTCCGCGTCACCGAAGATCTTCGGATCGATGGCGATAAAGCAGTGGCAGGTGCCGCCGTGATTATCTACCAGATTGTGAGGCGACGTCATGCCCATGGACAGAATCGAGGTGAAGATTTCGGCAATCATGGCATATCCATAGCCTTTATGGCTTCCGGTCAGTTCTTCCGCGCCGCCCAGAGGAAGGATCCCGCCGCCGGCTTTTGCTTTGATATTGGCAAGCACATGGCCGGCATCCGTGCAGGGATGGCCGTTCTCATCCGCACCCCAGCAGTCCGGCACCGGTTTTTCCGCTTTGTTGTACATTTCAAATTTTCCGCGGGTCACTACACTGGTAGCCGCGTCAAAAAAGAAGGGATAGGGATCCGCGGGCATGGAGATGGCGATGGGATTGGTGCCTAACATGGCTTTTCTGCCAAAGGTAGGAACGACGATGGCTTCACTGTTGGTGGAACTGATGCCGATCAGTCCCTGGTCGCAGGCCATTTTCGCATAATATCCCGCAATGCCGTAATGGTTGGATTCCCGGCAGGTAACGATTCCGGTACCGGTGGTTTTTGCTTTTTGAATGGCAAGTTCCATGCAGAAGCGGCCGTTGAGCTGTCCCATGCCTTCGTGGCCGTCCACTACGGCAGATACCGGGGTTTCGAATACGATTTCCGGTTTGGCGTCTACCTTGATCATACCGCTCTGAATGCCCTTGTGATAGCGGACCAGACGCTGGGCGCCGTGGGATTCAATACCGTAGATATCTGAGAGCAGCAAAACATCTGTAATGGTGCGGCTGTCCTCTTTGGAAAATCCGAAACGGGTGAATACATCCATACAGAATGCATCCATGGTCTCTGCTTTGATTTTGACATGTGCCATGAGAAATATGCCTCCTTTTCTTTTCCTCAGATCAATCGTATACAATTTTATCATGGCACTGTAGTGAAGTAAAGCGGGGCAATGTTTTTTTCCGGATGTATTCCGAAACGGACAGGGAGCAGGCGGGAGAAGAGGAAAGGCCATGCCGGACGGGAAAAAGGAAGGATCTGTATTCTTGTAGATACAATGGAAATCATGCTATACTAACAGCATATGATCGGAAAGCCGGACGGGCAGATGCCGGCCGGCAGATAGGAGAGGCTACTATGGAGAAATTCAAGGCGGCTGTCTGCCAGATGGATACGCAGGACAGCGTCAGTGAGAATCTGGAACAGGCCGGTCTGCTGCTGGACGCGGTGTGCGCACAGGGGGTTCAGCTGGCTGTGTTTCCGGAAAATGTGAACTATATCGGTGAAAACAGCCGGGCCCATGCGGAAAGCATACCGGGAGAGACTTCGCGGTTTTTCTGTCAGGAAGCCGTCAAAAGACAGATCTGGATCCTGGCCGGCAGCCTGGCGGAACGCAGTGACAGCGGCAAACCGAAAAACACTTCGCTGCTGGTTGATCCCAGGGGAAGGATCGCGGCCCGGTACAGCAAGCTGCATCCTTTTGATGTGACGTTAAGTGACGGACTTGCCTGGAAAGAGTCCGACACCAGAACGGTGGGAGACGAGGTGGTGCTGGCAGATACCAGAGATCTCGGCTGTCTGGGGTTTTCCATCTGCTATGACCTGCGTTTTCCGGAACTGTACCGGCTGCTTGCGCTCAAAGGCGCCAAAATCATTCTGGTACCGGCCAATTTTACCAAAAACACAGGCAAGGACCACTGGGAAGTCCTGCTGCGGGCAAGAGCGATTGAGAACGGCGTCTATGTGATCGCAGCGGATCAGTGGGGGAAAAAACCGGATATGACATCCTACGGGCATTCTATGATCATTGATCCCTGGGGAAACATCCTGGCGGAAGTGGGGGAAGGGGTAGGATTTGCCGTGGCAGAGATTGATCCCGACCGGGTGGCGCGGGTGCGTGGACAGATTCCTTCTCTGAAAAACCGCAGAGAAGATATTTATCATCTGGACAGCAGCCGGATCCGGCGTTTTTAGACAGACAGATATATAGTTACATTTTTACAGCAAAGAGTAAGGAGAGGGTATGATGAAAACAGCAATTATCGAACCGCTGGGTATTCCGAAAGAACAGGTGTATGCCATTGCGGAGGAACATCTGGGAGCAGACGCAGAAGTCATTTACTATGATACCGTCACCGCGGATCCTCAGGAGCAGATTGCCCGGGCGGCAGACGCGGAAGCAGTGGTAGACACCAATATTCCGCTGACCGATGAGGCAATCCGCGGCTTTCAGAACTGTAAGCTGCTGGACATCGCATTTACCGGAGTGGATCATGTGGCGATGGATGCCTGCAGGGACCGGGGAATCATGGTCAATAACTGCGCAGGATATTCCACAGCCTGTGTATCGGATCTGGTCTTCGGCATGCTGATCTCGCTGATGCGCAACATTGCAGCCTGTGATGAGGCAGTCCGGCACGGCGGAACCAAGGACGGCCTGATCGGCCATGAACTGGAGGGAAAACGGTTCGGTATTATCGGAACCGGCGCCATCGGTACCCGCGTGGCGAAAATCGCGGACGCCTTTGGCTGTGAAGTGGTGGCCTACAGCCGTACGGTGAAAGATATTCCGTATATTACCTATATGAGTCTGGAAGAAGTCATGCGCACGTCGGATATTATTTCCCTGCACATGCCGAATAATGCGGAAACCAAAGGAATGATCAGCGCGGAGCAGATTGCCCGCATGAAGAAAAATGCCATCCTGATCAACCTGGCCAGAGGACCGGTTCTGGACAGCCAGGCACTGGCGGACGCGCTGAATCAGGACAGAATCGCAGGCGCCTGCATCGATGTCTTTGAGATGGAACCGCCGATTCCCGAAGATCATCCGCTGCTGACCGCCAAGCATACCATTGTGACGCCCCATGTCGCGTTTGCCTCAAAGGAAGCCATGGTGAAACGGGCGCACATTGTTTTTGAGAATATTGCCCGGTATCTGGCGGGAACTCCGCAGAATATCGTAAAATAAGTCAGAACACTGTGAAACTGGAAAACCATCGCGAAGCAGTCAGAAACGCGGTGAAACAAGCAGAAAGGACAGCAGAACGCAATGACAATCGCAGAAGAGAGCTTACAGCTTCATGCTGAAAAAAAAGGAAAATTCGAGATTCTTCCCCGGGTAAAGGTGGAAAATGCCAAAGACCTGAGCCTGGCTTATACGCCGGGCGTGGCCCAGCCCTGTCTGGAAATTCAGAAAGACTATAATAAATCCTTCGAACTGACCAGACGATGGAATACCTGTCTGGTAGTGACAGACGGCACGGCTATTCTCGGACTTGGAGATATCGGGCCGGAGGCAGGGATGCCGGTTATGGAAGGAAAGGCAGTACTTTTTAAAGCATTTGCCGATGTGGACGCAATTCCGCTGTGCATTCGTTCCAAGGATGTGGACGAAATCGTCCGCACCATTTACCTGATTTCCGGCAGCTTCGGCGGCATCAACCTGGAGGATATCGCGGCGCCCCGGTGCTTTGAAATCGAAGAAAAATTAAAGAAAATCTGTGACATACCGGTATTCCACGATGATCAGCACGGCACGGCGGTTGTGGTTCTGGCGGCACTGATCAACGCGCTGAAAGTAACCGGCAAAGGCAAAGAAGTAAAGATCGTTATGAACGGCGCCGGTTCCGCGGGTATTGCCATCTGCAAACTGCTGCTTCGCGACGGTTTCCGCAATATCTGCATGTGTGACCGATCCGGCATCATCTATGAGGGCCGGGATCATCTGAATCCTGCCAAAGAAGAGATCGCCCGCCTGACCAATCCGGAAAACCGGCAGGGAACACTGGCAGACGCCATGAAAGGCGCCGATGTGTTCATCGGCGTATCCGCGCCGGGCGCGGTAACTGCAGAAATGGCCGCTTCCATGAATTCGGACGCCATCGTATTCTCCATGGCCAATCCGGTGCCGGAAATTATGCCGGATGTGGCAAAAGAAGCCGGCGTGCGGGTGATCGGCACCGGCCGTTCGGATTTTGAGAATCAGATCAACAACGTGCTGGTATTTCCGGGAATCTTCCGCGGTGCCCTGGATGTGCGGGCCAGAGAGATCAATGAAGAGATGAAACTGGCAGCTGCCCGCGCGATTGCCGGTCTGATTACCGATGAGGAACGCAGTGAAACCTATATCATACCGAAGGCTTTTGACCCGCGTGTAGGAAAGGCGGTTGCAGAAGCAGTGGCTCAGGCGGCCAGGGAGAGCGGGGCAGCCCGGATTTAGAGCCGAAGGATATGCCGGTCCGGCAGTCGTGTCTGCGGGGCCGGGAGTCTTTTCTGGCGGACAGGAAGAGACAGTTGACAAAAATCCGGGATACGGTACACTGTATTTACAAAAATCAAAATATATCCGCAGATTGAGTTCTGCAGAAGCGGGAGGAACACAGGTGGCAAGAGAATTAGTCATAGTCATTGACTTTGGCGGCCAGTATAATCAGCTGGTTGCGCGCCGTGTCCGTGAGAATCATGTCTATTGCGAGATTTATTCCTATCGGACCGACATCGAAAAAATAAAACAAATGAATCCAAAGGGAATCATCCTTACCGGAGGCCCGGACAGCTGTTACGCGCCGGGAGCCGCAAGCTGTTCCAGAGAACTGTTTGAACTGGGGATCCCGGTATTGGGACTGTGCTACGGCGCGCAGCTGATGCAGCATATTTTAGGCGGCGAAGTGAAGCGTGCGGAAGCGCAGGAATACGGCAGGACCGACCTGCGGGTGGATACGTCCGCGCAGCTGTTTGCCGGCGTGCCGGAAGAGACGACCTGCTGGATGAGCCATTTTGACTATATTTCAAAGACAGCGCCCGGTTTTGAAGTGATTGCCGCTACCAAAAACTGTCCGGCAGCAGCTGTACAGGATACAGAGAGAAAACTTTACGGAATTCAGTTCCATCCGGAAGTGCTTCACACACCGGAAGGAAGCAGAATGCTTGGAAACTTTGTTTCCAGAATCTGCGGCTGCGCAGGCGACTGGCAGATCGGGTCCTTTGTGGAAACCACCATTCAGCAGATCCGGGAAAAAGTCGACAGCGGAAAGGTGCTTCTGGCATTATCCGGCGGCGTGGATTCCTCTGTGGCAGCGGTACTGATGGCAAAGGCAGTGGGCAGTCAGCTGACCTGCGTATTTGTGGACCACGGCCTGCTGCGTAAGGATGAAGGGGATCAGGTGGAATCCGTATTCGGCCCCAATGGACCCTATGACCTGAATTTCATCCGTGTCAATGCCCAGAACCGGTTTTATGAAAAACTTGCAGGCGTAACAGAACCGGAGAAAAAACGAAAGATTATCGGCGAAGAATTTATCCGCGTATTTGAAGAAGAAGCGAAAAAAATCGGCGCTGTCGACTATCTGGTACAGGGCACCATCTATCCGGATGTGGTGGAGAGCGGTCTGGGCGGAGAATCCGCTGTGATCAAATCCCATCATAATGTCGGCGGTCTGCCGGATTATGTCGATTTCAAGGAAATCATCGAGCCTTTACGAGACCTGTTTAAGGATGAAGTCCGCAGAGCCGGTCTGGAGCTTGGCCTTCCGGAATATCTGGTTTATCGTCAGCCGTTCCCGGGACCCGGACTGGGCATCCGCATCATCGGAGACGTGACGGCGGAAAAGGTGCGTATTGTGCAGGAAGCGGACGCGATTTACCGGGAAGTGGTGGATCACGCGGCAGAAAATTATGCCCGCATGCATTCCGGCCAGGAGGCGCCCTGGAAGCCGGATCAGTATTTTGCCGCGCTGACCAATATGCGTTCCGTGGGTGTCATGGGGGATGAGCGTACCTATGACTACGCGGTGGCATTGCGTGCAGTCCGTACGGTGGATTTTATGACGGCGGAGATTTCCAGAATTCCGTATGACGTGCTGGATAAAGTCATGAACCGGATCATTAATGAGGTAAAGGGAGTCAATCGGGTATTTTATGATCTGACCTCGAAGCCGCCGGGGACGATTGAATTTGAATAATCGCGTAAGCTACGAGCCATGTAAAAACGGCGGGAGCATAGATGGAAGCGAGCTTGCTCGCGGAAGAGATGCTTCTGCCGTTTTTATGCGGCGACAGCCGTGTCTTCGCCGGTCTCGAAGAGACTGGCGAAGTGGCTCGAAGCGATATGTATTTCAGGTCTTCTGTGTTTCTATACGGCATTGGATTTCTGTTTATCTATCAGGTGATCATTAGCCAGATTAATTCGTTCCCGATGAATGAAACTGCAGCAATCAATCTCTATATCTACTTTTGGCTTGACACGGATGCCAAAAAGGTTCAGGTAACAGATGTGATTTATGTTGGACGTGATCAGAGCAGGCAGCTGGAGAACATGCCACTTAAAGACTGATGACATGAATATACTATTAGGGGAAACCCTTTGGCAACAATCTCTGACATCTGGATGATTTGATACAGAAAGAGCACTGTCTGATTTACAGGAAGTAAGTCAGACAGTGCTCTTTACAATTATGTTTATTTTTAAAAATCGTGAATGCTGCTCATTCGCAGATGCTCGGATGCTTTTCGCCGCTGCATGGCTGCATTGACATGATGCTGTGAAATCGCAAAAATACAAAGTACAGATAGTTCTAATAGGATAGCAGGTATCATTACAACAAAACCTCGATGGAAGAAATTGGTGTCTGACAAGACAACGCATGAAATCGAGATGAAGAGGAAATGAAAAAGTCAGAAAAGAAGCGGGACTGATATGGCAGTGGATTTTGCGGCAGCTGCCGTTTGCTTTGTATCGATTTGAAGTTGATCGGTGTTGCAGATAGTGTTGCGAAAAACCCATAATTATGGTATAAATAAGACATGATTAATGAAAAACGGGAGGTGATTATATGCCACAGATCATTCCTATCAAAGATTTAAAGGATACAGCAAAAGTCTCCGAAATGTGCCATAAGAGTTCTGATCCTATTTTCGTAACGAAGAATGGATATGGCGATATGGTGCTGATGAGCATGGAGGTCTTCGAGGAGATGCATCAGAAGGAGCAGCTCTACCGTGAGCTGGAGATTTCCGAAAATGAGATTCGGGGCGGAAAAACCAGATCGGCCAGAGAAGCATTGTCTGATGTGAGGAAGAATTATGGCTTATAAGCTCGCTATCCCGGAACATACAGAGCACCAGATCGATAAATGCATCAGCTATATTGTAAATACTTTGAGAAATCCTTCCGCAGCGAGTGCGGTTTTAGATGACATCGAACACGCATATGACCTGCTTGAGGAAACAGCAGAGTCTTTTGCTTTCTGCAAAGATCCTTATCTGCAGTCAAAAGGATACCGGAAGCTGACATTGGAAAAGCATGATTATGTGTTCATCTACAGAGTGGATGGAGAAACAGTATATCTGGCAGGATTCTTTCATATGCTGGAAAATTACCGTACTAAGTTGTAATCTAAACAAACCGTGGAAACCCTTTGGCAACAATCTCTGACATCTGGATGATTTGATACAGAAGGAGCACTGGCTGATTTACAGGAAGTAAGTCAGTCAGTGCTTTTTACAATTATGTTTATTTTTAAAAATCGTGAATTCGTTCAGAAAAAGGAAGTCCGGCCGGATCTGTTAGCTGGAATATTGAGGAAAGCAGGCAGTTTTTCGCATATGCTTTGTGTGCCAAAAACCTCTTATCAGACGACGGCTTTATACAGTAAAGAACCAGCTTGACAAATATATTGTAATACTTTATATTGCAACCAAAGTGATACGGCGAGGAGGAAAGTATATGAATGACAATGAGCAGATGGAAAAACTTCATTTTCTGATTCAATGTCTGGAAGAGGAAATGCCGGAGTACGCGGAATACGCTCTGCCTGATGATCCTAAACAGGCATTTGATCTGTACCGTGCACTCTGCAATGTCCGTATGCCGTCCGGAGATACCGGACACACGTTGCCGGATGATTTCTATGCGGTACAGTCAGAAGTCCTGAAAAGCATTACCGGGGAAAAGGGGGTCACAGAGGCAGCGGCTCTGCCGCCTGCTGAACTGGATCAGCGGCTTTCTCTCTGGCAGGGCGATATCACGACGCTGAGGGCGGATGCAATCGTGAATGCTGCTAATTCACAGATGCTCGGATGTTTCTCACCGCTGCATGGCTGCATTGACAATATGATTCATACAATGGCAGGCGCAGAGCTGCGGGAAAAGTGCTGTCAGATCATGAGAACGCAGGGCCATGAAGAGCCGACCGGCAGAGCGAAGATTACGCCGGGATACAATCTTCCGGCGCGCTTCGTCATTCATACCGTGGGACCGATTGTGTCCGGAAGGGTCACCGGGAAGGATAAGGAACTGCTGGCCTCCTGCTATCGGTCAGTTATTTCGACAGCATCCGATCATCAACTGGAATCCGTTGCATTCTGCTGTATTTCAACCGGTGTTTTCCATTTTCCGCAGGATAAGGCGGCGGAAATCGCTGTGAGTACGGTAAGAAGCTGGCTCGATGCACATCCGGATACCACAGTACGCCGCGTTATTTTCAATGTGTTTAAAGACAGTGATCGGGATATTTACAGGAAGATATTGCTTGGCTAGACATCTGTGGAAGCGTTTCTCATTTACCAATGGGATCACAGAGACAGTAAACCACGGCTTTGATGGGACGGGCTGCAGACGCAGGGAAAATAACACGCAGGCACAGTACGATGGACAGAAGCCTTTTCTCAATGAGGAGCAGAAAAATGTTGAATACGCAGGATTACTTAAAAATACTGGTGGAGGACATCCACTCCACAGTTGTGGCGGCCATCGATCAGAACCGGTGCCTGCACTGCGGAAACTGCGTACCGGTCTGTCCTGCCGGGGCAATAGCAAAAGAGATGTAAGGAACGGTTAGGCAGAATCTGTGAGGTTCTGTCCGTTCTTTTTTTGCTCGGTCCCAAGCCGCATCTATGCAACCAATTCATACAGCTCCTGTTATCTGCAGTTGGTTGATCAGAAGGCAACTGAACCTTACATTATTCATAGAAATTCATTTTCGGGTTCATTTATCGGGAGGTGACTATGAATATTGCAGAGCTGCGGAATGTTTGCAAAGCCTATCCGGCATTCCGGCTGAAGAATGTATCCTTTCTGCTGGAAGCCGGTAAGATCACAGGCTTTATCGGGCGCAACGGTGCCGGAAAAACGACTACAATCAAGTCTATGCTGAATCTGATCCATACGGACAGCGGGGAAATTTCGTATTTTGGGATACCGCTCGCGGGGCATGAGGCAGAGATTAAGCAGCGGATCGGTTATTCGACCGGCGCGGTCAGCTGGTATCCGAGAAAGACGATCCGGGAAATTGTCAGTGTTACGAAAATGTTCTACCAGAACTGGGAAGAAGAAGCATATCGGAAATACAGGGCGCTCTTCGCGATTGATGAAAACAAGAAGCCGATGGAGCTGTCAGATGGAATGAAGGTGAAATTTAATCTGCTGCTGGCGCTTTCCCACGGTGCGGAGGTGCTGATCCTTGATGAACCCACCAGCGGACTGGATCCTTTCTCAAGGGATGAGATTATAACGTTGTTTAAGACATTGAAAGAACACGGTGTCACGATTCTGTTTTCGACACATATCACATCCGATCTGGAACGGTGCGCGGACAACATTATTTACATCAGGCATGGAGAAATTCAGGAAAACCTTCCGAAGGAAGCGTTTCTCAGGAAATGCGGAAAACCGGAGGAATCTCTGGAAGAGGTCTTTTTGAGAATGGAGAGGGAGGCGCTGCCATGAATGCACTGCTGAAAAAGGAAATGCGCCTCAGTGCGCTCGTTCTGACCTATCTGTTTATTGGGTTCGGGGTTATGACAATGCTGCCGGGCTATCCGATTCTCTGCGGCGTGTTCTTTCTTACTCTGGGGATATATCGGAGTTTTCAGAACGCCAGAGAAGCGAACGATATCGTTTATTCAGCGCTGCTGCCGGTATCGAAACGTGATGTTGTGAAGGGAAAATATCAGTTTGTAATTTTGATCGAGTTTGGCGGATTTGTGCTGATGGCACTCCTGACGGCACTGCGCATGACACTCCTGAAGGATGCAGCTGTATACAGGGAGAATGCTTTGATGAATGCGAATCCGTTTTTCCTTGGGGCTGCATTATTTGTTTTCGGATTGTTTAACGCGATCTTTCTCGGCGGATTTTTCAGAACCGCCTACCAGCTTGGAAAGCCGTTTGTCATTTATATCGCTGTGGCTTTTCTGTCCATTGGAGCAGCGGAGGCGCTGCATCACGTTCCGGGAATGGAAGCGCTGAATGCCTTCGGTTTTGAGCATATCGTGCTGCAGATTTTTCTGCTTCTTGGCGGAGTCATACTTTATATCCTTCTGACCGGTGTTTCATACAGAAAAGCGTGTGTTGATTTTGAAATGATTGATTTATAAGAGGTGGCATTATGCTGAAAGATAATCTGGTGATGCTCAGAAAACTGAAGGGCTATTCACAGGAGCAGATTGCGGAGAAGATCGGTATTTCCCGGCAGGCTTACGCAAAATGGGAAAATGGGATGACGGTCCCGGATATTGAGAAGGCGGCGCTGCTGGCGCATGTCTATGGGATAACGCTTGACAGTCTCACAAAATCAGAGAATGTAGATGGCGTTGGCATACTCCCCCCTGCCCCGAAGGGTAAGAATATCTGGGGTGTTGCTGTATTGGGCGACCGTGGTCAGATTGTAATTCCAAAGGCTGCGCGCGATCATCTGGGATTAAAGAGCGGAGACCGATTGATCGTAGGAAGTGACGAAGTCGGCATTGCGCTGCTGCCGGCGGATTATGTTGAAAGTATGATGCAGGAACTTGAGGATATGATTGCCGGGAATGTTTCCTGAATGGCTGTATCAGTCAGCTGTTTTGCATACGGACAGCGTACATCTGTCTGATTGCCTGGACAATTGAGTTTTCAAGATGTGAAGCCCATTTTTGTTATGGGAAGTTTTAGTAAATTAGATTCATATAACACCAGGATGTGCAGCCGTGTCTGATAATCATCTAGATTGAAATCTCCCATTTGGGAGATTTTTTATACGGTAAACCAGAGTGTTTTGAGGAAGGGCGAATTGGTCAAAGTAGTAAGCGACACCTGCTTCTTGCTGGCAGTGGGCTTTGATGACAGAGACTTGATCATAACTTCTTTTGATAAAGGAACAATCCGTAAATGGTCTGCTGACAGATACATATTATAGTTTCTGATTTTTTGCAACTCGGCAGATCTGATCCATGACATATGTGTTACATGTAACCACCCTCCATCGTTACAACGTAATTATATCACTTCAATAGGCTTTCAAAGCGACATTAATTCTATCCTATGTATACATGCTGATTTAGATCTTTTCGAAACCCTTAGGTAGTTCGGCTTTTTATCCTCGCCGTTTTTTGTGCAATATTACATATCTGCAAACTTTATAAATGATTGAGTGTATAGCAGGTATACACAATAAAATGTATATACAATCGGGAGAGAAAAGCAGAAAAGATTTGATTATTAAAGGGGTTAGCGATGGATAGCAGACAATTGGAAATTTTTATAACGTCAGCACAGTATTTGAATTTTACGAAAGCATCCAAGCACCTGAATATGGTTCCGTCCAATGTAAGTCACAGCATATCTATGTTGGAACGGGAATTGAATACGAAATTGTTTACGAGAAAGAATAACAAGTTATCACTAACGGAGTCAGGGAAAAATTTTTTGAATGATGCAATTCGTATCAATACAATTATGAATAATGCGATTCATAATTGTGGATCGGAAGTAAATGCACCGAAGGATATGCTGACCATGGGAGTAGTATTCCCGGAATTTATGTATAATATCAGTGATCAAATGAGAGTATATTTTGAAGAAAATGTGAATGTGGATCTTCATTGCCTGCAGTTTGATTCTATCAAACTGGTGAATATGCTGTCGGAGTGTAAGATTGATGTCGCACTGGCAAGACAGGAGATGTTCAGTGCGGATCCGGAAGTGGAATGGAGAAGTTTGTATAAAGATCCGTTTTATCTTGTAACGCACAGGAGCAATCCATTGGCAAATGAAAAGAAAATCACAGTTCCGATGCTGAAGAATGAGACGATCATTATGATGAATCGACAGTATAATCCGGGAATGTATGATATGATTCAGCATCTGTTTCTGTCGAATAAGATCATTCCGAAAGTATATGATTATTGCAACAGCCATCTGACTTCTCTGCTCCTGGCAAGTTTTATGAAGGGGAGTGTAATTATTCCAAAACAGAACATCTGTCATTTGAAACTATATGACGGGTTGGTATGTCGTAAGATTGATAATCCGTGTGCTTATCATGAGATTGGGGTTGCATGGAATAAGAAGAATATGACACCGGTTCTGGATGGATTCTTAAGAGCGTTGAATATTGAAATATAAAAGGGTACTTTAATCAGTATTAGAATGATCTTCTGAAAAAGTCATTTGCAGTCGTGATTCAACTGCAAATGGCTTATTTTTTTGTGCAAAACGGAAAAAAAACAACTGTAAAAGATAGGAAGACCAACAATATGCTTGATAGGGGGCGCAATATAATTCAATGTACTGATTGTCAACCAAATGATAAAATGTTTATAAATTAATACAACGAAAAACAATAATAACAGGAACGAATCCTGTCAGGAGGTGAAAGTGAAGAAAGGGAGATAGTTCCTGGATTAAACTAGTTTAAAGGAGGGCAAGAGTTTATGATACCTATTTTAATTGCGGTAGTATATTTCGGATTTTTCAGTATTCTGTTCGGTATTCGATCCAGAAAACAGAAAGCGAAAGAAGCCGCTAACAGAACAACAGCTGAAGAAAAAGAATTCTTCACAGCTTCCGGTCAGCTTGGCTGGTTTGCAGTAATGTGCTCCTTTGTATTAGCGCCCCTTGGCGGCGGTCATACAACATCACTGTATGAACAGCAGGCAACCATGGGCGTGGCAGTGGCATGGTGGGGCATTCTTGCCGGCGGTGTATTCGTGCCGGTATTTCTGTTATGGTTTGGTCCTATGTTCAGAAAACTGAAAGTTGCTACTTTCCCCCAGGCGCTTGGTAAAGTCTTCGGACCTAAGATCAAAATCTTCAATTCATCTGTAGCACCGGCTGCATGGCTCGGTATTACAATGTCTGAGTTACTTGGCACATCCACAGCAATCTACGCACTGGCAGGCGGTCGTGTTCCTTATGCGCCATGGTGTATCCTGATCGCAGCAGTTCTGATGCTGGTATACATTTTATTAGGTGGTATGTTACAGGCATCTATGATGAACATCATCAACGCGATCATGCTGATAGTAGGTTCTTACGTAGCAGTAGTATTCGTTGGCAAAAACATCAACGGAGGTTTCGCAGGAGTTGCAGCAAAATATGCGGCACAGGGGATGGTTGGTCACACCAATCTGTTCCATATTACACCGGAAATCATTATGAACGTAGCGCTGCCGGTAGTTATTCTTCATGTACTTTCTGTTGCTTCCGAACACGCAATGTATCAGCCAATGCTGGCAGCAAAAAACAACAAAGCGATCCGTAAAGGTGCCTTCATCGGTGGTATGTTCAATACAGCAGCAGCTTTACCATGGGTTATCCTTGGTATCTGCGGTTCCTCAATCGCAGCAATAGCTAAGCAGCCTGCAATCCTTTCCGTACCAGGTCTGGCACTGAAAATCATGCCGCAGGCTCTGATTGGTGTTCTAATGGTAGCCCTGATGTGTGCTTTGTTATCCACAGGTTCCGGTATGATTCTGGCAATCTCCCATGTAGTATCTGATGACGTTATAGGACCTTTAGTAAACAAGAAGCCTGGTGATAAAGGATACACTGCTATGTCACGTATCATCATTGTCATTGTAACACTGGCAGCTGTAATTCCGGCTATGAAAGTAGATTCCCTTATGGTTCTCTTTTTCTGGTGCTTCGCATTAAGTATGCCAATCTTCGTAAACTACCTGATCGGTATGGTTTGGAAAATTAATGTAAAAGTAGCATGGATTAACCTGATTATTTCTACAGCTGTTAACTTCTGGTGGACATTTGCCTGTCCTGACTGGGCCGGATTATTCACACTTCCATTCTGGCCGGTTTGCTTTGTAACAGTAGGCCTCGGTATTGTGCTTAACTTTATCGTTCCGGGTGAAGACGGCCTTCTGAAACAGGTAAAAAACGGCAAGCAGTTATAAGGAGGCGGAATTATGAGTTGGGTGGCAATATTGATCATAGGTGCACTGGCTATTTCAGCAGGGTTAAACGGTTTGGTTCATTTGATTTTCAAATTAACAGGCGGACATCTGGATAGTGGTGACGAGGAGGAATAGTATGGGTTCAGTACCAGTATTTGTAGCGGTATATCTGATCGCAGTTATGGCAGTTTTAATGATTCTTTCCATTTTGGCTTATAGGAAAAAAATAGAGCGCGGAGAGATCGACGAATAAATATGAATGAGTAAGACTGATACTGCCTGGGCTTTGTAAAAGCTCAGGCAGTGTAATTACCGGGAGGCAGACATGAAGATTAAAGCAGCAGTAATTGAAAATAAAGGCGATGAATTTAAAATCTGTGACATGGAATTACTGGGGCCACAGCCTGGAGAAGTTCTTGTAAAAGTAGCAGCCTGCGGTGTATGCCATACAGATGATGTGGCGAGAAATCAGTTAATTCCTGTTCCGCTTCCTGCAGTATTCGGACATGAAGGGTGTGGCACGATCATTGAAGTCGGTGAAGGTGTTACCAGTTATAAAGCAGGCGATCGCGTCGCATTCTCCTACGGTTCCTGCGGAACCTGCGAAGCCTGCAGCACAGGAAGACCCTACGGATGTAAAGAAAACAGAAGACTGAACTTCTCAGGTGTTCAGTTTGATAACACAAAACGTCTGATCAAGGATGATACATTTGTTTCCTCTTTCTTCGGACAGGGTGCATTTGCAACACATGCAGTTGTACATGTAAATAATCTGGTTCCTGTAGCCGATGATATCGATCTTAAGATGGTCTCTCCTATGGGATGCGGTATCCAGACAGGCGCAGGTGCAGTATTAAATTATCTGAAACCTTCAGCAGACAGCTCTATCATTATCACGGGATGCGGTCCTGTAGGCTTAAGTGCAGTTATGGCAGCGAAGATTGCCGGATGTACAACAATCATTGCCTGTGACGTAGTTCCTTCCAGACTGGACTTAGCTATGGAATTAGGCGCAACACATACCATTAACTCAAGAGAAGTGGAAAGTGTTCCGGATGCAGTCAAAGAACTGACCGGTGGACTCGGATCCAATTACGCCATCGACTGTACCGGAATCGGACCTTGTGTACGGCAGAGTCTGCAATGTACACGTTCTCTTGGCATCTGTGTGGTATTAGGCGCAACACAGGAGCTTACAATTAATGTAGAAGAAGATCTGATGGGTGTTGGAAAAACGCTGGTTGGATTAGTAGAAGGCTGCTCCATTCCGAAGATTTTCATTCCTCAGTTATTGGATTATTACCGGAAAGGGATGTTTCCCTTTGACCGCCTGATCAGATATTACTCATTTGATGAGATTAATCAGGCATTTGAAGATACCAAGAAGGGGACTGTATTAAAAGCAGTACTATGTATGGAATAGGAATAGAAAGTTATCAGGAGGATAGGAAATATGGGCAATGTTTCCAGAAAATCACTTGTAATTAATGGGGTATTTCGACATGTAGTATATGACGGATCCAAAGACAGTCTGGCTCAGGTGCTGAGACGTTTCGGACTAACAGGTACAAAGATTGGCTGCGATAAAGGTATTTGCGGTGCTTGTTCCGTTATCATGAACGGTAAACTGGTCCGATCCTGTAATATAAAAATGACCAAGGTGCCGGAATTTTCTGAAATCCTTACTATAGAAGGTATCGGTACACCGGATAATCTCCATCCGCTTCAGCTGGCATGGATTACTCACGGAGGAGCACAGTGCGGATTCTGTACCCCTGGATTCATCGTTTCATCTTATGCATTACTTAGCGAAAATCCCTCTCCCACAAGAGAAGAGGTCAGAGATTGGTTTGAGAAAAACCATAATGTATGTCGCTGTACCGGTTATGTACAATTAGTGGATGCGGTTATGGATGCCGCTGCAGTTATGCGCGGTGAGAAAACAATGGACGATATCACATGGAAACTGGAGGAAGGAGAGGAATACTACGGAAGTAATATGCCGCGTCCATCAGCAATCGCCAAAGTATGCGGCTTGACTGATTTTGGTGATGATATTGCAATGAAGATGCCTGGTACCGTAGCATTTCTGGCACCTGTAATGGCAGGAATTCCACATGCGAAAATATTAAGTATAGACACAACGGAAGCACTGGCTGTCCCTGGCGTAATCAAAGTATTAACGGCAGCTGACGTTAAGGGATCGAATGATATTTCTTTCCCTGCGGTAGTACCTCGTCAGAAAGGTCAGGGTTCACCTAAATTTCCTTTGATCTGCGACGAGGTGGTTAACCGTCGAGGTGACGTAGTAGCCATCGTGGCAGCGGTTTCCCAGGAGATCGCGAGAGAAGCAGCTAAGAAAGTAAGAGTAGAGTGGGAGATTCTCCCATCGTATATGTCCATTCTGGAATCTTTCCAGCCGGATGCATTACAGCTTCATAAGAATGTTCCGAATCAGTATTTATACGCTCCGTTGTATAAAGGTGAAGATACCGAGGAAATCTTTGAAGATGCACCAATTGTAGTAGAGGGGAGCTGGCACACTCAGCATCAGCCTCACATGACTATCGAGCCGGATGTATTCCAGGGTTACTGGGATGAAGACGGAATGCTGACCATTATGAGTAAGACACATGATCTGTACGGATGCCGTGACGAGCTGGCACCGGCAATCGGTCTGGATCCTGAGATGATTCGTATGATCGACAACCCGGCAGGCGGATGTTTCGGTTATTCTACCATCTCCAGTATCTTCGCTCTGGCAGGTGTAGCGGTTATGGCACTGAATATGCCGGTTTCCATGACTCTTACTTACGAAGAGCATATGCATATGACAGGTAAACGTTCCGCAACATACTGTAATGGTCGTCTGGCATGTGATGAAGACGGTATGATCCAGGGAGTAGAGTTTGATGTAGCTATGGATCACGGTGCTTATGCGGGAACATCTTCCATCGCATTCGGCAACCTGATCTCTGTACCGTTCCAAGGATACAATATTCCTAATGTTAAGGCACTGGGGCGAGCAGGAACATCCAACCATGCATTCACCTGTGCATATCGAGGATTTGGAGGACCGCAGATTTATACCACATCCGAAGCACTGACTGATATGGCAGCAGAGCAGGCAGGTATCGATCCTTGGGAGTTCCGTATGAAGAACGCAGCTCATCCGGGCGATCTGACCATCAACAGCAGACCATACTTATCCTACACATTTCCGCAGCTGCTGAATCTGATCAAACCTCATTACGATGAGTTCAAAGCTATTGCAGACGCAGCGAAAAAAGAAGGCCGTCATGTAGGTGTCGGAGTATCTATGGGAGGATTTAACGTAGGCAAAGGATTCATCGATCACTGCGAAGATGATCTCGAATTATGTGCAAACGGATATATCAACGTATACAACACCTGGCAGGATCTTGGGCAGGGTGCAGATATCGGTACTCTGACTCATGTATTAAAATGCTTAGAGCCATTGCATATCACACCGGATAAGGTTCGCCAGGTAGTTAATGATACCAAACTTGCTCCGGATTCAGGTCTGTCAGCAGCCAGTCGTTCTCATTTCATGAACGGACGTGCACTGATTGATGCAGCAGAAAAGCTGCTGAATGCAATGCGCAAAGAAGATGGAACCTATCGTACTTATGAAGAGATGATTGCAGAGAGTATTCCAACCAGATATCGCGGTCATGTCGATGAGGCAGGGAAAGGATATGATCCTGCTCAGGATCCGAATACCGGTGAAGGAAACCGCTTTGCAGCTTATACCTATGGCGCATTCTGCAGTCTGGTAGAAGTAGATGTTAACACAGGTAAAACTACTGTACTGAAATACGCAGGTGCTGTAGACTGTGGTAAGATCGGCAACAAACTATCTGTCGACGGACAGGCATATGGCGGTATCTCTCATGGTATCGGTTTCGCATTAAGTGAAGATTATGATGCTTCTGATCGAGCAAATAATATTGCATACTGTGGTGTCCCGACCTGTAAGGTTATTCCGGATGATATCCGTATCGAGTATTACGAAGACAATCCACGACCTCAGGGACCACACGGTTCCAGCGGATGTTCCGAAGTATTCCAGGCTTGTACTCATATGCCGATTATCAATGCGATCAACAATGCTTGCGGTGTTAGAATCTATGACCTGCCGGCAACACCTGCAAAAGTAAAAGCAGCATGGGAAAAATTACAGAATGGTGAAGATCTGACTCCTCCAAAATACTATTTCGGCTCTGAATTTGAAGACGAATTAGAGTACATCAGAGAAAATCCAATTTAGGCTTATAGAACTGCCCCAATCATTGAAGGCGGCTGCCCAAACGGTAATCATTATGTGTATACAGTTATTGAGCAGCCGGCTTCGCTGTCAGGGTAAGGAGAATATAAATTTATGGAACGAGAAGTAGTATTTGACTATGTGAAAGACTGCATGAACGGGGAACCGGCCACGTGTATGGTGTCCTGTCCGTTTCAACTGGATATTAAGGGGTTTTTAAAGAAAGCAGAGAAGGGACGCTTTCCAGCAGCAAAGCAGGAGTTGTACAAGGCACTTCCGTTTCCGGGAGTGATCAATGAGATCTGCCCTGCACCCTGTGAAAAGGCCTGCCAGCGTAAGACCGTTCTCGGTGAAGAGAGTGTGTCTGTAAAACTTCTGGAAAAAACCTGTCTGAGTGCGAAAGATAAGAAGACAAGAAAGAGCTATCAGCTTCCACCGTTAGATACCGGATGTGCCGTCATCGGAGCCGGTCCGGCAGGACTTGCATGTGCGTTGTATCTGAGCCGCAAACGTTACAAGGTAACTGTGTTTGAGAAAACGGATAACTGGGGCGGATCGCTGAGCGGTCATGAGAAGTTTCATATGTTTGAGATGGAGTTCATGAAGCAGTTTGAGGAAGCAGATGTGGACTTTCGATTTGGAGAAAAAGTTAATGATCTGAGCTTTGCAGCGGAATATGATCTTATATTTATTGCCACTGGAAAAAACGGGGATTCGTTTGGACTATTGGAAACCTGTGACAGAACGCTCGGTACTACGAAAGAAGAAAAAGTATTCCTTGGAGGAGAACTTCTTGGATTAAGTATGATCGAAGGAATTGCACATACCAAGTTGGTGTCAAAAGCAATGGAATCCTATCTGCAGAGCGGCAATCCGGAATATGCTTTAGTCGGATATGAGAAACCTGACTGTAGCAAAAATGTGCCGCATGTGGGAGTTGAGCCAACGGTTCGCGTGGAGCCTTCGGGAGATGTTTACACTGAAGAGGAAGCAAAGGCGGAAGCCGGAAGATGTATGCAGTGTGACTGTGACGAATGTATCAAAGACTGCCGTATGTTAGAAAAATTCAAGAAGAAACCGCCGCGTATTGCCATTGATGTGGCACAGGATGGAATGACACGAAATTCGGTAAGCTCTGCCTGCATCACACGACAGACCTGGAGCTGCAATCAGTGTGGACACTGCGCAGAAGTATGTCCGGAAGATGTGAAGATTGGTGAACTCTTTGAATTGTCCAGAGCAGACCGGGTCAGCAAAGGATTGTTTCCGCCGGCTTTCCATGGTTACTGGCTGGAAGAGATGCGTCAGAATACAGAAGAAGCAAGTCTGGTAAAAGGATTTATGGACACCGGAACCTGTGACTGTATGTTTTTCCCGGGTTGTCGTCTGGGTGGAGTGAATCCGGATTATGTTATCAGATCCTATGAAGCACTTCTGAAAGACGGAAAGAAAACAGGTATTATGCTTGGATGCTGCGGAATCCCTGCTCTTTGGGCGGGAGAAACGGATATTTTTGAACGGCATATCCGTCAGATCCGTATTCAGTGGGAGGGGCTGGGACAGCCGGTATTGATCTATGCATGTGCGAGCTGTCTGAGAACATTTGCCAGATTTTTACCGGAAATTCCTGTAATTTCCTTATATGAACTGCTGCCAGAGAGATACCGCGGTGGCCGTGTCGAAGAAGAACAGATGTATTCCGTATTCGATCCGTGTGCAGCTTACGGAAGAAACGAGTTAAAAGCAGCGGTTCGTACGTTGGCAGAATCGGAAGGTGTCAAAATGGATGATTATGACAATGAAGGGCGATGCTGTGGTTTTGGCGGTCATATTCAGCTGGCCAATCCGGATTTCTACGATGAAATAGCAGAAATCCGCTGTCAAGAATCGGAAAATCCGTACCTGGTTTACTGTGTGAACTGTAAGGAAGTCTTTGAGACCCATGGCAAGAACACTCGTCATATATTGGATTTTTATTTCGGCCTCGACAATACAAAAGTAAATACACTGGAAGAAAAGCGACAGAATAATATTGCAGTGAAACAGATATTACTGGAACGCTACTGGAAAGAAAGCTTTGCACCGGTGAGAGAAACCTGGGATGAATTAAAACTGGAAATTCCGGCAGAGGTTCAGAGAGATATGGAACAAAATCTGATTTCTGAAAGAGAGGTTAAGAAGACGATCAAAGTCAATGAGGATGAACAGGCAGGCTTTGAAAATGAGCTGGGAGAAGTGATCTGCCGCATGGTAACCCCCTATCTGACTATCTGGGTGAAATACAGAAAAGAAGCGGACCTATACGTTCTTCAGGAAGTTTACTGTCATCGTATGCATATCAGAGAGGACGGGTGATAATGAGTAAATCACATATCTGGAAGTGTCGCAGCTGCGGAGAGACCCTGACGGATCAGAAAGTAGTCTTTGACTACCTGTCTCTGAATTTCAGTGAGACATTGAAGCGCTGCCCGAAATGTGGGCGGGTGTTGATTGAAAAAGAACTTGCCAACGGTAAAATGATTGAAGTAGAGACACAGTTGGAAGAGAAATAGATTATTTGACAGCAAGGAAAGAATGATAGCGTGTGTTTTTCGGAGAAAGGTTACAGTTAAGAACGGTTCCGCCAAGCGTACATGTAGATTTTCTGAGATATGCATCTATGCTTCCATAGCGAAAGATCATGTCTGCAACGAACTGGATCAGATGGGAACTGTGATTGCTCACTGTAACAGCAGAAAAACCGGCTGTATGAAGCAGATCTTCACAGACTTCCACCTGGAAAGTCCCGGGAAGAAGAAGTTCTTTATCTCCGGTATGAGTCAGAGAAGAAAGGACCAGAGTTCCGCCCGGTTTTAAGACACGAAAATCTTCGGATAAAGCTTTTGCGGGATCGTCAGTCAGAGTCAGAACACATTCCATGAAAACAGCGTCAAACATTTCGTCTTCATAAGGAAGATCACAGGCATTGCCGACGGAGAAGCGGATATCCGGATACTCCACAGAGTCGGAAGAAATACATGCTTCAGAAAGATCGATACCATAAGCCTGACAGTGAAAGGCAGAAACGAGATATTCCAATGTGGTTCCGAGACCGCAGCCGATATCTAGAACTTTGGAGGAGTTATCCAGAGGAAGGTTTTTACAGTTTTCTTTGGTCAGCTCAAGGCCACCGGGATGTAAGACAGGTTTCATCATTCATTCCTCCGTTCATAATACAATTATTATAACAGGTTATATTGCTGTTTGAATACAGAAAGGAAGCATCAGAATGAGCAAACAGTTGGATCCGAAAGAAATTCTGGAATTATTTTCACAGAGCATTCACTGTTCCCAGATAGTGGTGCGTGAATGGGCGGATGATCTGGGGTTAGATGAAGAGATCATGATGCGGATGGCAGCACCTTTCGGCGGCGGTGCGTTTTCGGGAAATATGTGCGGCGCTGTTTGCGGAGCACTGATGCTTTTGGGTGCGGAATACGGCCATTTTGAGCCGGGAGATACCGAAGGCAATGAGAATATGATCGCAAAGATTGGTGAGTTTAAACAACGTTTTACGGAGGCTAACGGTTCTTTGATTTGTCAGGAGATTATCGGTTATAACTTAGGTGTTCCGGGAGAAAGTGAGAGGGCCTTTGCATCCGGTGTGATTGCAAAAAAATGTCCCAACTGCGTAAACACCGCACTGGAAATTCTGGATGATATGTTAGGTTAGGAAAATGAGAGAAGAGAGCTGTTTCCGTTCTCCTGTTGACAGCTGGGTGGCCGGCCGTCTGGGGATTCCCTTGGACAAACTGACGGCAGAACGTCTGGAGATGTATCAGCTGCAGCGGATCAGAACGTGTCTGAAGTATGTAAAAGAAAATAGCAGATATTATCGGAAGAGCCTGGCAGAGGTGGAGCCGGATGAGATCAGAACGATGGGAGATTTTCGAAGGCTGCCGACCTGTTCAGAGCAAGATCTGATCGATTCTGAATGGATGTTTCAGTGTGCGGAGTCTACAGAGATTCGCAGAGTGGTTACCGTACCGACTACCGGTACAAGTGGTAAACAGAAGAGGATTCGTTTTACTGAAAACGACCTCAGATCAGCCATGGCTTTTGCTCCTGCCGGATTTGCAGTAATGTGTGAGCCTGGGGATAAGGTAATGGTTATGATGTCCGGTGGATTTGACGGCAGTATCGGAGATAATGTGGCGAAAGGTTTAGAACCGTTGGGAACCAAAGTGCTGCTCTATGGTCAGGTGATTGATCTGGCAGATGCGGCAGATGCTGTGATAAAGGAACAGCCGGATGTGATTGTCGGTATGCCGGGACAGATTCGGATGCTGGAACGTTATATGACATTGCATCATATGGAGTTTTCCTTAAAGAGCGTTCTTTTGAGCTCTGATGATCTGCCGGAAGCGATGTGCAGACAGCTGCAGGAAAGCTGGAGCTGTCATACTTTCCGTCATTACGGAATGACAGAAGTCTGCATGTTCGGTGCGGTGGAATGCCTGGGGAAGGACGGATATCACTTAAGAGCCTGTGATATCCTGTATGAAGTGATCGATCCGGATGAAAACGGTTACGGGGAGATCGCAATCACTACATTTGCGCATGAAGGGATGCCATTGATCCGATATCGGACCGGTGATATCGGTAAGATGAGGAGAGAACGCTGCCGCTGCGGCAGTGAACTTCCGGGAATCGCACATATTCTGGGGAGAAGAAAGAACAGAATGGTCTTCCGTGATCAGGCGGTATTTTTAAGTCAGGTAGAGGAATTGATATTTGCGGATTCCTGTATCGTGAATTTTGAAGTGGCTTATGGGGAAGCGGAACTTCAACTGACGGCAATTCACTATCCCGAAGACAAGCCTGATGTGGAACAGATTCTGAAACGATTTCGGGCACGTCAGGAATTTGAAGGAGTAACGGTTGAAATAAGGCTGCGAGAATTTCCCTGGGACGGAAAGCCGGGCAGCGGGAAAAAGGGAATCAGGAGACTATGAGAATATTATATGCAACAGCATCCCTTTGTCCGATTTGTAAGAAACGGATCGAAGGGGCTTATGTGGAGACAGATGGGAAGGTGCATCTGAAGAAAATCTGTCCGGAACACGGGGCTTTCCAGACGAGAGTATGGGAAGGGGAAGGATTCACGGAATGGTGCAACAACTGGCGACCGGAGACGGAAGACAGTCCGTGGTGTCCGGAAGAATGCGGGGTCTGTGAGAATCATAAGAATCAGACCTGCTGTGCGATTCTGGATATCACCACACAGTGTAATCTGAGATGTCCGATCTGTTTTGCTGACAGCGGCAGAGGAGAACATATGCCGACGGATAAGGTGTACCGATGTCTGGACGATATGTATGATAAAGGTCTTCGCTTTATCCATATCAGCGGCGGAGAACCGACCATCCATCCGGATTTTTTCGACATTGTATCCTATGCGAAAAAGAAGGGATTTCTCTATATACAGATCAATACCAACGGTGTGCGCTTGGCGGAAGATGCCTCTTTCGCAAAAGATCTGGAAGAGGCCGGTGCATCCTGTGTCTTTCTTCAGTTTGATGGAACGACGGAAGAGGCATTCGAAAAGATCCGCGGCGGGCGTTTTCTGGAGATTAAGAAGAAAGCTATTGAAAATTGTGATCGGGCAGAACTGGGGGTGGTTTTGGTACCGACAGTCATTCCGGGAATTAACGACGGACAGATCGGAAGTATCATCCGGTTTGCGCTGGATCATGCGCCTGCCGTGAGGGGAATTCATTTTCAGCCGATAACCTATATGGGACGGTATTTTGAAGGAGAACACTGCACCTTACCGGAGATGATGAACGCAATGGAAAAACAGACCGACGGACTGATCCGGAGAGAACAGATTCTGCCGTCAGCCTGCGATGCACCGTTATGTGGATTCCATGTGGAATTCAAACGAAAAGGAGACCATTTGGAGACACTTCAGGATGCGGAAGGTGGATGCTGCTGCGGAAGCAGTGGGTCGGAAAACGGCATATCTAATCTGGTGAAAAATCAGTTTCATGTGAAGAATCGCTGGTCAAGAGTTAAAGGGGGAGAATATGCGTCGGGGTCCCTGATGGCCCAGAAGAAAGAGATGAGTGACGCAAGTTTCTGTATCAGTGGAATGATGTTTCAGGATCTGAGTAATATCGACCTGGGAAGAGTAATGCATTGTTCCGTTCATGTGTATAAGGAAGGAAAACTGATCCCGTTCTGTGTTTATCACAATACGAGATCACAGGTGTAAACGATGGAGAATCTGAGAAATAATTTTGTCTGTGACAAGGGCGTGGTCTGCGGCGGTGTGATTGAAGTCGGATTATATGATCAGCCGGGCGTGAGTGTCAAAGCATGATGGGAGGAGTGATCCTGGCAGCCGGTATGTCCAGTCGGATGCGGATATTTAAACCTTTGATGGAAATTGCAGGGAAGCCGATGATCTTCTGGTCTGTCCAGCATATGCTGGATGGTGGAGTACAGAAGGTGGTGGTCGTGACCGGCCATAATCATACAGAACTGGAAACCTATATTCGGAAACAGTGGGTCGGAAAAGTAATGACGGCGTTTCATGCGAACTATTCCAACGGGGAAATGTTTGATTCCGTGAAAGTTGGTTTACAGCAGCTGATGGGATGCAGTAAGGTGGCGTTGTCCACGGGAGACCTGCCGGCAATAGACCCGAGGGTTTATCAGGTGATGCTGGAAGAAGAACTTCCGGATAGAATAGAGATTCTGATCCCGGGAAACGGAAAGAAAAACTGTCATCCGCCGGTATTTACGGCCTATGCCGTAACTGAAATTCTGAAATATGACGGAACCATGGGGCTCAAAGGATTCTATGACAGGCATCGGGACTGGATTCGTTATGTACGGATCGAAGAACCGGGATGTTTTATGGATCTGGATTACAGAGAAGATGTGGCAGCAGTGGAAGAATTGTTATCAGAAAACAACAGCCACCCGGCGCATCGCGCCGAGTGACTGTCGCTGCAGAAGCAATCATAGGGATGCTGTCTCAATACTTCACAAATTTGAAGCCGTTGGCTTTCGCGTATTTTTGAGCGGCACTTCCTTTTTTTTCCATAGATCCTGAAGCCGGTCTTTTTTCCGATCATGGGAACAAGCGTGAGATCTTCTTCATCGAGTCCATCGTACCAATAGTAGCCGAAGGCCCATTTGCCGATGTTCTTGACGTTGCGGGGAATCCGGACGGATTTCAGACTGTCGGTCGTAAACGCGCGGGTTTGAATGGTGCGGACCTTATACGTGATCCCATCGTGTGTAACTGTCTGAGGGACGGTCAGTTCGCTGGCACTGCCCAAATATGCGTCCAGCCGGACGCTGGGATTGTCCGTGTCGAGAATCGTGTAGGTATAGTCATTCATCGTAAAGGACGTGGCAGTGTCATCGATGCCGTCGACCGCCATAGCTTTTTCGCCCATTACCGGCATCAGTGCCAGCATGAGGACCAGGGCTAGAACGATGGTCAGACCCTGCGCGGCAGTGTGTTTCAATCCATTCTTCTCCATGACATTTTCCTCCTCCGGATCTTAGTCCGTTTCGCTTCTTTTCGGGGCTCATTCATCTCGCAAAGTATTGCGGAATTTCGTTTTTAAAACATCGTCTGCACCAAAATATTACGGGAGATGTGCTTACGCGCTGAGGCGCGGATGCTGACCAATGGATGGGTTATTTATATTATACCGGATTTCGGAAACTTAAAACGATACCCATAAGTGTGGAATACGGTGGTTTTTAGCTTCCCCAGGCTCGGGACATAACGTTTTTCGTGTATCCCTTGTTTTGGACATCCTATTGTGTGTGGTACCCTTACACTGGTAGGAGAAAGGATATCTTTCCTGCCCTTTCGGCGAGGGATGGGACAGGTGAGAAGAAGGGAAAGAATGGTAGAAGGTAAATGAGCAGATATTGCATAGCTTAGGGTGAATTCATTGAAAGAGAGAATAGCATCTTTAGATGCTGTAAAAATTACGTTGAATTTTACGTATTTTTTCATATAATAAAAGTAACAGAAGCAATGAAAAATTACGGAAGGAGCTGAACGAAAATGGCAAATATTTTACCAGTATCTGATCTGAGGAATTATAATGAAGTCCTGAAACACTGTCATAAAGGAGAACCGGTATATCTGACCAAGAATGGCAGAGGACGTTTTGTAGTCCTGGATATTGAAGATTATGAGCGTGATCGTGCGGAGAAAAAGCTTCTGATGAAGCTGCAGGAAGCCGAGGAAGCAGTGAAAGACGGCGAAGGATGGCTGGATTTGGATGAACTGAAAGCACTTATGGTGAAATAAGATGTTAAAATTGCGGATTAATCCGGTTGTTGCAAAGGATCTGAAGAATATTCGAGATTACATAGCTGAAGACAGTGAGGGATATGCTGCAGAAACCATAAAGGAAATTTATGGTAAATTTGAGAATCTCCAGATGTTTCCGGGAATAGGATCAGACCTTTCCAAACGAATCGGTTTTCGGACAGATTACAAATATGCGATATGGGAAGATTATGTTATTATATACAAGGTAGGCAGTGAGTACGTTGAGATCTATCGTGTGATTAACCGATATCAGGATATTACGAGGATTTTTGATTGATAACAGAAACGGGATAATGAGACCATTCATATGATAATCCAACAGTATACTTCACATATTACTATGGAAAATTGAAAAAAATTAATGAAGGAACCCGTGTATCAATAGATTTAATGCCATTAGGCTATTCAATATACAAAGGAGATAATAATTCCTCAGTGTGATCTGTGGTTGGTTAAGAAAATCTGTATAAAACAGGACAGTGTCTATCCGACAGGAACGATAGGGGAGGCGCAGTCCAGCAGGCGCCTCCAACGGAATCACTTTCTGTGCCAGTTCATGCTGCTCTCACAGGTTCACTTCACGATTGACTGCCTTCAGCGTCTGACTGCGAAGATCCCGGGCGGCTGCCTGGATATCCTTTTTTGCAAAGATTGCTGAAATGACAGCGATTCCGGCAATTCCGGTTCCGGAAAGGGACAGGATGTTATCTCTGGTGATACCGCCGATTGCGATGACGGGAATATCCACAGCCCGGCAGATTTCCGATAAGACAGCGTGGTCCACCTGTTCCGCGTCATCTTTGGAATCGGTGGGAAATACCGCGCCTACACCCAGGTAATCCGCGCCCCGTTCCTGGGCCAGCAATGCTTCTTTTACCGTGTGGGCGGATACGCCTAAAATCTTGTCGGGGCCAAGTTTTTCCCGGACATTTCCCGCCTCCATATCGTTCTGCCCCACATGGACACCGTCGGCGTCTGTCTCAAGGGCGAGGTCCACATCATCATCAATTACAAAGGGAACCTGATACCGACGGCACAAGTCCCGCAGCTGCAGCGCTTCTTTTAAGTATTCGTCATGGGAAAGCCGCATATCATCTTTTTCGCGTACCTGCAGAAAAGATACGCCGCCTTTTAAGGCCTGCTCGACAGCTTCGTATAAGGTCCTGCCCTGCAGCCAGTGTCTGTCGGTAACAGCGTATAAGAGAAGGGATTTTTTATCGAATTTCATAGTTTGCTCCTTGTTCCAGTGTTTCTCCGGTCATATTGCAGACGGCGTCAATGATGCGTATGCGAAGAGATGCATTGCCTTCGGCTCCCGTCAGGTTTTTTACAGCGATTTCGCCGGCCAGACCCATCAGGATCGTGGCGGCTGCCGCGGCTTCCAGCTTGCTGTCCGGATTGGCGGCAAGGAATGCGGTCATCAGACCGGAAAGCTGGCAGCCGGTGCCGGTAACGGTGCTCATTTCCCTGCGTCCGTTCCGGATGACATAGCAGGAAGAAGCGTCAGCGACCAGATCAATCGCGCCTGTGATCGCAATAATACATCCGCAGGTTTTGGCGTAGTCTTTGGCAAATGCAGCCATGCGCTCAAGGTTTTCTTCGGTAACGGCATCTGCGGCGTCCGCGTCCACGCCCTTGGTTGTAGTGCTGCCCAGTGCCAGAGCCTTAAGCTCGGATACATTCCCGCGGATGACATCAAATTTGAGTTCCTCCATCAGAGATACCGCGGTATTGGTTCGCAGTCTGGAAGCACCTGCGCCTACCGGGTCGAGGAGAAGTGTGTGGCCGAGAGCGTTTGCCTTTCTGCCTGCGCGATACATTGCCTCAATGGAACGTTTCTGAAGGGTTCCGATATTGATGTTTAATCCGTCACAGATGGCAGTGATATCTTCCACATCCTCCGGTTCGTCGGACATGATGGGACTTCCGCCGACAGCAAGCAGTACATTTGCCACATCATTGACGGTGACATAGTTGGTAATGTTGTGTATGAGCGGTGCTTTTTTCTTTACATTCTCCAGACAGTCTTTGATCATTTCAGAATTCTCCTTCTGTTTCAGATGCAGGGATAACCATACATATGCACCAGCCGATGCGCCGTGAAATGCAGGTTCCGCAGATCGCTGCAGAAAAAAGCGCGGTCCTGTATGGACTGCGCTTAGTGAATGCGAAAAACTATTTCCCTACGTTGGCATGATCCAAATCAGGTTATGGGTCAGGAATTCTATTCCACTCTCAGTCCCTGGGGACTCCCCTGTTTCTACCAGTTATTATAGAGGTTAGGGGAGAGATGTCAATATAGGGAAGAGGAAGAAGGTTGCCTGGAAGCAGCAATAGGGTGACGCTGCAGTGGACAGTCCGGATAAAATATGATAATTTGTGGGAAACTAGAATAAAATAGTGGATCAGATTCACTTGAAGAGAGGAGCTGCGAAAACAACATGAAAGTACTGATTCTCAACGGAAGTCCGAGAAAAGACGGAAACACAACCATTGCGCTGAATGAAATGATAAAGATTTTTGAGGCGGAAGGCGTAGAAACAGAAGCTGTCCGGATCGGAAACAAGGATATCCGCGGATGTATCGCCTGTGGGACATGCGCCGACAAGGGCAAATGTATATTTGATGATATTGTGAATGAACTCGCGCCGAAATTTGAAGAAGCCGACGGCCTTGTGGTGGCATCCCCGGTGTATTATGCGTCAGCAAATGCTACGCTGATTGCCTGTCTGGACAGACTTTTTTACAGCACCCGGTTTGACAAGACCATGAAGGTGGGGGCAAGTGTGGTTGCCGCAAGACGCGGCGGATTGTCTGCGACGTTTGACGAACTGAACAAATATTTTACGATCTGCGGAATGCCGGTGGCATCCAGCCAGTACTGGAACAGCATCCATGGAAGAGAACGGGGAGAAGCAGCGGAAGACCTGGAAGGTCTTCAGACGATGCGGGTGCTTGCCAGAAATATGACATTCCTGATGAAGAGTATTGCGCTGGGAAAAGAAGCTTACGGCCTGCCGGAACAGGAAGAGTGGCAGCCGACGCATTTTATCCGATAATCGTTTTTGTGGCGCAGATGGCCATGAAACAAACGGCTTGCTGCGGAAAATATTTCAGTGGATGATCAGATGCTCCGGGAAAGCCTGGAGGAACGGGTAAAGAAGGGAAAACAGGATGAAAACTGAGGAAAAGAAAGAGCATATTCAGAAGATCGGATGCGGAAGAGAAAACTGCAGATTTCTTGCAGAAGGGAAGATCTGTATTTCTGAAGTGCGCATGTTTCGGGAACTCCCGCTGGAGCTTCAGAAAGAACTGGCGGGTAAGTCCGTGCATTCCACGTTTCAGGCGGGAAGTTATATCGCCGCGGAGGAGGATGAAATCAACTCGGTGATTATTATTCGAAGCGGAAAAGTCAAAATTTCCAGAACAGACGCCATGGGGGAGGAACATATCCTGGATGTCCTGCATGACGGTCAGAGTGTCTGGCACGGGATTTTCCTGAAAGAACACCGGTACAATTATGACGTGATCTGCATGAGCGAAGTGGCAGTCTGCGAGATCCCCCGTGAGACGATTATGAATGTGCTTACCCGTCATCCGCAGATTTCTCTGAGCCTGATTGAGATTCTGGCACAGGATATCATGGATGCGGAGGAGAAAGTGATGCTTCTGTCGATTCGGGAACCGAAGCAGAGGGTGGCCACTTTTCTGCTTCGGCGGGAACGGAGATGTCTGGGGCCTGAGATCCATCTGAAACTGGACGACATTGCTTCTTCGGTGAATCTGCGGGTGGAGACAGTGAGCCGGAATATTGCGCAGCTGGAAAAGGATGGCGTGATTCAGCGGACCGGGCGAGGGCGCCTGAAAGTAATGAATCATGAGAAACTGCGGCATATGACGGAATTGAATTAGCCGGACTCGGCCCTTTTTGGAAGTCTGCAGCCCAAAACATTTTTTGAAAAATGAGAAAGAATCCAGTTACTTGATTACAATCAAAGAACTTGGCGCAAGAGTCTGCTACTATCAGCTTGTCACAAGGAGATGACAGATGGAAGCAGAACAAACCGTCGGTCACAGAAATTGTGGCAGACGGTTTTATTTTATTTTGCTGGAAACAGGAGGGCGCCATGATCAAGGGAAGAATTCATTCAATTGAGACATTTGGTTCGGTCGACGGCCCGGGCATTCGCTTTGTGATTTTCCTGAAGGGATGCGCGATGCGATGCAAGTTCTGCCATAACGCGGATACCTGGGACGGACAGTCGGATGACCTGCGCACCGCGGATGAGCTGATCGAACAGGCACTGCGGTACAAGCCATACTGGGGCAGCGAAGGCGGCATTACAGTTTCCGGCGGAGAACCGCTGCTGCAGATTGATTTTCTGCTTGAGCTGATGAAAAAGGCAAAGGAGCGGGGCATCCACACGGTAATCGATACGGCAGGCCAGCCTTTCCGGCCGGAGGGCGAGTGGTTTGCAAAGTTTGAGGAGCTGATGCGGTATACGGATCTGCTTCTGGTGGATATCAAGCAGATCGATCCGATGAAACATATGAAACTGACCGGTGTGCCGAATGAAAACATACTGGAAATGTTTCGCTATCTGGATAAGATAAAAAAACCCATCTGGGTCCGTCAGGTGCTTGTGCCGGGCTGGACCGATGATCCGGAAGATTTACAGAAGGAACGGGCGTTCCTGGATACGCTTTCCAATATTCAGAAAGTGGAAGTGCTTCCCTATCATTCCATGGGAGCCTATAAATGGAAAAAGCTTGGAATTCCCTATGCGCTGGAGGGCGTGCAGAGTCCGACGGGGCAGCAGGTGAAACAGGCAGAAGAAATTCTCGGCGCGGGTGAGTTTGCGCCGGCAAGAGTAAGCGTTGCGTAAAATAGAGAACGCATTGCAGAAGCTGCAGGGCAGACAGAAAAATGCGAAACGCGCAACAGCGGCCGCAGCGCAGAAAGGAGAGCAGGATATGAGAACAGAATGGCGAGGATTTAAAGGAAATAAATGGACCGATGATATCGATGTACGGGAGTTCATCCAGAAGAACTACACACCCTATGACGGCGATGAAAGCTTCCTGGAAGGCGCGACAGAGGCAACCGATCTTCTGTGGGGCAAAGTACAGGAACTGCAGAAAGAGGAACGGGCAAAGGGTGGTGTACTGGACTGTGAAACAGAAGTGGTTTCCGGCCTGACTGCCTATGGAGCCGGCTACATCGACGCATCGATGAAAGATCTGGAGAAAATCGTGGGTCTTCAGACGGACAAGCCGTTAAAACGGGCCTTTATGCCCTATGGCGGAATCAAGATGGCGGAAGAAGCCGCTGAGAATTACGGGTACCATGTCAACGACAAGTTCCACAAAATTTTTACAGAGTACCATAAAACCCATAACCAGGCAGTATTTGACGCGTATACTCCGGAGATGCGTGCCGCGAGACATTCGCACATCATAACCGGGCTTCCGGATACCTACGGACGGGGACGAATCGTCGGTGACTACCGAAGAGTCGCTCTGTACGGCATTGACTTTCTGATTGCGAAAAAGCAGGAAGACTTCGCGAACTGCGGAGATGGCACAATGACTGATGACATTATCCGGCAGAGAGAAGAGATCAGCGAACAGATCCGTGCGCTGAAAGGCATGAAGGAAATGGCAGCCGCTTACGGATATGACATTTCCGCGCCGGCGAAGAATGCGAAAGAAGCGGTGCAGTGGGTATACTTCGGCTACCTTGCGGCGGTAAAGACACAGAACGGCGCGGCGATGTCCGTCGGACGGATTTCCACTTTTCTGGATATTTACATCGAGCGGGATCTGCAGGAAGGGACCCTGACAGAAAAAGAGGCGCAGGAACTGATTGATCAGATGACCATGAAGTTCCGCATGGTGAAATTTGCCCGGATTCCCAGCTACAATGAGCTGTTTTCCGGCGATCCGGTCTGGGCAACCCTGGAAGTGGCGGGCGTCGGCATGGACGGCCGGCCGATGGTTACCAAAAATGACTTCCGTTTCCTTCACACCCTGGAAAACATGGGACCTTCACCGGAGCCGAACCTGACCGTTCTCTACAGCTCCGCACTGCCGAAAAACTTCAAGAAGTACGCGGCAGCGATCTCCGTACGGACATCCTCCATCCAGTATGAAAACGATGACGTGATGAAACCGGTATGGGGCGACGATTACAGCATCTGCTGCTGCGTCAGCGCGACACAGACGGGGAAGGAAATGCAGTTTTTCGGCGCCCGGGCAAACCTTGCCAAATGCCTCCTGTACGCAATCAACGGCGGAAAGGACGAGAAGTTTCTGGATAAACAGGGAAACCATATGCAGGTGGGACCGGAGTATGCCCCCATCACTTCCGAGTATCTCGATTATGATGAGGTGATCCACAAGTTCGATCAGATGATGGACTGGCTGGCAGGACTTTACGTCAATATCCTGAACCTGATCCAGTATATGCATGATAAATATTACTACGAGGCAGCGGAGATGGCGCTGATTGACACCGATGTCCGCAGGACATTCGCGACAGGAATTGCGGGATTTTCCCATGTGGTAGATTCGTTAAGCGCAATAAAATACGCGAAGGTGAAAACAGTCCGTGACGAATCCGGCCTTGTGACAGATTATGAAATTGAGGGAGATTTCCCCCGTTACGGAAACGATGACGAAAGAGCGGATGACATAGCGGTATGGCTGCTGAAGACCTTCTTAAAGAAGATCAAAAGACACCACACCTATCGGGATTCCGAGCCGACCACTTCGATTCTTACCATTACATCCAACGTTGTGTACGGTAAGGCAACCGGCGCGCTTCCGGATGGAAGAAAAGCCTATGTTCCCTTTGCGCCGGGCGCAAATCCGGCCTACGGAGCAGAGGAAAACGGCCTTCTGGCTTCCCTGAACTCAGTGGCAAAACTGCCCTACGAGTATGCGCTGGATGGAATTTCCAATACACAGACGATTCATCCGGATGCCCTCGGCCATGAGGATGCTTCCCGGGCAGAGAATCTGGTGCGGATTCTGGACGGATATTTCGATCAGGGCGCCCATCATCTCAACGTCAACATCTTCGGTGTGGAAAAATTGAAAGATGCCATGGAACATCCGGAAAAACCGGAGTACGCGAACTTTACGATTCGTGTCAGCGGGTATGCGGTTAAGTTCATTGACCTGACCAGAGAGCAGCAGCAGGATGTTATCTCCAGATGTGTGCATGAGAGAATATAAGAAAATAAAATCACAGAACGCCGGGAGGGGATCCCCTCCCGGGAAAACGCCCGGACTCTGTGGTATGCGGCGGCAGACCACAGAGTCCGGGCGTTTTTGGACCAGGGGAGGAGATTCCGGAACAGATGAGTCCACAGAACTACAAAAAAATAATTTAAACTGTATCCTCAGATACGGAATCTGCTGGGAATTTTGTGTATCCTAAATGCTGACAGAAGCAATACACAGAAAAAGTCGCTGAGAAAGGCGGTGCAGAATGAAAGAAAAAGTCGGAGAGGTCTTTTCCATAGCGAATGACAATATGCCGGTCAGCGGATGCACGGTTTCAAAGGAAATATATAACGGCGAAAATGCCATCAGTTATTTTTCCCTGGCAGAGCATACGGACATCAGCGCGGAAATTTATCCCTATCACAAGCTGATACTGGTGGCTGACGGAAGCATCGAAGTATATGGGAAGGAAGGCTATCAAAGGGTCCTGGGTGCCGGAGACGGGATCCTGACGTTAACGGACACACCGGTGGGAATCCGGACATCGGACCACGCGGTATACACAGAGATTTCGATTCAGAAGGAGGATATTATGAACGGAGCGATTCACGCAGGAGAAGTATTTAAACTGGCAGATCTGGTTCCTTACCAGGAAGGAAAGATCATAAACATGGATGTCGTACATAATGACAAGATGAAATTTGTCATTATGGCCTTTGACAAAGGCACAGGCCTGGCAGAGCATGCGGCGCCGGGAGAGGCACTGATTTTTGCGCTGGACGGGGAAGGTATTATTGGTTATGATGGAAAGGAGCATGTGATCAAGGCCGGGGAAAACTTCCATTTCGCGAAAGGCGGCCTCCATTTTGTAAAGGCAACAGAACAGTTCAAAATGGCACTGCTGCTGACACTGGAATAACAGGCGGGAATACCGGAAGAAAAACCGGAGTAACCGACAGGAACACCGGAAGGAAAAAGAGGGAATCCTATGAGAGACTATTTACAGATTGAAAAGGTATACGGAAGAGAAATACTGGATTCCAGGGGCAACCCGACCGTTGAGGCCGAAGTGACCCTGGCAGACGGAACCATCGGACGCGGCGCGTCACCTTCCGGCGCATCGACGGGAGCATTTGAAGCGCTGGAACTGCGGGACGGTGATCCGAACCGCTATGGCGGAAAAGGAGTCCGCAAGGCAGTCGCGAATATCAATGAGAAGATCGGGCCTGCGCTGGTGGGGACAGATGCATCGGATATCTATGAAGTGGACCGGATAATGATCGAACTGGACGGCACGAAGGACAAATCCAATCTGGGCGCCAACGCGATTCTGGCAGTATCCATCGCTGCAGTGCAGGCAGCGGCAAAATCTCTGGATCTTCCGCTGTACCGCCTGCTCGGCGGCGCCAATGGGGTGACGCTTCCGGTTCCGATGATGAATATTTTAAACGGCGGCGCCCACGCCACGAATTCCGTGGATACCCAGGAGTTTATGATCATGCCTGTGGGAGCAGCCGATTTCAGGGAAGGCCTGCGCTGGTGCGCAGAAGTGTTCCATGCGCTGCAGAAGCTTCTGAAAGAGGAAGGAGAGACTACTGCAGTAGGTGATGAAGGCGGTTTTGCGCCGAACTTCCAGAGTGATGAGGACACCATTGCGCATATTCTCCAGGCAATCCGCAATGCAGGGTTTGAACCGGGAAAAGATTTTGTCCTGGCAATGGATGCGGCGGCTTCCGAGTGGAAGAGTGAAAAAGGCGGAGGCTTTTATCATCAGCCGAAGTCCGGAAAAGAATTTACCTCGGAGGAACTGATCGGACACTGGAAGAGCCTGGTGGAAAAATATCCGATCTATTCCATCGAAGACGGACTGGATGAAGAAGACTGGGAAGGCTGGCAGAAGATGACCAGGGAGCTGGGGGACAAGGTGCAGCTCGTAGGGGATGATCTGTTTGTAACCAACACAGAACGTCTGAAAAAGGGCATCGAGCTGGGAGCAGGAAACGCAATTCTGATCAAACTGAACCAGATCGGTTCGGTCAGCGAAACACTGGATGCCATCAAGATGGCACAGAATGCGGGAATGCGCGCGATTGTATCCCATCGTTCCGGGGAAACAGAAGACACCGCGATCGCGGATCTGGCGGTAGCGCTTAACACCGGTGAGATCAAAACCGGAGCGCCTTCCAGAAGCGAGCGTACAGCAAAATACAATCAGCTGCTCCGTATCGAGGAAGATCTGAAGAATGCGGCGGTGTATCCGGGAAAACAGGCATTTCACTTTAACAGATAAAGTGGAAAGAAAGCTGTATTGAAATAACAGGAAAGAGTGATCCGGCCGGAGGGCCGGATTTTTCCTGTATGTGAAAAAAATGCAGGAAATCCATGCGTTTCACCGTTAGAGATGCTATGATAGTCTGCATGGAAACTGGGGCTGATCGGACGAAACGGAAAAGGAAAAAGCACACTGCTGATGGGGCGCTGGTTTTTATACAGGGAATGATCCAGAGAATGGGAAGGGAAAAATACAAAGTAAGAGACAGGGAAAACAGAAATGAATGACAGAAACAGGCAAACAGAAGAAACCATGATCCATCTGCGCCATGAACTCCATCGGCATCCGGAGCTCTCCCTACAGGAGAGCTGGACGAAAAAGCATCTGATGGAGTTTCTGAGAGAGCATACAGACTTGATTCTTACCGACTGCGACCACTGGTTTTATGGGGTAAAATATGCCACGGAAGGCAGCAGATCTGCTGCGCCGATTGCGTTCCGCGCAGACTTTGATGCCTTGCCCATTGCGGAAGCGTCAGATGCTTCGTATGCGTCCGCCTGCGCCGGAATCAGCCATGCCTGCGGCCATGACGGACACAGTGCCGCGTTGTGCGGCCTGGCGCTGGAACTGACCGGGCGGCGGCTTTTCCGGGATGTCTATCTGATCTTTCAGCACGGGGAGGAGATCGGAGCCGGAGGAAAGGAATGCGCGCAGCTGCTTACAGAAAAGAAGATTGGGGAAGTGTATGCCTTTCACAATTTAAGCGGCTATTCGGAAGGAGCGGTTGTGGTCCGGAACGGACTGACCCAGCCGGCGTCCAGGGGACTGACGATTCGCCTGGAGGGGAAAACCAGCCATGCGGCCAGTCCGGAGCAGGGGCGCAACCCGGCATTTGGGATTGCCGAGATAGTGCTGTATCTGCAAACACTGCTGCAGCAGCCCCATAAAGGGATGGTGCTCGGAACCGTGGTAAATATAGCGGTCGGCACAAAAGATTTCGGTGTTTCTGCGGGCTCCGGAGAATTATCCGTAACGCTCCGGGCAGAATATGAAACAGAGCTGGACGAGCTGGAACAGCGTCTGCGGGAAAAAACCGAAGCCGTCTGCGCTGCCGGTCAGCTGCGTGCAGGTTATGAGATTTCGGATCCGTTTCCGGAGACAAGGAATGATACGGCCTGTCTGGAAAAAGTCCGGGCGGCAGCAGCCTCCCTCGGAAGCGAAGTGATTGACATGAAAGAACTCTGGCGGGCCTCCGAGGATTTCGGATACTATACGAAGCGGTGTCCGGGAGCTATGTTTTACCTTGGAAACGGGGAAAATTACGCATCCCTTCATACGAAGGAATATGACTTCAATGACCGGAATCTCATGCCTGCAGTGGAACTGTTCCTGGCGATTCTGGAGCAGAAATAAGCAAAGGAATGAAAAATCCTTTCAGGAAAATTGAAATACGAGGAGCTTTAAGATGAAATACACAGGTTTGACCTATCGTCCCCCTTACGAGGCGAATTCCCTGTGCAGGATTTCTGCCTTATTCTGAAAGAAATAGATAAAAACGAGAGTAAAAAAGAAAAACGCGGGTTGACTGACTTTGGGCCGGGAAAAATACCAAAACCCGCAAGAAATTTCTAAAAAACGAATTGTACGGATATAAAAACATAAAGCCATGAAAAAGATCCGAGAATATAGAAAAAATAAAAAGAGTTTTCGAGTAAAAAGCTGCGGAACATCCGGCGGACAGCAGATGCGAAATAAGGAAAAAAGCGGATAATACAGGAGAATTCAAAACGCAGATCCGCTGGATGCCGGATGTGTATCGAATAATAAAAAATCGGCATGACAGGTCAGTAAAATAACACAAGAATGAAAAAATAATTACAAATCGACATCATTTCGAACTTTTATAATGTTGCCAACAAAAAGATTTGTCAGAAAAAAGACAGAACAGTGCGTGAAAGCAGGAGGAAATCGGAGTATGAAAGAGTTACTGATCCGTACATTAAATCACGAAACCACAGAACGGGCGCCCTGGGTACCGTTTGCCGGAGTACATGCGGGCAAGCTGAAGGGCTATACGGCCACAAAGATGCTGACAGACGCGGATGCGGCATTTGAGTCTCTGATGGAAGTGAATCGTTTGTACCGTCCGGATGGCCAGCCGGTGATTTTTGATCTTCAGATCGAGGCAGAATGCCTGGGCTGCGAACTGCGCTGGGCAGACGACTGCCCGCCGTCTGTAGCTTCTCATCCCCTGGAAACAGAAGACGAAGATGAGGCGCCGGAGACGCCCTGCAACTGCAAGATTCCGACAAAGGAATCCGGCCGTATTCCCTATGTCCTGGATGTGATGAGACGGATGAAGGAAGCAGTGGGTGACACTACCGCTTTATACGGGCTGATCTGCGGCCCCTTTACCCTGGCATCCCATCTGCGGGGCAATCAGCTGTTTACAGACATGTTTGACTTTGAGGATGAAGTGAAAAGCCTGCTTGCCTTCTGCGCGAGAACCTGCATGAAGATGGCAGAGTATTACATCGAGGCGGGCATGGATGTGATTGCCATGGTAGATCCGCTGATTTCACAGATTTCCAGTGATGATTTCAATACTTACTGCGCAGATCCCTATCGGGAGATTTTTGCCATGATCCGTGACAAAGGGGTGTATTCTTCTTTCTTCGTATGCGGAGATGCCACCAGAAATATTGAAAACATGTGCCAGACAGGCCCGGATTCCATTTCCATTGATGAAAATGTAGACATTCTGAAAGCAAAAGAGATTACAGATAAATATAATATCGTGATCGGCGGCAACATTCCCCTGACCTCGGTGATGCTTCTGGGCAATCAGCAGGACAACATGAAGTTCGCGGTAGACCTGTTGGACAGCATTCCGGAGAAGAAGAACTTTATCCTGGCGCCGGGCTGCGACATGCCTTACGATGTGCCGGTAGAAAATACCATCGGCATTTCCCAGGCGGTGCATGATCTGGACAGCACCCGGGAAATGGTGAAGAATTACAAATCAGAAGAAGTGGATACTTCCGGCGTCGTGCTTCCGGATTATGAAAATCTGAAGAAACCGCTGGTGGAGGTATTTACCCTGGATTCCGCCCAGTGCGCGGCATGCGGCTATATGATGAACGCGGCAAACCAGGCAAAAGAAACCTTCGGCGATCAGATTGATGTGGTGGAATACAAGTTTATTTACAAAGAAAATGTGGCAAGGTGTGTCAAGATGGGCGTTCCCAATCTGCCTTCCATGTACATCAACGGAGAGTTGAAATACCGTTCCCTCATTCCGTCCAGAGAAGAACTGGAAAAAGCGATTCAGGCCGCAATCGATCAGATGGCATAGAACACAGCATGAGCAGACTTTATCTGATTACCGGATTTCTCGGTTCGGGAAAAAGCACATTTTTAAAAAACTTCCTGCGGCTGTTTCAGGGACAGAAAATGCAGATGATTATCAATGAATTTGGCAGAGAAGGCGTGGACGGCACACTTCTGGCACAGCTTGGCATCGGACTGGAGGAAATCGCGGGGGGATCCGTATTCTGTTCCTGCCGGATGGATCAGTTTGAGAAAACCCTGCAGAATTTCGTGAAAAAAGACACGGAAGTGATTCTGGTGGAGGCTTCGGGTCTGTCGGATCCGACGGGTGTCCGCAAATTGTTTCAGAACGAGGACCGCTATCCGGAGATTGACTATCAGGGGGCGGTGTGTCTGGTGGACGCGGTGCGGTTTCCGAAGATCTACCGGAAATCCGTAACCAGTGTCAAACAGCTGGCAGCCAGCGATCTGGCAGTGATTAACAAGACGGATCTGGCAACGGAAGAGCAGCTGGAAGAAACCAGAACTCTGATCCGCGGCCAGCGGCCGGACATCCGGATACTGGAGACCAGTTACGGAGAAATTCATGCGGACATTCTGACCCTGCTGCGTCAGGCAGAGGCTTCGGCACAGCAGGATATGCCGCTGACAGCAGATCTTACCGTGAAACAGATGACAGTAACGCTGGCCGACCAGATTCCGTGTACCGTACTGGAAAAGTTCCTGCGGATGTTTCTGGAAGTCACCTTCCGGGTAAAAGGATTCGTCCGCACGCAGGAAGGACTGATGCTGGTAAACTGCACCGGCAATGTACCCACAGTGGAGCCCTGCAGGCTTTCGGTGCCGGAAGAGAAAATCGGCAGGCTGACGGTGCTTTCCGGCGCAGGCATGCCCATGCGGAAAAGAGTCAGAGAGGCTGCCTCCTGGTATCAGGAGTATGTGCGCGGCCTGGAATAGGCGGGGTGGAAGAAAATTATGAAAAACGCATTTTTGGGAGAATTTATCGGAACATTTATGATGCTTCTGTTTGGCTGCGGTTCCGTGGCGGTAACGGTGCTTTTCGGCTCGTTGATGGGGCAGCTGCAGATTGCAGTGGTATGGGGCGTGAGCATCGCCCTGGCCATCTATGCCACAAGAAATATCTGCTGTGCCCATTTTAACCCGGCGGTATCTGTGGCAATGGTTCTGTCCGGGCGGATGGCTCCGCAAAAGCTGCCGGTCTATCTGGCCGGACAGCTGAGCGGAGCTTTTGCCGGAAGTCTGCTGGTCTATGGCCTGTTTGCGCCGTCTATCCGGGTTTATGAGCAGACCCATGGAATTGTGCGGGGCACATTCGCGTCTGTGGCTACGGCAAAGATATTCGGGGAGTATTACCGGCAGCCGGGCAGCAGCGCGCAGGTCGGCATGGGACTGGCAGCAGCGGCGGAGCTGGTGGGAACTTTTATTCTGGTGTTTGTGATTTTCTGCCTGACGGAAAACTGCAATGTCGGCAAGCCGGACAGCAGCCTGCAGCCTCTGTTTATCGGCCTGACCGTTACAGTCATTCAGTGCATTATCGCGCCGCTGACCCAGGCGGGGCTGAATCCGGCCAGAGACTTTATGCCGCGGCTGGTGGCGCTGATGGGCGGCTGGAAATCCCAGGCACTTCCGGACACATCCGGCGGCTTTTTCTGGGTCTATATTCTGGCGCCGATTGTCGGAGGGATTCTGGCTGGCATGCTGTTTACCAAGGTGATTGAACCGAGTATGAAGAAGGAAAATCAGCCGGATATGTGCTGCTGCGGACGGATGGAAAAGAGGCAGAAGCGGAGGACGGGATCTGTCTGACAGTCAACGCGAGAGCAGAAACAGACCCCATGTGTCTGAAGCGTGTGACAGAAGATGCGTATGCAGCGGTATTTTCAGAAAAGGATACGATCGGTGTGACGCTGCGCTGCCTGATTCCAGGGAGGCCGAACCCTACGTATCGGTACAGGGCTTCCGTATAAGCTCGCTGATGACAGCGGGGACGCTGCATATGGTACTTTGAGACCTGCGAAATCATACATACCCTGTGCGGGGATCGGATGTGAGGCCGAAGCCCTGCGCAGGGATATTTTTATTATTGAAAGAAAGCCTGTCAGACAATCAACCTGCAGTTCCTGCATTAATAAGCGACTGCGTCATCCATCGTATAGCCTTCGAGAGAATTTTCTTTTACCTGAATACAGATATAAGTGATCGAAGAGTCATCACCAGCGAAAAACTGACGTTTTGCTGCAGGAGAGATTCTCAGCCAGTCTCCTGCTTCGAGAGAGATCTCGTCGCCGTCGATGACAGCTTTTCCTTTACCGGAAAGAATCCCGTAGATTTCCTCGTTGTTTTTGTGAGCATGAACAAAAGGTACATTTGAGCCTGCAGGCATCTGATTAATGCTGATTTCAGCGCCTGTTAAACCAAGCTGGTCGTGAAGTTCAACTCTTCCTTCGTTTCCGATTTTTGTTTTGCTGTAAGTTTTCATGATTGTTTCCCTCCATGATTTCTGAGTTATTGTGTTTATGATCACATCATACGGTGATGCGCATTCAAATACCAGTACGCACCTTTTTATAACTGTACAGTCAAAAATGAATGTGTTATTCTTGGCTGAGAGGTGAACATCATGAAAACAAAAGAAGAATTGCCGGAATGTCCGGTAGCGACAGCGGTAGATTTGATTGGCGGAAAATGGAAATTACTGATCCTGCGAAATCTCAGGATACGTCCATGGAGATTTAATGAATTACAGAGAAGCCTTGAGGGAATTTCTCAGAAGGTCCTTACAGACAGCCTGAGACAGATGATGGATGACAGCCTCGTGTATCGACAGGATTATCACCAGATGCCGCCAAAGGTGGAGTATGGATTGACAGACCTTGGAAAGAAAATGCAGCCGATCATTGAGGCACTTGCGGAATTTGGGGAATATTATAAGTCGGTGGTGGAGTGAAAGACAGATCGTGGTATAAGTCTGGGAGGAATATTTTATCATGGAGTTTTTGGAATACGGAGATGCAGATGCGGATATTATTTTAATTCAGCCGGTGGACGCACACGACCTGAGCCTGATGGAGCAGGAAATCGCCGCGATACGGGAAAATACAGCGGAAGATTTCCGGTTGATTGCCTGTAAAGCAGATGACTGGAACCGGGATCTTTCCCCGTGGAAAGCACCGGCTGTATTTGGAAAGGAAGAGTTCGGGGACGGCGCAGCCCAAACGCTGCAGGAAATCCTGAAGTATTGTGATGGCTGCAGAGACAGAAGGAAAACGTATTACATCGGCGGGTATTCACTGGCCGGGCTTTTTGCGTTATGGGCAGTCTGTCAGACAGATCTGTTTCGCGGTGCCGCAGCGGCGTCGCCTTCTCTCTGGTTTCCCGGATTCGAGGAGTTCATGAAAGAGCGGAAGATTAAGAGCGGAACGGTGTACTTAAGCCTGGGAGACAAAGAAGAAAAAACACGAAATCCAGTGATGGCAACGGTGGGGGACAGAATACGCGGGGCAGAGATTCTGCTGAAAGAACAGGGGATCAACTGTATACTGGAATGGAATCCGGGCAACCATTTCAAAGACGCGGATCAGAGAACGGCAAAGGCGTTTGCCTGGGTGATGAAGCAGCCGCTGGAATGAAACCGGCGGTCAGACAGGAGAAAAGAAACATGACAAATGCAGAGAAAATAAATGAATGGCTGAAAGAATGTGTGGAACAGTCGGATGCCTTTTTCCTGAATACAGTGGAAAATGGAAAGCCGAAATCAAGACCGGTCAGTTTTCATATGCTGATCGATGACGTCAATTACTTTGGAGTCGGAGCCATGAAAGAAGTTTACCGGCAAATGCTGGAAAATCCGTGGGTGGAGCTATGCGGGCTTCTGGGAAATGGCAGACAGTTCTTCCGCTATTATGGAAAGGCAGTATTTGAACAGGGAGATCGATTATCCAAAATTGCGCTGGAACAGCCCGGATACCCGGTCATGAAAAAAATCTATGCGGAAGGCAGCGGAAATCGTTTTGCGGTATTCCATCTGGAAGAGGCGGTGTTTGAAAAAAGAGCCATGATGTCCGTCCTGGAGACGATTCGATAGGGGACAGACATACAGCAAAAAGGAATGCAGCGAAATATACGGAGTTTGCAAATGATTAAAAAATTAATGTATATAGAATTGAAAACGGGTTACTCAGATGACGGCCCTGCGTGGATCGGATATGTGAAGACATCCAGGACAGGGAAGACGATTTATTTTAATAATCATGCGTTTCAGCGGCAGACAGGATATAATTCCAATTACGAAGATATCGAATCCGGAGAGGCGTACTGGATTTCCGGGTGTAAAAAATATGAGAGCAATCGTCATTGGGCCGGACACGGGAAGATTATGATTGACGAAAGAGCCATACCGGAATATCTGGAACTGATCGGCGAAAAAGAGCTTCCGGCCGGCTTGTTTGAAAAGACGCAGATAGCAGACTGTTATCCGGTGGAACGAATCCGGAAGCTGCTGAATTGATTTGAGGAATGGAGCTAAGCAGAATAGTATGAAAATAATCAGATGTCGAAAAACGAATCGTAAGGGAAAATTAGTAAGCGCCTTGCTTGCAGCGGCTGTGTTTTCTGGATGTATTTCGTTTCCTGCGTATGCGGATGCCGGAAAGGCAGATCTTTCTCAGGCATTTTTTACCCGTTTAAACCAAAGTTATACTTACAAGGGAAAAGCTGTTTATCCGAATTTTCTTATCGCATGTGAACAGGTTGTGGAAACAGATCATGGAGACGGGACGGCGACACAGATCATTCAGTATATAATTCTCCAGAGAGGACAGGATTATAAAGCATCGATTTCCGGAAATCGGGGCATTGGAAAAGCAACGGTTACGGCGGTGGGAAAAGGCAGCTATGCGGGTCAGAGGAGCTCAGCAGCGGAAATGCCTGAAAGTATGAAGAGGTTTTACTGGTAAAAATTCGAATGGGAGGAATTGATATGACAGAATTTCTGGAACTTGCAAAAGAGAGATATTCATGCAGAAAGCTTTCAGACAAGCCAGTGGAAGAGGAAAAAGTGCAGAAGATACTGGAGGCTGCCCTGGCAGCGCCTACTGCGCACAACATGCAGCCGGAGAAAATATGGGTGATCACGAAAAAGGAAGATATTGAAAAAATCAGGCAGGCGACAAGCTGTACTTTTGGCGCAGGACTTTTCTTTGTGGTTGGCGCAAAGACAGAGGAAGGCTGGGTGCGGGAATTCGATGGCCGCAGCTTTGCTGCTGTTGATGCATCAATTGTAGGCACACATATCATGATGGAGGCCGAAGATCTCGGACTGCATACTACATGGGTCGGCTGGTTTGATCCGAATGTGATGAAAAAGAATTTTCCTGTAATGGAAGGATATGATCTGGTCGCTGTATTCCCGGTTGGATATGCGCTTCCGGAAGCACATCCTTCACGTCTGCATACTGACAGGAAAAAGAAGGAAGATGTCGTAACGTTTATATGAACAACCGTTGGTAAAAATTACAATATATGCCAGGCAGAAATTGTACAAAATGTCTTTTGAAATACAAAAGAAAAATTGATAAAATACTTTTTGCGCAGCAGGAAACGATATTTAAGAGATATGACACAAACGTGCATATCTCTTTTTTTTGTATTTTTAGCAAAGCAAAGGAGACAGAGATGAAAAGAGTAATTACCATCAGCAGGCAATATGCAAGCGGCGGCAGAACGATTGGGAAAATGATAGCCGACGAACTGGGAATCCCGCTATATGATACGCAGATTATTAAAGATACCATGAAAAAAACAGGACTTTCGACAGAAATTATTGAAGCGTCGGAGCAGAGGGTTACCAACAGCTTCCTGTTTAATCTGGCAATGAGTGTAGATGATGCGCATAATCATATGAAACAGATTGAGAAAGCAGAACATGAGATTATCCGGGGGTACGTAGAGAAAGGACCTTGTGTTATTGTGGGCCGAGCAGCTAATTTTGTGTTGGAACAGCAGGAAGCCATGAATGTTTTCGTGTTTTCAAGCGTAAAAAGCAGAATCGCCTATGCAGTAAGCCATTACGGGGTAGATGAAAAACAGGCAAACCGGATGATTGAACAAACAGATCGTGAAAGAAAAAGATTCGCGATGAATTTTTACAGTAAAGAATGGGGCAATAAAAATAACTACGATCTGCTCTTGAATTCCGGAAGACTTGGAATTGAAACATGCGTGGAACTGATTGTAAGTGCAGTAAAACAAACAGGATGGGGAAATGAAGAATAATAAAGTAAAGGTACCGGCAAAGCTGGCATTGTCCGTAGTGGCGGCATGTCTGGTGTCATTTTGTGGTTTGCTTACAGAAACAGCAGAAAATATAGCGTTTCCTGCAATTATGAGTACATTTCAGGTATCAACAGAGACGGTTCAGTGGCTTACGACAGCGAATCTGCTGGTTGTGGCCATGATCACCCCTTTGTCAGCGTTTTTGCAAAGACGGTTTCAGTTAAAGCAATTATTTATATTTGGAACGATGTGTTTTATTACGGGAACAGTAATCGCCATTTTTTCTCCTGATTTTGCATTATTACTGTTTGCCAGACTGATTCAGGGAATTGGAACCGGGGTTGGTGTTCCGATTGCGTTCTGCATTATTCTGGAGCAGATTCCATTCGAAAAAGTAGGAACATATATGGGATATGGAGCCCTTGTGTCTGCAGCGGCCCCTGCGCTGGGACCCACATACGGAGGCATTGTCAATCAGACATTAGGCTGGAGACATATCTTTGTGATCTTAATTCCGATTCTGATCATTACGCTGATCCTTGGAATTGTGACAATAGAGGAAAAACATGAGCCGGAGAAAGTACCGGTGGATATCCGCGGGATCATCTATATCATGTTGACGTTCCTGGGACTCGTATATGGGTTTGCCAATATCGGGGCATTTCAGAAAACTCCTGTCATGGTGATCGCGGCTTTCCTCATTGGCATCGCGGCATTGATTTTATTTGCGAACCATTGTACAAAATGCGGGAATCCTCTGATTGATATGAGAATCTTTAAGAATATTCCTTTTGTCTGCCATCTGGTGGCGTTTTTTCTGATCAATGCAATCATGCTGGGAACCAGTTTTCTTTTGCCGAATTATTTGCAGGTGGCGCTCTTATGCGAGTCCATGATTTCAGGATTTATGCTTCTTCCCGGGGCAGGATTAAACGCTGTTATGGGACCGTTCAGCGGAGCC
>NC_015737.1:0-180000 GCF_000270305.1 Clostridium sp. SY8519 | reverse complement strand
GCTAGGGTGTGCGGACGGGGAAGCGAAACAATCCATCGAAAAGATGGGTTGGCGAGGTTAAGCAAGAAAGAGCGCAGGGTGGATGCCTTGGCACTGAGAGCCGATGAAAGACGTGATAAGCTGCGAAAAGCCGTGGAGAGGCGCACATAGCCCGTGACCCACGGATTTCTGAATGGGGAAACCCCCATGAGAAGACCTCATGGATCCATACGTGAATTCATAGCGTATGGAGGGGAACCCGGCGAACTGAAACATCTAAGTAGCCGGAGGAAGAGAAAGAAACATCGATTCCGCCAGTAGCGGCGAGCGAACGCGGAAGAGCCCAAACCATGGTGCGTGCACCATGGGGTTCGGACCACATCAGGTGATCGGACAACTTCAGCAGAACTGCTTTGGGAAAGCAGGCCAGAGAGGGTGAAAGCCCCGTACGCGAAGGAGGCGTCCGCGCCGTGGGATCCAGAGTACATCGAGACACGTGGAACCTTGATGGAAGGAGCGGGGACCACCCCGTAAGGCTAAATACTCCTCAGTGACCGATAGCGCATAGTACTGTGAAGGAAAGGTGAAAAGGACCCCGGGAGGGGAGTGAAAAAGAACCTGAAACCCTGTGTTTACAAACTGTCAAAGCACCGTATGCGTGCGATGGCGTACTTTTTGTAGAACGGTCCGGCGAGTTGTGCATACTGGCAAGGTTAAGGGGTTCAGCCCCGGAGCCGAAGGGAGACCAAGTCTTAAGAGGGCGAGAAGTCAGTGTGTGCAGACCCGAAACCGGGTGACCTATCCATGTGCAGGTTGAAGATGCCGTAAAAGGCATTGGAGGACCGAACCCACATCCGTTGAAAAGGGTGGGGATGACGTGTGGATAGGGGAGAAATTCCAATCGAACCCGGAGATAGCTGGTTCTCCTCGAAATAGCTTTAGGGCTAGCCTCATGGGAGTCTCGCGGAGGTAGAGCACTGAATTTCTGAGGGGGCGTCAAAGCTTACCAAAGAATATCAAACTCCGAATGCCGCAGAGATGGTCCATGGGAGTCAGACCGCATGAGATAAGTCGGGCGGTCAAAAGGGAAACAGCCCAGACCTGCAGCTAAGGTCCCAAAGTGTGTGTTAAGTGGAAAAGGATGTGGGATTTCGAAGACAGCTAGGATGTTGGCTCAGAAGCAGCCATTCATTCAAAGAGTGCGTAACAGCTCACTAGTCGAGAGGTCCTGCGCCGAAAATGTCCGGGGCTCAAACACAGCACCGAAGCTCAGGAATGCAGCAATGCATTGGTAGAGGAGCATTGCCGGAGGGATGAAGCGGTACCGATAAGGAGCCGTGGACTTCCGGGAAGAGAGAATGCCGGAATGAGTAGCGAGATGGAGGTGGGAATCCTCCAGGCCGAATATCTAAGGTTTCCAGGGTAAAGCTGATCTGCCCTGGGTAAGTCGGGACCTAAGGCGAGGCCGGAAGGCGTAGCCGATGGACAACAGGCTGAAATTCCTGTACCATACCGGTACAGAACTGCGGGGACGCATGGGGAGAGCGCGAGCCGGGAACGGAAAGCCCGGCGCAAGCACAGGCCCTGCCATGAGGCAAATCCTTATGGGGAAGGGGGCTGTGTGACGCGGAGCGAAATAACAGTAGCGAAGAGCGCCGCCCCTGTGCCGAGAAAAGCCGCTATCGTTACCGGTATGCCCGTACCGTAAACCGACACAGGTGGATGAGGAGAGAATCCTAAGGCCGGCGGGAGAAGCATTGTCAAGGAACTCGGCAAAATGACCCCGTAACTTCGGGAGAAGGGGTGCCCACGTGAGTGGGCCGCAGAGAATAGGCTCAAGCAACTGTTTAGCAAAAACACAGGTCTATGCGAAACCGAAAGGTGAGGTATATGGGCTGACGCCTGCCCGGTGCTGGAAGGTTAAGAGGAGAGGTTAGCGCAAGCGAAGCTTTGAATTCAAGCCCCAGTAAACGGCGGCCGTAACTATAACGGTCCTAAGGTAGCGAAATTCCTTGTCGGGTAAGTTCCGACCCGCACGAAAGGCGTAATGATTTGAGCGCTGTCTCGACAATGCACCCGGTGAAATTGAAGTACCAGTGAAGATGCTGGTTACCCGCGCCAGGACGGAAAGACCCCATGGAGCTTTACTCCAGTTTGGTACTGGGGTCCGGTACTGCACGTACAGGATAGGTGGGAGACAAAGAAGCATGGACGCCAGTCTGTGCGGAGTCGCTGTTGGGATACCACCCCTGCAGTATTGGGCTTCTAACCAGCCGCCGTAATCCGGCGGTGGGACAATGCCAGGCGGGGAGTTTGACTGGGGCGGTCGCCTCCGAAAGGGTATCGGAGGCGCTCAAAGTTTCCCTCAGGATGGTTGGAAACCATCTAAAGAGTGCAAAGGCAGAAGGGAGGCTGACTGCGACACCGACGGGTGGAGCAGGTACGAAAGTAGGACTTAGTGATCCGGTGGCACAAAGTGGGATTGCCATCGCTCAACGGATAAAAGCTACCCTGGGGATAACAGGCTTATCACTCCCAAGAGTTCACATCGACGGAGTGGTTTGGCACCTCGATGTCGGCTCATCGCATCCTGGGGCTGGAGCAGGTCCCAAGGGTTGGGCTGTTCGCCCATTAAAGCGGTACGCGAGCTGGGTTCAGAACGTCGTGAGACAGTTCGGTCCCTATCCGGCGCGGGCGTAGGATATCTGAGGGGAGCTGGCCTTAGTACGAGAGGACCGGGCTGGACGGACCGCTGGTGGATCTGCTGTGCCGCCAGGCGCATCGCAGGGTAGCCAAGTCCGGAAGGGATAAACGCTGAAGGCATCTAAGCGTGAAGCCCACCCCAAGATAAGATATCCCATTCCAAAAGGAAGTAAGAACCCTTGAAGAGTACAAGGTAGATAGGACAGAGGTGGAAGTGCAGTAATGTATGGAGCTGACTGTTACTAATCGTTCGAGGGCTTATCCAAGCAAGCGGATCATAAAGGGAAGCATCTCTTCTGTATGAAGTTTTGAAGGTATGTGATTTACTTTCAGTGATAACTGTATTCCTCGATAGCTCAATGGTAGAGCGCACGGCTGTTAACCGTGATGTTGTAGGTTCGAGCCCTACTCGGGGAGCTTTGGTAGAGCAAAAAACCTCTGCCTATGATTATGGCCCCGTGGTCAAGCGGTTAAGACATCGCCCTTTCACGGCGGTAACACGGGTTCGATTCCCGTCGGGGTCATTTTTCACCAAGCATGGTTACCATGCCGATGTGGCTCAATTGGCAGAGCAGCTGATTTGTAATCAGCAGGTTATCGGTTCGAGTCCGATCATCGGCTTTTCTTTTATTATCATTAATAGAAGAAAAGATGAGAGGCTGCTTGGACCTTTAGCTCAGTTGGTTAGAGCAACCGGCTCATAACCGGTCGGTCCTGGGTTCGAGTCCCCGAAGGTCCATTCGAATTATATATGGCCCAGTGGCTCAGTTGGTTAGAGCGCCGCCCTGTCACGGCGGAGGCCGTCGGTTCAAGTCCGTCCTGGGTCGTTTACATAGTCATTTGACTATGTACGAGAATATAGTTTCCCATTTGGGATCTTAGCTCAGCTGGGAGAGCATCTGCCTTACAAGCAGAGGGTCACAGGTTCGAGCCCTGTAGGTCCCATTCGCAGCAAAAGCTGCGCCCCTGGTTATATGCCGGCGTGGCGGAACTGGCAGACGCGCGGGACTTAAAATCCCGTGGTGGCGACATCGTACCGGTTCGATTCCGGTCGCCGGCATTCTCAGACAGGGAATTGAAATTGTATTCTACTAAATTTTACAGATAATATGTGTGTGTAGCTCAGCTGGATAGAGCACTTGGCTACGGACCAAGGTGTCGGGGGTTCGAATCCTCTCACGCACGTAAATGAAAAAACCTCGGAAAACCGCTGTTTATGCGGGCTCCGGGGTTTTTGTTTTTTCACGGAAAGAATATTTGTTCGAGGAAATCCATATGGAAACTTACGGATTTCCACATTTTGATGGGACACCCGGCGGGACACCCTCCACGGTGCAGCCGATCTTTTCCACCGCGGATTTGATCAGCTGACTATCCACATGTGTATCCAAATAGTTTATTTTTTCGTTCAGAATCATTTCAATATTACGTTCGTTCATTTGTGCTTTCCTCACTCAACAGGAGCATATGTTTTTTCGAAAATATCCGGTTTACAGGGGTATTTCTCCCCATTTACCCCTGTGATAATATAATCGCCGGGGCTTGCCAGCATTACACTTTCCAGCGTCTCGATTTTGATTGGCTTATCTGCCTGGTATACGTCAATTACTACTGGTTTCTTTCGGTATTTCATCGGTGTTCCCTTCATTTTCTGACATTATTTTCTTAATTAACGGCAGGTACTTCTCTGCGAGTTTGATTCGTTCTCGATTGTAATCAATACTAAAAACATTTTTTGGCAATGGCCTTTTTTTCTTTGAAAGCGCATCAAGTTCTGCAAACCATTGCTCTTTCAATTTTTCAATTTGTCTTTCTTGGAGTTTTGTCAGTCCTTTTCCGTTCATGTTCCACATATCCTTTTTTTGAAAGAAATAAAAACGCACCGTGCTGTGGTTCAAAATCATCAGTATACAGAAACTCAAAAGAATTTCTGTATATTTCATTGTATGATATTTCGCTTATGCTCTGTAATACTCTTGTTGAATATGTGTATACTTTATTTGTTGCTACAAGCTCTGCAATATCTTGATTATTTCTTAGGAAAATAAAATCATCTTCCCCAAAAGAAACTATTCCGTTATCTTGATATCTCGGGTCATATTCCGACAATTTTGGGTGATATTTTGCAGGATGTTAATTATATTCTGTTTATTTTTTTTCACTTAGAACAACTGATAATGCTAATATATCGTCGCTTGTGACTACCTCGTATAACCTCTCCGCAGTATCCATGTAGTCAAGCAGCAATCTCCAATTATCATCACCGGGCGCATTGGACATCACCCCGCATATATAATCCGGGTTGTCGTATAGCTGTTTTAGTTTGTCTGCTAATTTTTTCCCGGTTTCAGATAACATTTATATACCTCTCACATATCCATCAATGTCGTCATTTATTTTTGATTTTTTAATCACCACGTAATTGTCAAAACCTTTATTGATGATAGTGTAATTATAACTATCAATGGGCTTAGTTACAATAGCGTGCTTACGCTTTTCATCACTCATATTGGTGTTAAATTCGCTCATAACTTTGGCGTATTCAGCTTTTGGGAGAATAATCTGTTTGTGGTTTTTAACGTTTGATAATTCTATCTTATATTCTGCCCACTCTTTTGACGTCATGCCACCTGTCCGCTGATTAACTGTATTTTTACCAATCCTGGCATTTTCTTTTTGTTCTTGGAAAGCTGTGTCGTCTTTCAACCAATCAATGCTGCTCCGATCCACGTAGGCCGCGGTGCTGCAGTGACAGTTCGGATGCATCGGCGGGGTGTTCTCTCCCGGAAGCATGTCAGACAAGTTCCAGCCCGATATTAGCTTTCAGAAGTTCCAGCCGGTTCACTTTCATTGTCAGTAGAGCATTGTGTCATGGGTGGTTTTGAATAAATTGCTGGAAATCGGATATTCGTATAATTTCCAGTGTAAACGCAGAGATATCAGAATTACATGTTTGACGTATCCGAAGTAATCCGATTGACGTTTGATGTAAAAGAGATGAATACAAAAACGGAACGAGAATGAACGGCAAGAGAAAGACATATAAACAGGCGCCGGGAGTAATCCCGACGCCACAAATCAGCCAAGTTTGGCCAGAAGCCCTTCCTGCAGAACCTGTGAGCAGTTGATTCCGCGTTTATCCGCCATAACTGCCATCCATTGTGGAAGTGATACATTTTTCCGTACGGACTTTGTATCGGTTGCCGCACGGTAAGCTATTGTATCAATGGCGATAATGGAAACTTCTGAACGGTCGGGACGCTCTAACTTTTCTTGCGGGGTCGGGTCGGGGATCTGCATGCCTTCGTCTTCGGCAACAACCAGCCATGCGCTTGCGGCATCGGTAATCTGGTTGATTGCATCGATGAGGTCAGATCCAGTGGTAATACATCCAGGAAGGTCTGGAACCCGGGCATAAAATTTATTACCGTCATCGGACGGTGTAAAGGTTGCGGTATAGATATATTTCATAATGTCTCATCACCTCCAATCATATTATACACAAGCAACTTTTTCTTGGAGATGCTTGATATACGTATATGGTATTATATACTCGTAGCAAGGAAACAGGAAAGGGAAAGGAGGAACAAATGGCTAAGAGAAAGAAACGAAAAAAGAGCCGGATAACACCACAGTGGCTGATAGCAATTGGCACATTGCTAACAGGTATTGCAAGCATTATCACAGCTCTAAAACGGTAAAGGTTCGGGGCGAAAGCCCCTTACCTTTCTCATATCTTAGCACATTTAGAAATAGAAATGAGTAATTTTTCAAAAATTTTTTTGGCGGCATCCTGGGTTATTTTCTTTGCAACGGGAAGAAGTATTGCTTCGTCCATTCTGCTTGTATGTTCCGGCGCTTATGCAATCACTGAACTGATGCGTAAAGGAGGGGCTGACAGTAATGGATGAAAAGAAAATCCGGCCGCAGGACCGTTGGGATGCAAAAGCTGGGGTTGCAGCGAAGTCATACAAAGTGGACCGTAAGACAGCGGATGAATTCAAGGAAACCTGTAAACGGCTTGGAATTTCCATGGGGCCGCAGCTTACAAAAATGATGCGGGAATTCATCGAACAGAACAAAGAAACAGAGTAGCAGAGCAGAGAGCGTATCCTTCGGGGTACGCTTTTTGTGTAGGTGAAATTAATACAGACACATACCAGGCAGCCTTCGGGCTGCCTTTTGTCATGCGCGCAGAAGACAAAGCGGAAGGGGGTGCGGCCGGATGGCAATCAGCAGAAAACAGAAGATGTTCGCGGATGAGTACCTGGTAGATGCCAACGCCACACAGGCCGCCATCCGTGCGGGGTACTCCAAAAAGACGGCCAATAAGAAAGGGCCGGCGCTTTTATCGCACCCTGGCATCCAGGAGTATCTGGCGAAGCGTATGCGGGAGAAGGAATCCAGCCTGATTGCGTCACAGGATGAGGTGCTTGAGTTCCTGACCCGTGTCATGCGCGGCGAGGAAACGGAAAAGGTTCCGGTGGATGGAACATCTGGGGAGCTGATGGATGTACCGGCCGGTACCAGGGACCGGATCCGGGCGGCGGAGCTGATCGGGAAACGGTACGGAACCTTTACGGACCGGATGGAGATGGACGGATCCGTAGGCGTGCAGCTGATTGATGACATTATCCTCTGGGATATCATGCGCTACCCGATTTCCGGCCTGGTGGTGCGGAAGGTCGGGAATACCATGGCGGAATCTGTATTCGAGCAGCTCAAGGAGTGCGCCTCGATTATGGGGGTCTATGGATTCTTTGATTTCAAGGTGTCGCCCCTGCAGATCATTTACCGGGAGCGGGGGAACAAGATCCTGTTCCGCGGGGCGGACAAGCCGGAAAAAATCAAATCACTGAAGGTATCCCGGTTCCCGGTGGCGCGTCTCTGGATTGAGGAACTGGCGGAGTTCCAGCGGGAAGAAGACATTGACACCATCGAGCAGTCGGTGCTCCGGAACACGCTTCCGGATGGCTTATCCTATCAGTTTTATTACAGCTACAACCCGCCGAAGCGGAAGCAGAGCTGGGTGAACAAGAAGTACAACGGGCACGGCGTATCCGGAAATACATTCGTACACCACAGCACATACCTGGAAAACCCGTATATTTCCCAGGAAACGGCTGCGGAAGCGGAAGAACTGAAGAAAAAGAATGAAACTAAGTATCGCTGGATTTTCCTGGGCGAGCCGGTAGGATCCGGTGTGGTTCCGTTCTCCAACCTGGTATTCCGCACGATTACCGCGGAGGAGGTATCCAGGAGCGACAACATCCGCCAGGGCTGTGACTGGGGCTACGCGACGGACCCGCTGGCCTTCGTGCGCCTGCAGTATGACAAGACCAGGAAACGGATCCTGTTCCTGGATGAGGTCTACCGGGTAAAGATGTTCAACCGGGAGTTCGCGGCCATCCTGAAATCACGCGGGTATGACACGCAGTTAACCATTGCGGATTCCGAGGATCCGAAGTCCGTGGCGGAATTGAAGAAGGATTATGGCTGCCGGTTTACCGGGGCAAAGAAAGGTCCAGGGTCAGTGGAATATGGGGAAAACTGGCTGGATGACCTGGACGAGATCATCATTGACTCGGCACGGACACCGAATGTTGCCCGGGAGTTTGAATCCATTGATTACGCGACGGACCGGAACGGGGATCCGCTGCCGCGTCTGGAAGATAAAGACAACCACACGATTGACGCCACACGCTACGCGCTGGAAGGCGATATGGGACACAAGGGAGGCATCAGCTTCCTGAAGTAGGCACAGGAGACGACATGGAATTAGAGATTGCAAAACAGGTCATTCAGAAATACGCAGAGCTCAGAAGCAGCTATGTGGCCGGGGCTCTGACTGCAAAACGGTACTACGAGAATGAATCCGACATCCTGTTTGGGGAAAAGAAAACCGAGGAGCGTCCGGGGGAAGAGGAAAAGCCGCTGCGCAATGCGGACAACCGGATTCCCCGGAACTTCCACGGCCTGCTGGTGAACCAGAAGGCATCCTACGCGTTTACCGTGCCCCCAACCTTTGACGTAGGAAGCACGGCGGCCAACCAGAAGATCACAGAACTTTTAGGGGATGAATATAACAAGAACTGCATGGAGCTCTGTGTCAATGCCGCAAACGCGAAATGCGGCTGGGTGCATTACTGGAACGACGCGGACGGGTTCGCGTGGGCGGTGGTCCCGTCGGAGCAGATCTGGCCGGTCTTTGACAAGAGCCTGAAGCAGCGGCTGATGGCAGTCCTTCGGATCTATGAGCAGATCGATGAAGCGGACGGGGAGAACTATGTGATTTATGAGTACTGGAACGGTACGGAATGCCAGGCGTTCCGGCGCCGTACCGTGGACAGCATCGAGCACGGACTGATGTATTACAACATGTTCCACTCGCCGACAGCCTATGGGGATCCGTCCAGTGAGTTTCAGCATGGATTCGGGAAAGTGCCCTTTATCCCCTTCTGGAACAACAACATCCACATGAGCGACTTAAAGAACATCAAGCCGTTGATTGATGTGTATGACAAGGTGTTTTCCGGGTTCATCAATGACCTGGATGATGTCCAGGAACTGATTTTTGTGCTGTCCGGCTACGGTGGGGAAGACCTGCAGGAATTCCTTCAGAATCTAAAGCGCTACAAGGCAATCAAGCTGGACGATGACGGGAGCGGGAGCCCAGGGGTATCTACCATCAGCATCGAGATCCCCATCGAGGCCAGGAACAGCGTGCTGGAAGCCACACGGAAGGCAATCTTTGAACAGGGGTTCGGGTTCGACCCGCGGCCGGAGACATTTGGAAACCAGTCTGGTGTGGCACTGCAGTTCATGTATGCCCTGCTGGAAATGAAGACCGGCTTAATGGAGACGGAATTCCGCCTGGGGTTTGCGCAGCTGGTCCGCGCGATCTGTGAGAACAACGGGATCCCCTGCGGGACCATTACCCAGAACTGGACCCGGACCATGATCCGCAATGACGTGGAACAGGCGCAGATCTGCCAGCAGTCGGTGGGTGTGATCTCCAAAAAGACGATCTTAAAGAACCACCCATTTGTGGAGAACGCGGACGAAGAGCTGAAGCAGCTGAAGAAAGAGGAAGCGGAAGCAAAGGAGGCACAGGACCAGTACCTGAGTGCCTTCGTGAAACAGAGGGGCGGAACCGGGGACGGCAGCCAGGATCCGGAGGAAATGAAAGACCCGGAAGGCAATAAGGACCCGGAAGAGAACCAGGATCCGGATAGCAAGAAGGCCACAGGCCGGCAGAAACCGGATAAAGGCGGTACGGATGCATGAAGCAGGCGGAATACTGGAAGAAGCGCGCGGAAGAGTTAGAAGAGGCGCTCCATCAACAGACCATCCGGAAATCGGAGGAAATCGACGAACAGTTTGATAAGGCATACCACGCGCTGGACGGGCAGATCAAAGCCTGGTACCAGTGCGTTGCTGTGAATAACCAGGTATCGCTTCAGGAAGCCAGGAAGCTGCTTACCAACAAGGAGCGGAAAGAATTCCAGTGGGATATTGAAGAATACATCAAACACGGGAAGGAAAACGGCCTGACCGGGCAGTGGATGCGGGAACTGGAGAACGCTTCCGCCAAGCAGCACATCAGCCGCCTGGAACAGATCAAGATCCAGACCCAGCAGGAAGCGGAAAAGCTTTACGGGAACTATGTGGATGAAATCGACCAGCATATGCGGGACACCTACCGGGAAGACTACTACCGCACCGCGTACAACTTCCAGATGGGCGCGGGCGTTGGCTATGACCTTGCCGGAATTGATGAGAAGGCGCTGGAACGGGTGATCCGGAAGCCCTGGGCGGCAGACGGGAAGAACTTCACGGACCGCTGCTGGGAAGGGAAGGACAACCTGGTGCATACGCTGCATACCACACTGACCCAGATGTGCATCACGGGGGAAGGGATTGCTTCCGCCTCCGGGAAGTTCCGGAAGGCGGTGGATGTTGGGAAATACCAGGCTGACCGCCTGATCAGGACGGAATCGGCCTATTTCCAGACCGCCGCGCAGAAGGATTGCTACAGCGAGCTGGGGGTCAGTGAGGTGGAGATCATGGCCACGCTGGACGAGGCAACCTGTGATATCTGCGGCGCATTGGACGGCACACACCTGCCCCTTGCGGAAGCAGAGGAGGGGGTGAGCACCCCGCCGTTCCACTGCAACTGCCGGTGCACCACGGTTCCGTATTACGATGACACGCTGGGCATGGACGGCCGGGCGATGCGGGACGTCGATGGCGGATACGACACGGTGCCATCCGACATGAAGTTCGAGGATTGGAAGGAGCGGTATGTTAATGATGACAAATCAAACATAGATACAGACGCATATACTAAATGGGTTGATTCCGGAGCCAAGAAAAACGGAGTAGATTATAATGATTTTAATTCATTGTATACGGCAGATACTGGTGAAGTTGTACTTGAAGATGGATACAAGGTACATGGAAAGGAAAATGCAGATGAGATCGAGCAAGCTAATTGGATAGTAAATACCTTCGGTGGAAATATTACACTGTTAAAAAGATCATTTTCAGAACCAACACCAGATTATAAGTGGAACGGAAAATATTGGGATCTCAAGACACCGCAAAGTACAAATGGTTCTGATAAACTGGTTCACCATGGATTTCATCAAATAGAGAAAAAACCCGGAGGTATTTTACTTGACTGTAGTAATAGTGGGGTTGATACTCAAAAGGCTATAGAAATTGCAAGAAGACGATTGCAAAGAAGTGGTAAAGGAAGAGGGATTCGTATTATTGTAAAAGATGGTAATGAAGTAGTTGAAATTTTATAAATTAAAAAGGCGGCCGATCCTCAACAAACAATGGGGTCGAGGGGCCGCCTTTTCAAAACATTTACTTTTCGTACTTTGATTTTAACATTGCTACTTAATACTGTCAATATGGCGTGAGTGATCTAGTGGTTATGATGTTGAACTGTGAATTCAAATACGCCGGTTCGATTCCGGCCTCTCGCCCTAAAAATAATCGGTTCCATACCCGATTAGTAAAAATGGTACAAAAAATCGATAGGTAAAAGCCCCGATTTTTTGTCCTGTGGTAAATCTGCAAACCCGCATAATAAAGGTTTTGAAAGGAGAATGCAATGCAGGAAAAAGCAAAACGGATTGTCGCGAACTGGTATAACGATCAGGCCGGCAAGGATGAGATTTCTGCGGTAACCGCAGAGGATGTTTATGTCGTGTGGTTCTGCAAGACACTGCAGAACTGGAAGGCGCTGCTTTCCACGGATCTTCCGGACGGCATGTACTTTGAGGTTACTTATAACGGAGATAAAAAAGAAGCCTATCTTGACGCATATAAGAAAATCAGGAATGTTAAAATTTCAGACTGAAAAAGAGAGATGTATATAAACTGATATACATACATGCAGAACGCCACCAGCTTGCGCCGGTGGTGTTTTTATGCAGAAAATTAGGAAAATACAGATGAAAGAATTAAGAGAAACAGTTGAAGACATGAACAGCCCAGATTACACAAGACGCATGGCAGCGGAATACGCACAGCTGAAAATCCGTTTTGTGAAGCTGAAGAAAATGCTTGAAGAATGGGATGATGAAACCCTTCCATATACGCCGAACTGCCCTAGAGGTCTGTACAACCTGCAGATCCGTGCCATGGCGGATTACCTGGCGGTGCTGGAAGCACGTGCCGTGATAGAAGGCATTACACTGAGTGTGTAATCCAGGAAAAAGAAAGCAAACCAAGATAAGGAAGGAGCTGGCCAGAAACGGCCGGTTCTTTTTTTATATATTTTTTCGTCAGGCGCTGACGTAAAAGCGCGGAATCCAACCGGGTGCGATACCCGTATAAACATCGTAGGAGGAGAAACATATGAACTTTGAAGAACTACTGCAGTCCATCCAGCTGACCGAGGAGCAGATCAGCGCAATCACTTCCGGCATGCAGGAGAATGGCATCTTCCTTTCAGCGGAGGAAAACATTGACCTCCGTTACCATAAACTGAAGGAAGAGAAAGACAGCTTGAGCGGACAGGTCAGCACCCTGACCAAAACCGTCAATGACTTAAAGAAGAACAACCAGGACAATGAGGAGCTGCAGACAACCATCCAGACGCTGCAGGATACACTGAAACAGCAGCAGGAAGACAGCCGGAACGCGGCAAAGGCCTATGAACTGAAGGATGCCTTGAAGGGCAAAGGGGTGCTTGACGCGGATTACCTGATTTATAAGGCGGGCGGCCTGGAGCATTTCAACTTCGATGCGGAGAACCACCCGATCGGGCTGGATGAGATGCTTGCCCCGTACCGCAAGGATGCCGCTATGGCACACCTGTTCCAGACAGAGCCGAACAAACCGGCGTACCATCCAAACGGCGGAAACGGCGGCGCAGGGGTCCGGAACCCATTTGCCAAAGAAACCAGGAACCTGACGGAGCAGGGAAAGATGCTGCGTGAGAATCCGGAGCAGGCCCGCGCAATGGCAGCGGCCGCCGGTGTAAAGCTGTAAACAGTAGTAAGAAGTAGAACAGGAGGAAACCAATATGCCAGGAACAAATTTAAGCAATGTAATTGTACCGGAGATCTGGGTACCGTATGTCGTGGAGAAGACCGCGGAAAAGTCCGCGTTTATCACATCTGGGATGATCCAGAATGATCCCAAATTTGACCAGCTTGCCTCCCAGGCGGGCCCGGTGGTCAATATGCCGTTCTGGGCAGACCTTACCGGCGATTCTGAAAACATCGAGGAGGGCAAGGACCTTACCATTGACGGGATCCAGGCGAAAAAGGATGTAGCGCCGATTCTGCGCCGCGCGAAAGCATGGAGTGAAACTGACCTGTCCGGCATGATGACCGGGGACGATCCCAGTGCGGTGATCGGTGACCTGGTGGCGGATTTCTGGGCAAGGGATATGCAGAAAGAGGCAATAGCCATCTTAAACGGTATCTTCGGTACCAGTGATACCGTCACTTCCGCGCCGTTAAAGGATAACATCCTTGATATCACCGGGTTAAGCGGGGCAAAAGCCGCATGGTCCGGCGCCGCGTTTATTGACGCGGAACAGATGCTTGGCGACGCAAAGACCCGGCTGACCGGTATCGTGATGCATTCCGCTACCGAGGCGGCGTTAAAGAAACAGAACCTGATTGAGACCGTGCAGCCGTCCAATGATGTAAGCTTTGGCGTATATCAGGGCAAACGTGTGATTGTGGATGACGGATGCCCGGTGGATGCTTCCAAGGGTGTTTACACCACCTACCTGTTTGGGGACGGCGCGTTTGCGCTTGGCAACGGCTCCCCGGCAGACTTTGTTGCGGCGGAAACCGACCGTGATAAGAGAAAAGGCTCCGGTATTGATTACCTGATCAACCGGAAACAGTACCTGCTGCATCCGAGAGGATGTGCGTTTACCAGCGCGGATACCAAGGCGGAAGGACCGTCCAGAGCGCAGCTGATGAACCCGGCGAACTGGAAACAGGTTTATGAAACAAAGAACATCCGTCTGGTAGCATTTAAGCACAAATTAGCATAAGACAGGACTTTACGGCTGGAGGCAGTGTGCTTCCGGCCGGTCAGTCCATAGCGAGGAAAGAAAGCATGATTGCGAAGGAAGCGAAGAGCCGGGAGGAGATCATTGAGGAAGTGATCTGCCTGGGATGGGAACGGGATACGGCCCGTGCCGGGAGTTATGTGGATCTGGCGGCGGAAATTATTATGGACTACTGCAATATACCGGAAGTTCCTGCCGGTCTGACCAATACCTGGCTGCAGATGGTGCTTGACTTAATGCGCCGGGAATCCTATGGCCAGGCGGAGGGACTGCCGCAGCGTACCGCGTCTGTGACGGTGGGGGATGCTTCTGTCAGTTATGATCTGCTGCAGGACAATGACTACCTGAACAGTGTGCTGCATAATTACAGGAGCCGTTTGAACCGGTTCCGGAAGTTGGAGTTCTGAATATGGATGATTTTCACGCAAGGATTTTAACGGCGCGTAAGGCGATTGCGTCTACCTATTCGGACCGCTGCAGCATTACCGGGAAGAAGAAAACAATAGACGCCCATGGGGCCACACGGTTTACGGATACTGTGCTGTATCAAGACGAGCCCTGCCGCCTGTCGTTTTCATCGAATGAGACAGGGAGCCAGAGCGTCACAACGGCAGAAACACCGCAAACCATTACCCTTTTTCTGGATCCGGAGGTCAATGTGCCGCCGGGCAGTATGATTTCTGTCTGCCGGGGTCATCTCCGGTACGGGGACTTTGAACAGTCCGGCATGCCGGCAGTGTATGCGACACATCAGGAGATCCGGCTGGTCCAGGTAAAAAAGAAAGCGTGATTGTATGGCAGAAGATGTACATGTAGATATCCGGCAGCTTGAGGCGTTCCAGAAGAACCTGGAGGATGCCTCACGGCACATCCGGGAAATAGAAGCCCAGTGCGCAAAAGGAGCCGCCGGGCGCATGCTGCGCAGTGCAGCGGCACTGACACCGACAAAAACCGGATATCTGCGGCGCGGCTGGCGGATCCGGGTGCTGCGCCCGTCCAATCCGGCGGTTGTCCGTGTGGAAAACCCGGTCAAGTATGCGTCCTATGTGGAGTACGGGCACCGGCAGACCCCTGGGCGGTATGTACCGGCTATCGGCAAGCGCCTGGTCAATGGATGGGTAGACGGCCGCCTGATGCTGACAAAAGCGGCGGCACAGGTGGAAAAGGACCTTCCGAAAATCATTGACCAGGAGATCACGAATTATCTCAAAACGGAGGTATTTAAGTGATGATACAGGAAATCACGGACGGGATCGTGGAAGCGGTTCACGCAGAATTCGGGGATGGTTATGCCATCTACCCGGAGAAAGTAGAGCAGGGACTGGAAGAGCCCTGTTTTTTTGTGCGCTGCATTCTTCCGGATCTTTCCCCGGGGCTGTTCCGCAGGAAACGGTTTACCGGTGTGTTTGTGGTCCAGTTCCTTCCCAAAGAGGATGGGACAGAGAATGCACAGATGGCAGAGGTTTATCCGCGCCTGGCAGACTGTCTGCAGATCATTGTTTCCGGTGGGAAAAAGATCCGGTGCAGCAGCATGGATGCGGACAGCAGTGACGGGATCCTGCAGATCCGCGCGACCTATCTGTTCTTCCTTACCGACCTTGCAGAGGAGACAGATATCATCCGTGAGGTGGAAGCGTACCGTACAGCCGCCGGAAGCGCAAAAGAATAGTGTAAGAACAGAAGAATAATCAAAAAGAAAGGGGTTATGCAATGGAAGACCAGAAAACAGCAGCGGAAATTCCGAAACCGGCAGCTGCTGAAACAAAGGCTATGACCTATACCGCGGATGAATTTGCCGCGTCGAAGACATTCCGGAACGATGCCCTGCTGGTGCGGGCAATTGTCGGAAATGGAGAAATGACGATTGAAGAGCTGAAAGCGGCTCTTGGGAAGTATACGAAAGGTAGGGTAGATCAGCGATGATGGGAGGAACCTTCAAAACCCAGGATAAAGTAATTCCTGGAACCTATGAGAATTTCATTGTGTCCAACGGTGTGATCACAGAGGCCGGGGAACGCGGTGTCTGCGCCCTGATTACGGACATGAACTGGATTTATTATGGTGTAGGCAATAAGGTAGTTGCGCTTACAAAGGACGAGTTTTATAAAAATGCATTTGCAAGGGAACTCGGATACAGCTATGACGCGGAAGAACTCCAGGCAGTCCGGGAAGTGTTCTGCCACGCGAATAAGCTGTACCTGGTTCCGTTGAATAACTCGAACAAAGCAGCTTCCTGCACTTATGCAACTTCGATTTTTGCCGGGGAACGCTCGAATGACCTGCTCCTGGTGATAAAGAAAAACATTGATGACACCAGCCAGTTTGACGTAAAGCTGTACCTTGGTACAAAGCTTCTGGATGCGCAGACCGTGGCAAAGGCATCCGATCTGAAAGGAAACGGATATGTTAACTGGAAAACGGATGCCGTGCTTGCGGAAACAGCAGGAATGGCATTTACAGGCGGGTCCAATGGAGATGTTACGGTGGAAACGTATAAACAGGCGCTGACTCTGCTGGAAGCAAGCGGGTATACCTTCAATGCGCTCGGCGTAGCACATAACCTGCTGAAAGACAAAGCATATAGCAGCGATCCGAACTATGGAACGACATGTAAAAACATTTTGACAAGTTTTGTGCAGGAAAAACGGGAAAAGAGCGCGGATAAGTTCCAGCTTGTTTATGAATATGCGGGACAGGATAACGAGGGGATCATTGGTGTCATGGATCCGGATTATATCCCCTGGGTGCTGGGCGCCACTTCTTCCTGCCCGCTGAGCCAGTCGCTGACGAATACGGTCTATGACGGGGAACTTCCATGGAATCCGCCTGTACCCTATTCCATAGAACAGTATGAAAGCTTCCTGGCAGAAGGCTACTTCATGTTCCACCGTGTTGGGAATGATGTGCGCGTCCTCCGTGATATTTCCACACTGGTCACCACATCCGACGAAAAGGGACCGCTCTTAAAGGACAATCGTACGGTTCGGGTAATTGACTACATTGCAGCAAAGGATGCGGAAGAGTTTTCCAATACCTATATGGGAAAAGTTCCGAACAATGAAGCCGGCCGAGCGTCCCTGTGGAACAGCCTGGCAAAAATCCGGCAGAAACTGCAAGAACAGGGCGTGATTGAAGACTTTGACGCCAAAGATGTCAAAGTATCCCAGGGAGAACAGAGGAATGGGATTGTAATTGAATCCGCCATCCGCCTGTCTGGCGTCATGGAAATCCTCTACATCACCACAAATGTACAGTAAAAAAACAGGAGGGACAGAAACATGTCAGAATCTTGGATGAATGAACAGGACGCGCCGTTTAAGGATAAGGGATGCGTGTACTACAAACAGGGGAACCGCAGGTTCCCGGCGCTGTTTGTCCATAAATTTGAGGTAAACGCGAATATTTCCACCGAGAAAGTACCGGTGCTTGGGAAGCGGATCCAGGGCAGGAAGCCGACCAATATGGAAATCAAACTGACCATGACCATCTATAAGTCAACTACTTACTTTGATGATATGGTCCTGCAGTATAAGGACACCGGATACCTGCCGCGCATGGATGTGGAAGTGATGGCCAATGACCCGACCACCAGCATCGGCACAGACCGCAAGATATACAACGATTGCATCATTGACGGGGATGTGCTGCTTCATGCGCTGGATGCGGAAGGCGGCGTCATTGATCAGGAGATCACCATGTACGCTTCCGACTTCAACCAGTCGGAAAAATACAAGGATCTGGAATTCATGGGAAAGACCATGTAACCTGACGGCAGTGACCAGCGGCCAGATAGGACCGTAACCGAACACACAGGCCCCCACTGTGTTTCTGGCCGTACATTTTGGGGCTTTTCTATTGGAGGGAGAAAAACGATGGCAAACAGTTTAAAAGCATTTTTCAAAGAGAACAAGAAAGCAAAAGCAAATGTGAAGTATCCTGCGACAGAATCCATTTGCGATGAAAAAGGGAACCCGGTGGAATGGGAAATCCGGCAGCTGTCTGCAGAGGAAGACGAGAAAATCCGTGATGAATGCACGAAAGAGATTCCGATTCCCGGGAAGTATGGCATGACACAGATGAAACTTGACGTGAACCGCTACAACGAACTGGTAGCCGCAAAAGCGATCGTATTCCCGGACTTGTTTGATGCCGGCCTGCAGGATTCCTATGGGGTCAAGGATCCCGGGAAGCTTTTGAAAGCCCTTGTGGATAACCCCGGGGAATATAACGACTTAATCCAGTTTATCCAGAAGAATAACGGCTATGATCCGATGAAGCCGTCTAAGGTGGATGAGGCAAAAAACTGATTCGCGACGATCCGGAGGCATACATCCTGCATTACTGCATGCAGGAGATGCACTGGACGTTGCGTGACTATATGGACCTGAATGACAGTGAAAAAGCATTTGTGGCAGCATCCATCCTTGTGCATGCGAAAGACATGGAAAATGCGGAAAAAGAAGCGAGAAGAAAGAACGGGATATAAGCGATGGGAACGATATACCAGACGATACAATTGAATGACCGTTTATCTGCGCCGATGATGAACATGGTAAAGGCCACACAGACAATGATTACCGAGCTGCAGCGGATGCAGGCGGCAGGGAAAACGGCATTTGACCCGACAAAACTCAATGAAATGAGCAATTACGCCGCAAAAGCGCGGACACAGATCAACCAGACGGCAGATGCCATCCGCAGGGAAGCCGAAGAACAGGAAAAGACCAACAAGAAGACAAATGAAGGCGTTACAGCGATGCGCACCATGGCCGGCCGCGTGAAAGCGGTGCTGGCCACCTACATTTCCATTTCCGGCATCAAGATGGGCATCGGCTGGCTGAAAGAAAGCGTGGAGATGTCCAACAATGCCGCACAGCAGCAGACCAAACTGCAGGAGGTTATGCGTGCGATGCAGGGGGCTACGGATGACCAGGTGGAATCCGTCAACCGCCTGATCAAAGCGGAAAGCCAGAGCGGCGTGGTCGGCGGGACCGTACAGAAAGCCGGGGCGCAGCAGCTGTCCACCTACCTGCATAACACGGACGCGGTAAAGACCCTGATCCCGGCGATGAATGACCTGGCCGTACAGATGAATGGTACGGCAAACACAACGGAGTCTATGACAAATATTGCGAATATGATGGGCAAGGTATTCACCGGGCAGGTTGGAGCCCTGCGCCGTGCCGGCATTTCCTTTGACGAGAATTCCGAGAAGATCTTAAAGAATGGAACCGAACAGCAGAAGGCGGCCGAACTGGCGAAGGTGGTGGCGCAGAACGTCGGTAATATGAACCAGGTCATGGCAAATACGCCGCAGGGCCAGGCGGCGCAGATGAAGAATAATTTTGCGGCCATGCGCGCGGAGATCGGTCAGAAGCTGACGCCTTCCATCCTGGAATTCATGAAGGCGCTGAACCAAAACATGCCGTCCATTTCAAAAATGTTAGACGGCGTGGTGCAGGTGGCAAAGGTTGGGCTGAATATCGCGACGATGCTGGCCGGAATTGTAACAAGGGTCGGTGATTTTGCCGCGAACCACCTGGGTACGATCATGCCGATCCTCGGCGCACTGCTTGGCATATACGCAGCGTACAACATTGCGAAACAAATCAATATTATACTGACCGGGATCCAGGCCGGTGTGGAAGCGACAAAAGCCGGTGCGGATGCGGCGCAGATCGCAACAACCTATGGTATGACGGCTGCACAGGTAAAATTCAATGCGGCATTGTTATCCTGCCCGCTTACCTGGATCGTATTGGCGATTATTGCGGCGATCGTTGTGCTTGTGATCCTGGCCAACCACTTCCTGAAAGCCGGGGTTTCCGCACAGACGGCCTTTGGCGTGATTTGCGGATGGATCAATGTGGCAATCCAGTTTTTTGTAAACCTTGGAAAAACTGCCATCAATATCTTTATGGCAATCGTAAAAGGTGCAATAGCTCTCGGGCATAATATTAAAACTGCCTTCATGGCACCGATCAATGCGGTAAAAAGCATGTTCTACAGCCTGCTTTCAACAGCGGCAACAGTCATTGGAGCAATTGCGCAGAAGCTGAATTACCTGCCGTTTGTCAACATCGATGTCGATGGATTAAATGCAGCGGCAGATGACTATGAAGCGAAAGCAAGAAGTTCCATGAATGATGCCATGGGTGTAGGTGAAGGACAGTATCAGAATATCGGCGACGCCATGAAGGACGGCATGAGCACAATGAACGCGTTCCAGGATAACTGGACCAAGAAGGCATTCCATGCCGGAGCTGCCTGGGGCGACAGCAAAGCCAGCGCGCTGAAAGGCATGAAAAATGCCATCTCCGGACAGGGGGACATTACCAAGGCAAACAGTGCCTTAAAACAGATGCAGCAGGCACAAAAGGGGGCCGGGAACAGCGGAAAAGCATCCTCGGATACGGCAAAAACCGCAGCAAATACCGGAAAGACGGCATCCCATGCGGCAAAAACCGCATCCAATACCAAGAAAGTAGCGGATAAGCTGGATATCACAAGTTCCGATATCAAGTATATCCGGGACTTTGCGGAAAAGCAGAGCATCAACCGGATTTCCAGCAGAACCATCAATATGAGTGTAACCAACAACAATACCATCAGTTCCGAAATGGATCTGGATGGCGTTGCTTCCGGTCTCACCGATCTGATGTATGCGAAGATGGAGAGCGAAGCGGAAGGAGTAGCATAATGCAGAGTGAATACCGGGTATATATTGGATATCTTCCAAAAGAACTGATTCCACAGCGTCTGCTGAAGGCAAAAACCAATTACTGGAATTCCAGGCATGTAAAAATCCCGAAGCTCTTTAACCTGCGGTTCCCAATAGCGCCGGAATCCATCGAAATGAAATCCTCTTCCGGAAACAAGACCATTACACTGATCAACGGCGGCCAGGTAAATATTTTGAAATCACCGGAGCTTACGGAATGGACCATGGACATGCGTCTCCCGGATCTTCCGGGGGACCCGGCCGCGGTCTATTCCTTTGACCTGTTTCTGGAACCGTATGTGTATATTGAACTGGCAGAGGCCTTAAAGACCCGTAAGACGGTGTTTAAGCTGATGGTTCAGCGGGATGCGTCGGACGGGAAGGAGTTTTATACCTCTACGCTGGCCAGCCTGGAAGATTATACATTGAAAGAAGATGCAAGCGCGGCTTACCGGTTTACGTTATCGATGACGTTTAAGAAGTATGTGACCTACGGGACCCGGAAGATCACGGTGAAAAAAAGCGGGAAGAAAAAGAAGGTATCCAAAAAGAAAAAGAGCCGGGAGCATATCGTAGAACTTGGCCACCGCAGCACGCGTGTGAAAAAGGGCGATACGCTGCCGAAGCTGTCGAAAAAGCATTATGGATCAACCAAATACTGGAAAGCGCTGTATAAGTATAACAAGTCAGTGATTGAAAAGGCTGCAAAAAAGCACAAGAGAAAATCAAGCGTTTACGGGAAACACCTGTACGCAGGCACGGTACTGTTTTTGCCAAATAAATCAGTGATCAAAAAGACAAAGGCGTAGAAACAGGAAAGAAAGCAGGGGGAAACGTATGGATCTTGTAGACATTGCACTGACCCAGGAAGGCTACCGGGAATCCGGGACGAATCACACAAAGTTCGGCTCCTGGTACGGACAGCAGGGGCCATGGTGCCACATGTTTGTATCCTGGTGCGCCTATCAGCTGCAAAAGAAATCCGGGTCAAAAATCTTAGGCCGGTATGTACCGAAGGAAGCCGCCTGTGTTCGTGGCGAAAGCTGGTATAAAGAACATGGACGGTATGCATCCCGTGGATCTTATACACCCCGCCGGAATGACATTATCTATTTTAGCGGGACACGGCACGCAGGCGCGAACCATGTGGGGATCGTTATGTCCTGTTCCGGTGGAAAGGTGCATACCATTGAGGGTAACTCCGGCAATAAGGTGACGCGCAACAGCTATTCTACATCGAGCACCCGTATCCGTGGGTATGGCGTAGTTGCGCCGTATCTAAACGGTTCCTTTGCATCCAGCAAAGTAGGCACACGGTACGCAAATATTGAGACCTATCCGGCAGAATTCACCGCCTATTCCCAGAACGGCCAGAAAACGGCCAGCGGAAAGACGGCTGACTACCGGAAGATGATGATTGCCGCGCCGTCCAATTTCCCATTTGGGACAAAGATCCGGGTTTCCGGGACCGGGACAAAGTATGACGGAAAGATTTTTACCGTAACAGACCGGGGCGGTGCCATCCATAAATTCAAGGACAGCTCCGGGAAAACAAGATACCGCTTTGACATCCTGATGAAGGATAATGCCACATGTAATTCCTTCGGACGGCGGAAAGGAAAAGCCTCAACGGTCAAAGCAACGACGTATTCCATCGGTTCGGCAATGACGGACAGCGTCGGGAGCAGCACTTCCAGCGGACAGGATAACAAGGCAAAGATCAACCAGGAAATCGCGCTGATCCGGAAGGTACTGAAACGGTATGAGGCAACAAAGAAGATTCCGGATTATAAGGTCAAAATGACATCCGAGCAGATCGTCCAGGCAAAAGCGCCGGCCGTGCAGCTGTATGTGCAGTATGGGAAATCGGTGTATGAGGTTGCCGTTGAGGATGATCTGCGTGTGGAGTGGGAGCGGAAAGGAACCCCTGGGAAGCTGACGTTTACCACCATTCGGCACAAGGTACTGCGGGAAGGATCCGGCGTGCTGCTGAAAGTCAATGGCCAGAAGTTTTTTTACGGGTATATTTTTACAATCAAAGAAACCAAAGAGCAGGAAAACGTGCAGGTAACGGTCTATGACCAGCTGCGGTACCTGAAAAACAAGGATACGTATGTGTATTCGAATAAAACAGCCTCGCAGGTGATCCGGATGATTGCCAAAGACTTTGAGTTGAAAACCGGGAAACTTGCGAATACGCGGTGTCTGGTGACACGGTCCGAGTCTGACGCGGAACTGTTTTCCGTGATTGAGAACGCGCTGCAGGAAACCCTGCTGGTTACCGGTGAAACTTATACCCTGTATGATGCCTGTGGAAAGCTCATGCTTTCCAAACCGAGTGAAATGAAGGTAAACAGCGCATTGATTGATGCGGATACTGCACAGGATTACACCTATGACCACGGGATTGATTCCGGTGTATATAACCAGATCAAACTTGCCTATGAAAACAACGGTAAGATGGATATGTACATCAGCAAAGATTCCAACACCATCGGGAAATGGGGTGTGCTGCAGTATTACGAAAAGGTAGACAGCCCAAAGCTGGCAAAGATAAAGGGCAAGCTTCTTTTAAAGATGTATAACCATGTATCGAGAAATCTGTCGATCAATGATGCGTTTGGTTCTGTCCATGTGCGGGCAGGAAGCCTGGTCCCTGTCCTGCTTACCCTTTCGGACATCAAGGTATCCAGCTATATGCTGGTGACCAAAGTAGTACATAAATTTGAGAACGGACTGCATACCATGGACCTGACGCTGACAGGAGGCGCATTTGATGACGACTAATGAATACAGTGGAAATATCATAAAGGTAATCAAACAGATCGCGCTGCAGGCATATCAAGCGGCTAAGCCGGCAGACCTTATCCTTGGCACAATAGATTCTTTGGATCCACTGAAAGTAATGGTTTCTGAAAAACTGAGGCTTTCGGAAGCATTTTTGCTTATCCCGCACCAGGTAAAAATCCTGATCAAAAGCGGAGAACTGAAGAAGGGCGATACAGTAGTGATGCTGATGCAGGCAGGCGGACAGCGGTATCTGCTGATTGACAAGGTGGAATGAAATGTTACCGGATACAGATTATGAACTGAATGATGAAATCGAAACAGATTTCGAAGAAGAATCGTATGCGACAAGAACCTTCCGGATGAATACGGATACCGGAACCATCAGCGGGATGTGTGATGGAAAAGAAGCCATTGCGCAGGGCATCCACTGCATGCTCCTGACAGAGCTAGGGCGGTATCCGATTTTTTCGGAAGATTACGGGCTTGCGGCAGAGGACCTGATCGGGGAGGAAATGGATTATGCACGCGCAGAACTGAAAGACCGGATCACGGAGGCGCTGCTTTTCGATGAACGGGTGATCAGCGTGGATGACTTTGAATTTCATCCAACCGGCAGCAGCCTGCTCATCACCTGTTCCGTTACAACGGATACCGGCGAAGAAGTAGAAAGCGAGGTGACCATCGATGTTTGAGGATAATACAGAAGAAGTGATCCAGGAGCGGATCCTGGACAATGTACCGGACACGCTGGATAAGCGGGAAGGATCCGTTATACAGACCGCTGTAGGGGCTACCGCCTATGAACATGCGCAGATGTATATCGACATGGACCTTCTGTTAAGTGAGACCTTCCCGGATACGGCGAGCTACTATAACCTGATCCGGCGGGCAGCGGAACGCGGCCTGCTTCCAAGGGAAGGCACGGCAGCCGTCCTGAAAGTAAAGGCAGAGCCTTCGGACTGTATCCTGGAGAATGGGACAGAATTCAATATCGGGGAACTGAATTACACGATTACCGAACAGATCAGCGCCGAAGAAAATACGTATGCATTAACCTGCAAGACCGTAGGGACAGAAGGCAATAACACAGCGGATGACATCATACCGATGTATGATATCGACAATTTGACCAGCATTACAGCAGTTGGATATATCAGTTCCGGAACGGATGACGAAGAGGAGGAGGATTTCCGTGAGCGGTATTTTGAATCCTTTTCCCAGACAGCCTTCGGCGGGAATATCCAGGACTATCACGAGAAAATCATTGCGCTGTCCGGTGTCGGCGGCTGTGTGGTGTTCCCGGTTTATGATGGTCCCGGGACGGTGCGGTGTGTGATTCAGGGCGCGGATTACGGGATTCCGGATGCATCTGTGGTACAGGATGTACAGACCGCTGTGGACCCGAATGAAACAGGACTTGGCAAAGGCCTGGCGCCGATCGGGCACAAAGTGACCGTGGAAGCGGTATCCGGAAAAGAAATCACAGTTGCTGCAGATGTTTTGCTGAAATCCGGGTATACATTGGATGGAATTCAGCCGGAGATTAAAGCAGCCATATCAGAGGTACTGAAAGAAACAGCGGAAACATGGGGTAAGGACATTCAGCAGAAAGTGATTGACGCGCCGAACCATGTGACGGCATCGGCTCCGGTGACCGGCCTGATCGTCCGGTCCGGGCGGATCGAGCTTGCCATGCTTGGGGTGTCCGGCATTGAGGACTGCAGGAATTTGACGATAAACGGAGCAACCGGAAATTACACAATCGCAATGAATGAAATCCCTGTGTTTGGAGCATTTAACGGAACGGTGGTGAGCAGCTGATGCGGGGCGACAACCTGAAGGAATATCTTCCGGAGTTCTGGAGAAGATATAAGGAGATGGATGCCATCTACTCCGGTGAACAGGGAGAAGTTGACAAGGAATGGGAACGGATTGCCGGCATGTGGGACGGGCAGTTTGTGGACACCATGCCGGAAGAGTACCTGGCACGGTGGGAGCGTATGCTGCAGATCCCGAATGCTACAGCTTTCACACTGGAAGAGCGGCGCAGCAAGATCCGTATTGAATTCATGGATTTCCGGCCGTATACGTTTCAGAACCTTTCCTATGTACTGGAACAGCTTTTTGGCGCGGGACAGTACCAGCTGTCTGTGGATGGGTATACAGCCACGATAAAACTAGGGATCCAGCAGCAGAACACCTATCATGATGTCGTGAAGAAACTGCGGTATATCATGCCGTGTAATATCCAGTGGAAAGCAATCGTTATGTTTAACAGTCATGCGGTGCTGAAAAAATACACGCATAAACAGCTGGCAGCCTATACACACAATGAATTGAGGAAGAAAGGGGGACTTTGATGGCATCCTATACAGAAAATCTAAGCCTGGAAAAGCCGGCCGAAGATGAGTTTTATGACATCAACAAAATCAACGCAAATATGGATAAAATTGATGCGGCGATTACATCAGGCCAGACAGAAACAGGAAAGAAGATGGAACATGATTCACCGGAAGGAGCCGGAAGCCTGAGCATGAATCGGAAGACATCGACTGAAAAAGGCGCAAACAGCGCGACAATCGGGACAGACGGAACCGCCAGCGGGAACAGCGCAGTGGCCGAAGGGAATATTACAACAGCTTCTGGTAACTATTCCCATGCAGAGGGAAATCGGACGACAGCATCTGGTACAGGCACTCATGCGGAAGGGGATCAGACAACGGCATCCGGTGATTACTCCCATGCAGAAGGAGAACTTACAACCGCATCTGGAAATGATTCCCATGCGGAAGGCAGCGGAACAAGTGCGAGAGGTGCTTTTTCCCATGCACAGAATTACAGTACTGTAGCAAACGGACAGGCGCAGACCGTACTGGGGAAATTTAACGAACCAGACGAAACAAGTGCGGTGATCATTGGTAACGGGACGAGTGATGATGCACGTTCCAACGCACTGAAGATTGGCTGGGATGGGTCGGTGCAGTCTTCCGGCCGGCTGCAGTCTGCGAAGGAAACCCAAACGGTGCAATTGTCAAATGGTGCATCCGGAACAATGGAACTGTACAGAAAAGGCGATCTGGTAATGGCAATCATTGCAGGCGGTGTGCTTTCAGCAGGTACAAATGATCGTGTGATTGGTACGATTCCTGAAGGGTGGCGGCCGCCGCGGCAAATCCAAATGATATTAGACGGAACATCCAGCTTTTCATATATTTTTATCAATTCATCCGGGCAAGTGAAATGCAACTATACATCAGGAAGCGGCCTGACAGTATACGCCAAAGTAACATACATATCTTGGGGATAAGAATTTTTATACAATAAGCAAAGGAGAACAGCATGAATTATTTTGTAGTAACCATTCAGAAAATGAAAGATGGAACAACAGCACAGAACATTTTGAAATACGATACACGAAACCAGGCAGAGTCTGCATTTCACACGGAGATGGCCGCTGCATGTGTATCAGAGACGCTGGCCGGCGATACCTGCATGGTCATTGATGAGTTTGGAAATTCCTATTTGCAGCGAAATATCACAGCAGAATAAGGATACGGCTGCAGATACGGATTAGGTGGTGATTATTTGTACAAAATTATAGGCTCAAATGTTTATATCACACGCGGTGACAGTGCATACATTACGGTAAATATTGCAGATACTGACGGGAATAAATTTGCACTGGATACAGGTCATATCGTCCGTGGACAGATGCGGACAGAACCGAATAACGGTGACCTGGTGTTTGATGCCGATATTGATTATTCGAACCCGGATAAAATCATCTGGCACATAAAACCAGAAAACACGAAAGGCATAGAAGTGAAGGAATATTACTATGATCTGGGAGTTGATACTGCGGAGGGGGATGTATACACATTTGCCAGCGGGAAATTCGTAGTTACAGATGAGGTGACGTACTGATGGAGATGGACACAAATGTATTGCTTGGTTCCGTTTCTGCTTCCAGATCGGTGACCGGAATGGTCTCATCTTCTCCTTTTGGGATTTCAGGAACTGTGGAAGCATTGAAAGTCATCGAACGGACAAATGCCGTGATTGAGTATAACACCACGGATGGATGGAACCAGGCAGCGGATACCATTGCGCAAAAAGGAGTTGTCTATGTTTACAGCGATTATCAGACAGACAAAGAGAACAATCAGATCCCAGGCATTAAGATCGGTGATGGGACATCCTATCTGATTGATATGCCGTTTGCTACAGGCATCACACAGAAACAGATTGATTTTTGGAACAATAAAGTATCCGTTTATGCGGTAGAAGACGAAAAACGGATCGTATTCACAACAGGGGAGATTTAACGATGGCAGATATTTCAAAAATTACGGTAAACGGAACAACGTACAACCTGAAGGATGAAACTGCCCGAGCGAAAACGGGCAGTGGAATCCCTGACAGTATGGCACTGAGCGGCTGGACTTCTGCGTCAATCTATCAGAACAGAGCTACGAATTATACCGGTGGCTACTATAAAAATGGCCGGTGTGTATATGTATATATCGTATGTAAAGCGGCAATAGCGCTCAATGCGGCCGCTGCTTTTACAGGATTTCCAACACCGGCAAGTAAAAACTGGGGTAATGCCCTGACACCATTAACAGCACTGACGGCAGACGGGCTGACTGTGCCGTGCTATGTCAATCAGTATGGCAGCATCTGCATGACAGTGGCAAAAGACAAGTATGTAATTGTCAATGGGTATTATTTTGCAGAGTCATAGCATGATACCAATTCTATAAGAAAGGACATAAAACGAATGCATGAGCCAATTGTTTTCACGCCGGAGCAGGTGTACCAGGTAATCCTGGCCGTCGCCGGCCTGATCATCTCCTGCGCCGGCGCAATTGGAATCATCGCCAAGGTGGTGAGATGGTTCCGCAAGCCTGCAGATACCCAGAAAGAACGGGTGGATGCACACGAGCGGCGGTTAAATGGACATGATGAATCGCTAAAAGAGATCCGGCAGTACCTGGATCGGGATAAGCACCGGCTGGATAAACTCGAAGAAGGAAACCGGATTGTGCAGCAATCGTTGCTGGCGATCATGGCGCACTTGTTAAATAACAATGATATCGACGAACTGAAGAAGGCGAAGGAAAGCCTGGAACAGTATCTGATTGAGAAATAAGGAGAGATTCTCATGAGTAAAATTAACTGGAAAGTAAGAAGTCGCAGTCCGCAGTTTTGGATTGGGATGGTTGGTGTCGTGGCATCGCCAGTATTAGCATATTTTGGGTTATCTTATAAAGACCTGACTACTTGGGATTCTGTATCGAACGTATTTATGCAGTTCGTACGGAATCCTTATTTAATTGGAACTGTTGCGGTTGCAGTTCTGTCCGCTCTTGGTGTTATTACTGACCCGACGACTAAGGGTATTACTGACAGCAATCGGTCTATGGCGTATGAGTACCCGAAGGATGATTATGCTTATGTAGATCGTGATGATGAAGATCGGAGTGATGATGTAGATGAAGATAAATAAATTATACGCGAAATCTATCAGTTACGGTGGAAAACGTTCGTTGAGTTCGATTTACACTGAGTTTTGGCACTATACAGGCGTCAAAGGTGATACTGCACAAAATGAAGCGAAATACTTCCGCTATAGCAACACCAGATCTGCGGGTGCGCACTTCTTTATCGACCGTAAAGGCGAGATTTATTGCTCTATCCCGCTGAACCGTATTGCGTGGGCGGTTGGCGGCACAAAATACAGCAACTGTGCATCAACTGGCGGTGGTAAATTCTACGGCGCAACAAGCAATGCTACGTCGGTATCTATCGAACTGTGTGATTGTGTTGATAAACTTCCGTCCGATGCTCAGTTGAAGGCGGCAAAATGGTTACATGAGTATATCAACTCAAAATGTCCGAATATCAAACACGTACTGCGCCACTTTGACCGTACTGGAAAAGATTGCCCGCACATGTATTGTAATGGTGGATATGATGATAATGACTGGAAGCATTTCAAGGCTTATCTGACTGGTAGCAAAGTTGCTAAACCGAAAACGAGTAATATAAAAGCGAGTGGTTACACTGGTTCGTTCCCTACCCTTCCGAAGCGTGGGTACTTCAAAAAAGGCGATAGCGGCGATAATGTGAAGAAATTGCAGAAATTCTTAAACTGGTATAATTCCAGAGATATTGCTGTCGATGGTGTGATTGGTGGTAATACGATTGACGCTGTGACTCGATTCCAAAAAGGCGTTAAGTTAAAAGCTGATGGACTGTTTGGGAAGGATTGTTTAGCAAAAGCGAAGAAAGCGAAAAGATAAGTAGATACAGTGAAATGGGAGATGATAAGCTTCCATTATTTTTTTAGTTTATCTTGTGATTTTTCCAATGTTTTTACAAGATAAACACAAATTAGCCTTCGGAGCAATCCGGGGGCTTATTTTTTTGCTTAAATAAAGAGAATACACTTGACAAATACGCATAAAAGGCGTATTGTATACGCATAAGGAGGGAATAATGAAACAACGAGATTTAGTCAAGCGTCTTGAGAAGGCAGGGTTTGAATTTGCTGAACATGGAAGTAATCATGATAAATATGTCAGAGGGAAGGATGTTGAAATGATTCCAAGGCATAGAGAGATAAATGAAATCACTGCCAGAGGAATACTTAAAAAATGGGGGCTGTAAGCCCCCGGCGCTTGCCTTTATTTCATGAGCATAGAGAGAGGAGAAGTAGACATGAAAGTAGTATACCCTATTTTAGTAAAACAGGATGAAAATTGCTATCTCGTATATATCCCGGATTTTGATGGATATACAGAAGGGAATTCATTTATTGATGCGTTAGAAATGGCAAAAGATTATATCGGATTAAGTGGAATTCATCTGGAAGATGAAAAAAAATCATTGCCGAATATGTCTACAGAAGAGGAAGCCAGAAAGATTGCAAAAGAAAAAAGCGATGGCGATTTTGATTTTTCAAATGGTACACTTGCCTATGTGGATGTAGATTTAAAAAAGTATAGGAGTAAAGTAAGGAATTTATCCGTAAAGAAAAATTGCACGATCCCAATGTGGTTAAGTGAAGAAGCGGAAGAAGCAGGAATCAATTTTTCTAGAGTCTTACAAGAGGCACTAGTAAAAACGTTAGGAAGTAAATAAAACAAAAAGTAAAGAAGAATTTCCACAAAAATATCAAGTGCACCAGTATACGCACCAAGTTTTTAATAAGCTTCGTAATAAAAACCCTCGGAGAGATCCGGGGGCTTTATTATTTTATGTAAGTATAATAGACCACTTGGCATAGGGCACACACTATAGTATAATATAATCAGAAAGGAGGTAAGAGATGTGATAATTGAAAAAATAATCGATAATTTAATAAGGCTGTTAACCTTAGCATTACTTTTAATTCAGATCTGGCGAGAAATGAAAAAGTAAAAAGGGAAACAGCCATAACCAAGCGGGAGGATAATCCTCCTGCTTGATTAAAGAATATCACATCGAAAAGAAAAAATGAAGAGAGAAGCAAGTGTATTCACTACATTATTGATTGTATTTGCAGTTTTAAGAATAACCAAAGCAAAATTCAATGTTCTTGATGTTTTAATTATTGTGGCTGCAGTAGTGTATGCGATTCTTGTGATCAAGAAAAGGAGAAGATAGTATGCCAGAAGGAAAGCCGAACGCACAGACAATAGCAACACAGAAGTATCAGAAGAAAATAGGTCTTATATCAAAAAGCTTTAAAATCAAGAAGGAACTTGCAGAGGAGTTTAAAGAAGCATGCGAGCGCAAGGGAGTAGGGCAGGCTGCAACCATTTCTCAGCTGATGGAACAGTTCATTTCCAGCGTAGAAAAAAAGGAATAGGATGAACCTATTTTCTTATATGTGCGGAAACCTATGCGGAAAAAGTTCTGGAAGTGCTGAAAATAAAGGTATCTGACATAGGCTACGGACCAAGGTGTCGGGGGTTCGAATCCTCTCACGCACGTAAATGAAAAACCTCGGAAAACCGCTGTTTATGCGGGTTCCGGGGTTTTTTCTTTTTCACGGAAAGAATATTTGTTCGAGGAAACCCATACGGAAACTTACGGATTTCCACATTTTGATGGGACACCCTGCGAAAAACATTCCTAAGGAATTTCTGTGGCACATGCGTTTCCCTGGAAAAAACTTGACGTTTCCTGTCTATTATTATATAGTTCATCGGTACCGATCTTTATGGCTGCAAAGCGAAAAGAACCTGAAGGGGAGGAATCAAATCATGAAAATTGTAATTTTAAATGGCAGTCCAAGACCCAATGGAAATACACAGATCCTCGCAGAGGAGTTTATCCGGGGCGCGCGGGAGGCCGGCCATGAGACAGAACTGATTCATCTGCGCGAAAAGAAGATCGCGGGATGTCTGGGCTGTCAGTATTGTTTTTCCCATGAGGGAGAATGTGTACAAAAGGATGATATGAAGGAAGCCCTTGCATCCCTGGATCAGGCAGATATGCTGGTAATTGCTTCTCCGATTTACTGGTTTGATCTTACCGCCCAGACGAAGGCCGCGATTGACCGCATGTATGCCAGGGGAAAAGTGGGCTTTCATTTTCACAAGACGGCGATGCTTCTGGATTCCGGATCCGACCATGTCTATGACGCGGCGATTCGCATGTATCAGATGATGACCGGATATTTGAACTGGCAGGATATGGGAATTATTACCGCGCCGGGGATGACAGAAAAAGGTTCCATGAAGCATGCGCCGGCGATGCAGCAGGCGTATACCCTTGGAAAAACGCTTTGACACAGAATGACGATGAACCGATAGAAAGAAACGCGGATATGAATATCATAACAAAAATTTTATCAGTATTGGTGGCGGCAGAATTTATTTATATTTTTTATCTGGAGACGATAGCCACCACTTCAGTAAAAACATCAAAAGTATTTGGTATGACCACCGAGGAACTCAGCCAGAAAAATGTGACGGTACTGTTTAAAAATCAGGGGGTATACAATGGACTGATTTCCCTGCTGATTCTACTGGCAGTTTTTGCTTTTGCCAGCAAGGCGGCTGTGATTTGCCTTATGGCTTATATTGTGGCAGTGGCACTGTATGGCAGTTTCACCAGCAATCCGAAGATTATTTTGATGCAGGGAGGACTTGCGATTCTGACACTGATTTCCTGTATCTTTTAAGGGATCGTTATAAGAGCGCAATCGTGTGCGCACAGCATAATAGCAGAAGGAAGTGAGTAACCAGGCTATGATCCTGTATTTTTCAGCAACAGGAAACTGTAAATATGCCGCATCCAGGATAGCGTCCCACACGGGAGAAAAAATCCTGAGCATACCGGACTGTATAAAAGATGAAAGATATTCTTTCTGTGAGGACGTCATCGGAGTGATTACACCGATTTATTTCTGGGGACTTCCGGATATCGTGGAGGAGTTTCTGAAAAAATTGGATGTAAAATGCAGCTACCTGTACCTCATGGCAACTTATGGTACCACCACGGGAGCCGCGGGAAAAATGGCGCAGAAAGCGCTGAAGGGAAGAAACTTCGACGCGTTTTATGCGATTCAAATGCCGGATACATGGACACCCTTGTTTGATCTATCTACGCCGGCGGCGGTGGCAAAGTTTACACGCAGAACCGAGCAGAAACTGGATGCTGCCATAAAAGGCATCACAGACAGAAAACGGAACAAAATGATGCAGCCGGCAATGCCGGCGGTTCTTGCGCTGGGAATCGCACAGCCGATGTATCATCATATTGCAAGCAAAACATCCCGTTTTTCTGTGGAAGATTCCTGTATCGGCTGCGGGCATTGCGCAAAACACTGCCCGGTACAGGCGATTGCGATGCAGGCGGGAAAACCGGTTTGGGTAAAGGAGCGCTGTGTGCTGTGTCTGGGCTGTCTGCATCGATGCCCGAAGTTTTCCATTCAATATGGGCTGGGCAGAACAAAGCGGCATGGCCAGTATACAAATCCGTATGTGCCTGTTCCTTAGTAAAAAATTTAATAGCGTCTGTTTTTAACAGACATCTGTATACGAAGGCCAGCATGATGAACGGAGCGCGGGAAGCCGAAAACCTGCGCTCCGTTTATTTTTTTACGCAAATTTTGAAAAGGTACGTAAAATACAGGAGGGAGGAGAAATTGAAAATGATTTTCAAATGTGTTGACAGGCGGGGAAAACAGCTGTAAACTGAAAACAGTTTTCAAATTCATATTGCGAACATGGAGAGAGAACTATGGATACACGAACAAAATACAACACAAAGCAGCGGAAAATTGTAATCTCCTGCCTGAAAACATTGCCAGGTGTGCATGTGACGGCGGGAGATCTGTACCGAAAGCTGAAACAGGACGGTATTTCGATTGGACAGACAACCATCTACCGGCAGTTAGAAAATCTGGTGACCGAAGGCATTGTTAATAAGTACATTATTGACGAAAACAGTCCCGCCTGTTTTGTATACGAAGAGAGCAGCGGGCAGAAAGATACGGATCCGTGTTTTCACTGCAAATGTGAACAGTGTGGGAAGCTGATCCACCTTCATTGTGAGGAACTGGCAGGGATAGCGGTACATTTGTCTGATGCGCATCAATTTAAGATCAATCCGATGCGAACGGTTTTTTACGGCATATGTGAAGACTGTCAGAAGGCAGATTAGATAATGAGCGAAAGGGAATAAATGAGGAACTGCGGCATCTTTGGAAAGAAAAATAAAAAAAGAATTGCTGCGGGCATCATAGGATTCCTGTTGCTTTTTGCAGTACAGTTTTTTGCCTTTTATCTTGCGGCCGAAGCGAACCACAAATGCAGCGGGGATGACTGTCCGATCTGTACCTGTATGCAGCAGTGCGAACATTTCCTGCAGCAGACAGGTGCCGGAGCAGATGGTTCCGTATCGGTGATTCTGCCGGTCTTTGGAATCTTTCTCTGCGTGGTTTTCGTTTCGGCTGATATCGTTCAGGAAACCCCTGTTTCCCAAAAAGTACGTATGAATCATTAAAATGACTCCTGAGAATTATGTCGCATTTAGAGAGCAGAAACGGGTGCATCCGGTTCTGCTGATTTGCTATGCCTGCAGGAGGTCATTTTTATTATGAAAAAATATTTCTCTTTGCTGACCGTGCTGATTATTCTCGCAGTCAGCGTTCTTTCCGCATGCCATTTCAATGGCAGAAACAACCAAAACAGTCCGTCGGCTGACAGCAGCAGACCAATTCAAATCGTTACAACTATATTTCCGGAATATGACTGGGTGAAAAATATCCTTGGCAGCAATCCGGCGGATGCTGAGGTAACTTTGCTTCAGGATAATGGCGTGGATCTTCACAGCTATCAGCCCTCTGCAGAGGATATTGCCAAAATATCCAATTGTGATTTGTTTATTTATGTGGGCGGAGAATCCGATGCGTGGGTGAATGACGCGTTAAAGAAAGCCGGAAACAGGAACAGGAAGGTCATTAACCTTCTGGATGTCCTTGGCAGTACGGTAAAAGAAGAGGAAGTCGTGGAAGGGATGGAACCGGAAAAAGAGGAGGCATCTGAAAAAGAAGAGTCGTCCGAAAAAGAAGAAGAGCCGGAATATGATGAACATGTTTGGCTGTCACTGAAAAAGACAGAAAAGCTCTGCGGCGCGATCGGAACAGCGATGGAAGAAATTGATCCGGCGAATAAAAAAAGTTATGTTTCCAACACAGAGAAATACATCGCGCAGCTGAACGCTCTTGACAGCCGGTACCAGAAGACAGTAAACAGCGCGAAACGGAAAACAGTTCTGTTCGGAGACCGTTTTCCGTTCCGGTATCTGACAGATGACTACGGACTTTCTTACTATGCTGCCTTCGTCGGATGCTCCGCGGAAAGCGAGGCAAGCTTTCAAACGATATCCTTCCTTGCGAAAAAAACAGACCAGCGGAAGCTTCCCTGCGTTCTGACCATTGAGGGAAAACAGCATAAAATAGCGGAAACAATTGTCCGAAATACGAAAAAGAAAAACCAGTCAATCCTTTCCATGAATTCTATGCAGTCCGTAACCTCGGATGATGTAAAAAACGGGACCACTTATCTTTCTGTCATGGAAAAGAACCTTTCCGTGCTGAAACAGGCATTAAATTAAGGAGGGGCTGATGGTACAACTTATTGCGGAAAACCTCAGTGTCGGATATGACGGAAAGGCAGTTCTGCGGGATCTCAATTTTGAGATCCCGGCAGGTGATTACCTGTGCATCATCGGGGAAAACGGTTCCGGCAAGAGTACACTGATGAAGACACTTCTCGGACTTTTGCCTCCGGTCAGCGGAGAAATCCGTACTGACGGCAGCCTGGGGAAAAATGACATTGGATATCTGCCGCAGCAGACGCACATCCAGAAAGATTTTCCTGCATCTGTGGGAGAAATTGTTCTTTCCGGCTGTCAGGGACGCTGCGGTCAGAAATTTTTTTACGGCAGGAAGGAGAAGAAAGCTGCGGCAGAGAATATGGAACGTATGGGCATCAGGCGGCTGGAACATACCTGTTATCGGGTACTGTCAGGAGGGCAGCAGCAGCGGGTCCTGCTTGCAAGGGCACTGTGCGCCGCAGACAAGATGATCCTTCTTGATGAGCCGACAGCAGGACTTGATCCGAAAGCAGCTGCCAAAATGTATGATTTGATTGTAGAACTCAACAGGGAGGGCACGACGGTCATTATGGTTTCCCATGATATGGAAGCGTCAGCCCGGTTTGCAAAGCACATTCTTTCTGTGGGAAAAAAACTTTTTTACGGAACGAAACAGAAGTATCTGGAAAAGGAAGGGAATCGGAAGGGGAAAGGCGGTGATTGGGGATGTTAGGGCGCCTTTCTATGTATCTGGACTACCCGTTTGTCAGATATGCACTGGTGGTAGGGGTTCTGATTGCGCTGTGCGCCTCCCTGCTCGGAGTGACGCTTGTGCTGAGACGGTTTTCCTTTATCGGAGACGGTCTGTCACATGTCGCGTTCGGCGCGCTGGCCATTGCCTCTGTAATGAATCTGACGAATCGGCTCGTGCTGATTCTGCCGGTAACCGTGTTCTGCGCGGTGCTGCTCTTAAAGACAGGGCAAAACACCAGAGTAAAAGGAGATGCGGCGATAGCGATGCTTTCCGTTGGCGCGCTGGCTTTCGGATATCTGCTGATGAATTTGTTCTCGGCATCCTCCAATCTGTCCGGGGATGTCTGCACGACCTTGTTCGGGTCCACATCGATTCTCACGCTTACAGCAGCGGATGTATGGCTGTGCATCGCGCTGGCAGTGGCGGTGCTTGTTATTTTCATTCTGTTTTATAATAAAATTTTCGCGGTTACATTTGATGAAAACTTTTCAAAAGCTGCAGGGGTGAAGACAGAAAGATATAACCTGTTAATTGCGGTTATAATCGCAGTGATCATTGTGCTGGCCATGAATCTGGTTGGTTCACTTTTGATTTCCGCGCTTGTTATTTTTCCTGCGCTGTCGGCGATGCGTCTGTTTGGAAATTTCAAAGCGGTGACAGTCTTTTCGGCAGCAATCTCCGTGTTCTGCGCGTTCAGCGGCATTCTGATCTCGATACTTGCGGGGACGCCGGTGGGATCGACCATAGTGGCTGTGGATGCAGCTGCTTTCGCGGTTTGCTGCGCGGCAGGAAAATGGAAGGGAGGAGGCGTCGGATGAAAAAAGCAAATGTAAGGCTTCTCCTCACTGTCTTGATCAGTGTATCACTTTTGGGCGGATGTAAAAACAGCGGCACAGGAAGCTTTACAGAAGACCAAAGTGCTGCCGGCAATAGTGCACAGGAAGAATACGCGCAGGAAAACAGCGTATCGCAGGGGAAAAAGGACGAACAGAACGCCTCCGCCTCCGGGAATTCAGATTCCAACGGGGCATCACAAAGAAAAAATGGGGAAGTAGACGTAGATCTGTCGGAACAATCGAGTACTGTGGTATATGCGGAAGTATACAGTATGATGGCAGCACCGGAAAATTATATCGGCAGGAAAATTCGGATAAAGGGAAAGTTTTCCGTATCCCATGATAAAAAGAAGAAATACTGCTTTGCCTGCATCGTTACGGATGCCACCGCATGCTGTGCCCAGGGAATTGCGTTTGAGCCGGCCGGTGACGGCAGATATCCGGATGATTATCCAAAAGCAGGAAAAGAAATCACGGTAACAGGAAGATTTGCAGTCGATCAGGAGGGGGATGTCACATACGGGATACTGAAAGACGCCAAAATTGAATGACGGATCCCCGGTCTGTATTGTGTGGACAGATTCGATATGATAGTATCGTAAGTAAATATTTTTTTACAGGAGTCAAATCATGAAACTGGCAATGGCACAGATGAGCAATGTGGGTACGCCGGAAAAAAATCTGAAAAAAAGCATCACCGCAATACAGACCGCCGCACAGGAAGGAGCAGATATGATTCTCTTTCCGGAAGTGCAGCTTACGGAGTTTTTCCCTCAGTATCCGGGCGGAGATGCTTCGGCGTACGGAATCTCGATGCATTCGGATACTGTGCAGACATTTCGTAAGGCATGCCGGGAACATAAGATCGCGGCAGTTCCGAATATTTATCTGAAAGAAAAGGGAAACTATTACGATGCCAGTCTTCTGATTGATCACAGGGGGGAACTCCTCGGCATTCAGAAGATGGTGCATATTGCCCAGGCGGAGCAGTTTTATGAGGCAGATTATTACGAACCGTCGGATACAGGGTTTCAGGTATTTGATACTGCATACGGGCGGATCGGCATTGTCGTCTGCTTTGACCGTCATTACCCGGAAAGTATCCGGACCGAAGCGCTCATGGGCGCGGACCTGATTCTGATTCCGACCGTAAATACCACAGCCGAACCACTGGAACTGTTTGCGTGGGAAATCCGCGTACAGGCGTTCCAGAACAGTGTCAACATTGCAATGTGCAACCGTGTGGGCAGAGAGGACCGCATGGAGTTTGCCGGAGAATCCATGGCAGCGGACGCATTCGGAAACTGTCTGATCCGTGCAGATAACCGGGAACAGATCGTTTATGTGGAAATTGACACGGAGCATACTGCGGCAGTCCGCGCGGACAGGCCCTATACCGGGCTGCGGCGACCGGAACTGTATTTATGACAGAAATCAGTTAGGAGCAAAACGTCTGATATTCCAGTTCGCGAACCAGTGATCTGGGGCGGCAATAGAATCAGAAACCAAGGGTCAGTATCGTGAGATACTGACTTTTTGTATTCTTGGTTTGCAGCGGACGCACATCCTGCGGTCAAATACATTCATAAGTAAGATCCTATCACCGAAGAAAAATAGATTTTTTGTGAGATTATACAAAAAAATAAAAAAATTAAAAAATAGATTTATAGAAACTGCGAAGGAAAGATCGGCATAAACCTGTTAAATTTTAACTGGAAAGCAGATAAAGTGAAAAATTTCAAGGAGGTATAGATGAACAGGGTATGTGAAATACTGGGAATTTCCAAGCCGATCATTCAGGGCCCGATGGCATGGACATCCATGGCGCCGCTGGCAGCGGCGGTTTCCAATGCAGGCGGTCTTGGTGTGCTGGGTGTGGGATTTGCGCCAAATGAAGTAATCCGCGAACAGGTGGAGCAGATGCGGAAACTGACAGACAGGCCATTCGGAATGAACACAATTATGATTCCGGAAAACCTGGAGCATATTACAAATCTGATCGGAGAAATCAAACCGCCGGTTATGTATGCGGATACAATTGCGGGACTGAATCCTGATCTGTGCAGAAAGTATTTTGATATCTGGCACAGCTTCGGCTGCAAAGTTGTTGTAAAAGCATCTTTTATTGATGATGCGAAAATTGCTGCGGAAGCAGGATGCGACATCATGATTGTAAAAGGCTGGGAAGGCGGCGGACATGTAACCTTTGAAGCCACTACTGTTTTGGTTCCTCAGGCTGTTGAACTGCTGGATATACCGGTGATTGCCAGCGGCGGAATTGCTGACGGCAGAGGATATGCAGCGGCGATTGCTATGGGGGCGGAAGGCATTGAAATGGGAACGGCATTTCTGTCCTGTCCGGAAACTCCGATTCATGAAAACGCGAAAAAAGCGGTTTTGGACGCAAAAGATATGTCCTCGGTGATTACCGGTTACTGTACTGGGGAACCCTGCCGGCAACTGAAAAACAGACTGTCAGATGAGATGACTGAAGTTGAAGCGAATAATACGAAGGATGCGGCTGCAGAAAAGTTAATTCCGATCGCTCAGAGTTCTCTGCTTAACGGCATGCAGAAAGGAGATATGGAAAACGGTGCGGTAATGGTTGGCCAGATTGTAGCTCTTTGTAATGAGGAGAAAACAGTGGAGCAAGTGATTGATGGTACGATTGCCCAGGCCAAAGAAATTCTTGCGCATATCAATGAGTATAAATTTAGCTGATAAATCGCCTGAAAAAACAGGGAGGAAATTATTTTATGGATCTTACAAAATATCAGGTACACAAAGTGCCGATCACCGAAGAAGATACGCAGAAAAGCTATTTTAAATATTATCTGGAAGATATGACGCCGCCATCTCCGGAAGCCTATCAGGCCATGCGCCAGATTCGTCCGGATCAGGCGCTGCCGTTTAAAGACCGCAACCGCCTGTTTGAACCTGGTTATATGGATGCAGAAGTCGGATTTACGATTCTGCCGGATGGAACCGGATATTTGGCAAATCTGACCAGAATGCCGGGCGTTACAGCCGAGATGTTTGACTGGTGGTTTGCATGGCACAGCCTGGATAACCTGCGTTATACACTCTGGAATCCGGATGATCATTATCAGGCGGAAAATATGAACAGGGTACACGCAATGGATGAATCTCTGAGTTACCGGGAAAGGCTCTGGAACTGTTCCCATGATATTATCGAGGATACCGGAATGGGGCCGGCACCGATCGTGATTAATTTCAAGTATCCGGGTGATATCGGTTTTGACGCTTCTAAAATCGGAACAGAGGCCTGTGCCACAATCGTATGTGGTTTGGGATACGGAAAAGGCCAGCCGCCATTCGCGATGCCGGATACCGTTATGTGTCATTTTGTGCGTGAAATCCCCGGAGGGATAGAACTTCGTTCCCGGTTCTGGATGGGGTGGACTTATAAAAATGGAAAAGATGTAAAAGCGCTCCCGGACGGCATCCGCATGCCGATTATGGGTCCCATGTCGCTTGCCATGCACAACGTAAAAGAATTTACAAATCTTGCTGCGCTTCTTCCGAGAATTTTTCCGGAAGAAAAGGATAATTTTTAAGGGAAACGATAAGTCAGTTACAGGAGGATAAAGATGATTGATACGAACCATAAAATAGAGTTCAATCCGGAATCGTGCATTGGATGTCAGATTTGTTATAAGGCCTGTTTTGTAGATGTTATTCGCTGGGATGAAGAAAAACGCCGGCCGGTGTTTCAGTATGTAGAAGACTGTGAGCATTGTGAATATTGTGAAGCGAAATGTCCGAAGGGATGCATCAGAGTTATCCCGGATTATTCGAGCCAGAGTTTTCGTCAGACATTTAACCGATACAGCAAGGGTTCAAGAGAGTTATGGGAGGATTGATTATGCAGAAACAGGAGATCAGGCAGGAAACGATTACTGCAGAGGTCCTCGTTGTCGGCGGCGGAATCGGCGGTTTAAGCGCTGCAGTAGCAATTAAGGAAGCAAATCCCAATGCGGATGTGCTGGTGGTAGAAAAACAGACGGCAGGATATGCGGGAAAGGCGAATAAAGGCGGCGGAGTGCTGCAGTATTTTGATCTGGAACATATCAAACCGGAAGATTTTGTGGCTTATCATGCGACAAGCGTCGGGTGTTTTCTGGGCGACCAGAAGAGAATGTATCAATATGTCTCAATGAATAATGAGATGCTTGACCGTTTGGAATCATGGGGAGTAAAGATTCCCAAAAAAAGAGTTCCGACCGGCCCCATGACTTATATGATAGGGGTTGATCTGGATATTACACTTCAGGTAAGGAAAACGGCTCAAAAGCTTGGTGTTCGTTTTATGGACAAAACCACTGTATCGGATCTTCTGGTTACAGATGGAAAAATCGCCGGAGCAGTCGGTTACAGCATTCTGGATGGAACGTTTTATGTATTTGAGAGCAAACTGGTGATTCTCGCAACAGGAAGTCAGAATTATCGGGTGGCAAGTATGTGGTCGAGTGGCCGGGGAGACGGAATCGCGGCCGCCTATCGTGCGGGCGCGCAGATGCGCAATCCGGAATTTGGCAATTTTTCTCAGCTGTTCCGTGTACGAAGCAATCGGGAATGTGTCTTTGGGGAAAATGTTATGTACGATGCGTACGGTCAGAATATTACTAAGAATTTTCGGCGTTTTCCGGAGGCGGATATCAGTTCTTCGGCAGTGGCAGAGTGGTATCGTACAATGGCCAGCGGCCGCGGACCGGTGTATCTTCATACAGAAGAGAGTGAAATGACCAGTAATGAGACGATGATGCTTCATCTGTGGGAACGCCCGTATGGACTTAAATTCTGGGAACTGGATTTTGAAAAGGCTTCCACCGTGGATAAAGATCAGGAAGTAGAGTGCGGTCTGGTGGGTGAGCAGTCACCGGTAAAAGTTGATGAAAATTATCTGACCACAATTGACGGAATGTATGCGATCGGCGATATCAGTTATGATGGCTCTTGTGCACCGGGAGCAGTTCCGGCACCTCCTGGAAGAAACCGGGGATCAGGAATTCTGAATGCGGTATTTGCAGCGCTTATCGCTGGCGGTCATGCGGCAAAAAATATCAGCACGCGAACACAGATGCCAATCGATCCGGAACAGGTGGAAAAATATAAGGAAGATGCTTACGCGCCGCTATTCCGTGAAAATGGAATCAATCCGAAGGAAGTGATTGGCAAAGTCCAGGATCTGGTCTGCCCGGCTGAAAATACAGTAATCATGAGTCAGAACCGTCTGGATGTGTGCATTCGGAAGATTGAAGAACTGAAAAAACTGATTCCGCAGATGAAAGCGTCAGATTTTCATTACCTGCTTACCTGTCATGAGGCAGAAGCAATGGTTCTGTCTGCGGAAATGCAGTTCAGATGCGCATCTATGAGAAAAGAGTCCAGAGGATGGTTTCTGCGTGAAGACTATCCTGAAATGGATAATCAGAACTGGCTGAAATGGATCACCTGCCGGAATCAAGACGGGGAAATGGTATTTGATACGGAAGATGTGCCGATTGCCGATTATCCGATTAAACCACCGGATATCGGATAAAACATATTTTGAGAGTAAAGAAAACAGGGTGTGTGTCCGCGGAAATCTGCGGATACGCACCCTGTTTGCAGGGTCAGGGGTTCTCATTGCGACGGATATAGCTGAGAATGTGGAAAGATATCAGCAGACGTTCCCGGACATCCGGATCGTCCAGGTTTAAGTGATACTGTTCTGACATCTGTTTCATATGATATATGACATTGTTCCGGTGCATATTCAGAAGCATTGCGGAATCGGTCATTTTTCGGTCATTTCGAAGATAAGTATACAGAATCCGCAGGGACTGACGGGACTTCGCAGTGTTTTGATGATACAGATCCAGAATGGCAGAATCACAGTAATCAAACAGAAGCTCCTGACGGGATTTTTTATAAAACAAGTTAGCCAGGAGGACATCTTCATAAAAATAATAGATATCCTCAGTTTGTTCTGCCATGGCCGCTGTCAGTTCCGCTGTGTGCTCTGTCTGTCGGTAGGCCATGGAGAACAGACTGATTTTGGAAAACACGCGGCTGATATACAGGGCAGGATGGCTGCGGCTGAGCTCTTTTAATAGAGGATCCATGATTTTTTTGATGTGTTCCCGGTATTGGCTCTTGTATTCTTCCGGTATCGGGTACAGCATGACAACGTTCTCCTGATAGGAAAAAATTCGGCAGTTAATCAGATTGGAACGAAGCATCTGAATATAATAATTTTCATTGGAGCGTGTCCGCAGACTGGAATGAAGATTCATTAAAACATAGTCAGCGTGGCTTTCCAGGTCATAAAGCTGGATGCGTTCCAGAATCGTATCTTCGGAAAGCCCCGGATTATCCAGCAGATCCATAAGAAAATAATCAGCAGCTGAGCGGTTCCGTTCAAAGGTGTAGTTTTTCTTCTCCATGAGACGCTGTACATAACCGCAGAAAATTTCAAATACTTCTTTGGTATATTCATAGGACATTTCAGCTATATCCAGCATGATACAGTAAATGGAGTCTTTTTTTTCAATGGGAAGAGCTTTTATAAAATCATTATGCTGACGGAATTCGTCGGATTTTCCTTCAGAACTTCCCTGCTTATTGACGTGCTGGAAAGAGCCTGTTTGCTCAAAATAGAGGATGGCGGATTTGTCCAGATAACCGCTTTTTACCGCGGTTTGATAGATCTGATCCTGCAGATGATCGTATTCTTTTGAATGGGCCAGCAGTTTTAATGCCGGATTATAGATCAAAACGGGTGCGTGCATAACTTTACTGCTCAGATCTATCAGAGTTTGCAGGCTGTCGTCTTCAAATACAGCAAAGTCCATTCGTTTTCCCCATTCTGAAAAGAAGTTCAGATATTCCATCATACTGTTAAAACAGACGGAAAGATCTTCCGGGGTATAGACACAGATGCCATTGGCAACTTCTTTCGACTCAGAGGTAAAGCAGAGCAAATGTATTGGCAGACGGCTGCAGTTTTCCAGTGCATGGGGATCGCCTGTAATGTAGAGAAATTCTTCCGAACACATGGAAGTGTCGGAAGGAAGCAATCGTATACCGGTGACTGCGTCACGGCTGCCAAGACCAATCAAAGCGGCATCTTTATGTTCTTTCATAAACAGTTCTAGCAGGATATTGATTGTGATCTGCATAACATCTGTCCTTTGCTGCGGGTAATATGTGCTGTGTATATTTTCGTTGTTTCTATTGTATCATAGAAGCCTGCAGAAGTGCTATGGAAGCAATGTACGCCTGCCGTCTGCCTGAGGTATAATACTGTTCATTATATGGAGGCGGGGCATTCGATCATTTTACAGCGCGTGAGTTATTTCTGTTTCGTACAGGATAAGCGGAAGAAGGTTTATTTCAGGCCAACCTGTGATTTGGAATAAACCTTGCCGTTTAAGAAGGTAATCATGCATGTGGAACCTGTGGCGCTTCCGTTCCAGGAATAGACGGTTGCCTTCTGACCGGCTACTTCGGCCGTGGAAGAGACCACTCCGTCCCCGCCCAGGATTTCTGCTGTCTTTTTGTAGGACATGCCTTCCTTTACTTTGTCATACTGCGCGGAGGTTACTTTGGCCTTGGAAGATTCCACCCCTACCTGTGTCTTGCTCATGACTTTGTTGTTCTGGAAGATGATGACAACGGTTCCGGAGGAACCGGTACGCCATTGATAGGCATTGGTTTTGGTGCCGTTCGTTTCAGAAGTGCTGATCAGCTTTCCCTTTTTGCCGATGATCTTAAGGACTTCTTTATAAGACATGCCGGTCTTTATTTTTTTGAAATTTTTCCCTGTGATTTCGGCGGTGGGGGTTGTGTCCTGTTTGCTGTCGGCTGCTGTTTTTGTCTGGGATTCTGTACCGGTACTGGTTTTGGCGTCTGATGTCCCCTTGGATTCTGTACCGGTGCTGGCTTTTGTGTCCGATCCACTCTTGGAGCCGGTGCCGGTGCCGGTACTGGCTGTGCTGCCGGATTCAGCTTTTGTACCGGTCTGGGATTCGGACTGTGTTGTTTTGGCTGAGGTATCCGATGATTTGGAAGCGGAACCGCAGGCCGGGAGCACTCCGGCTACTGCAGCGGACAACAGAATTGCGAGTAATTTCTTTTTCATACATCTTTTCCTTTCGTGTGCGTCATTTGTATATGCAGGCGCTGTACCATGACCGTTTCAGGATATGCGGAGCAAATCCGTGGAATATCAGGTGTTTTCATGATATCATATCTGTTTTCTGATTGGATGGAAAGCAGGCCTGCTTCCGGCGAAATACGAAAAGATGCAGTCACAGAAGATCCTCCCGGATGCATGAAAGACATGCGCTGTTCCGGGAGGATCTCAGTGATTTTATCAAGTGGATATCCATCAGGTGGATTTCCGAAGAAATGCGGCTGATTAATCCTTTGTATACTTCAGCCCTTTGAATTCGTGGATGCCGTAGGGATCCGGTCCGGCTTCGGTGCCGAATCGTCCGCCGTTTGTGGGATATCCGTAAATCGAGCCGTCTTTGATGGTCATCTCATCTTCCCAGGGCAGTTTGTATCTGCCGGCGGCAAGATCTTTGATATAGGTCAGGCCGCAGTCGGATTCACCGCCCGGGAGGGCAACATATCCTCTGTGGCCGAGGTTGTAGATGTTGTTTTCCAAGCCCCATTCTCTGCGCGCAGCATCTGCGTTTTCAGGAAAGATTTCCCCGGTGACGATTTCATATGGATTGCGCTGTCCCTGTACCAGTACCGTGCCGTCATAGTTGCAGATCTGCCCTTCGCCAAAGTAGTAGAAGACACCGTCATAGCCGGCCAGATTGACAGAAATGGTATACATCAGGTTCTGCCATGCATTGGACCGGTTGGTCAGGATCCACTGATCATTCACCTGTGTGCTGTAGCCGGAGATGCGGATATATACGTTGCAGCCTTTGTATGCGGCTTCTCTTGCAAGCTCTGGAATCATTCCGTCGTGGCAGATACATACGGCAAGCTTGGATCCGCCGGGGCCGTCACAGACCGGCATGCCCAGATCTCCCGGATACCATGGCTCGATGGGATTCCAGGGGAAGAGTTTTCGGTATTTCAGACAGATTTCACCGTTGGGATCAATGATAATCGCGGTGTTGTACGGGTTTTTATTCGGATCTGGGTTTCTTTCCATGATCGAGAATACACCGTAGACACCCTCTTCTTTGCAGGCTTTGCCGAAGGCCTCGGTCTCTTTTCCGGGAATATCGCAGAGAAATTCGTCGGTGAGCCATTTGGATGTATTCAGGCCCTGTGTGCTGTATTCGGGGAAAATAATAAGCTCCGCGCCGGGATATCCTGCCTTTGTCGCATGCAGTGTGCGGATAATTTCTTTTACCTGCCGGTCAATATCTGCCCGGCTGTTGATAATCGGAACCGGCATCTGAATTGCTGCTGCAAGAAATCCTTTGCTTGGCTTGTTGATACTTCCTATGCTGCCCATGAGAATACCTCCTTTTTTCGTAACTCACATCAGTTAACTAAATTATAGGATGGGAAGTCAGAGGCGGCAAGGTAAAATAGCAACAAAATAAGAGATAAAAACTATACAATTTAGATAAATGACAATAAGAGTCAGAAAATAAAAAAAGAAGTATTCGGGGAAAAGGAGCTTCCGGGAAACAGTAAGGACGGAAGCACGGCAGCTGCGTCATGCCTGTTTCTGCTTGTCGGCGCAGGAAAGTCGGAACCGGACGAAAATGATTTATTGATTGGAAAACATCTTGTTTTTTGCCGGATTTCACTTTATTCTCTTTTAATTGCACTTCATGCAGCAGAACAGAAATGTTTGTATCCCGTATCCTATTCAGAGGATTGACAGAGAGTACGACATCCCCCATGATGATTTGTGAAAACATTTTTTTGTAAAAATGGAGGATGATGAAAATGAAAAAGAAAATTTTTGCAGTCACTCTGTCAGCTGCACTGGCCGCTTCTGTTGCGGGGGGAACAGTGATGCCTGCGGCAGCAGCAACCAGAACCGTGTCCACGAAAGCGACGGCGTTTCGAAAGGCGCCTGCGGTAAAGACAGGGAAAAATAAGGTAAAGATCAGAAAAAGCGCTTCCTATGTTAAATTCAAAGCCAAAAAGACAAAGACCTATACCTTTACCTTCAGCAACGTGAACGCGTTACGGAAAGCAGACCGGGCGCGCAACAGCGTCAACGGATTTGTATATTTGGGACTGGACACCGGATATTCCACAGCGATGCCTCAGAAAGTTGCCACAAATTATGGAAAGATCTCTAATCTGCAGCTGGCTTCCGCCAATTTTTATAAAACCTGGAAGCGTTATCAGAAAAAGAAAAAACCCGAGAATTATTTGACCAAACGTTATGCCAAGATCAAATTGAAAAAGGGTCAGACCGTCTATATTTATCACTTCTTTGCCGGCGTAAAAGACAGCCAGGCCAGCTACAAGCTTACCATCAAATAAGCGTTTAAAATAAGCGCCGGACGTTCCGCAGCGTCTTGATGATTCAGACAGAACAGATCGCCTATCTTCTATAGAGAAAGGGCGGTCTGTTTTTTGTCGTTACACAGATTTCCAGCTGTCAGCGGGAGAGGGCGTGGAATCCTTAAAAATTCTGAACACTCTGAAATTTCCCGGCCGCCGGGTTGTCTGCCGGGAACAGACGATGTATAATACCCTACTGTGTAAAAACAGGAGTGAACAGAATGAAGAAAATGATAAAAATACAGGCAGCGGCACTGGCAGTCTGTCTGACCGGAACCATGATTCCTCTTTGTACAGCACAGGCAGCAGACGGAAGCCATGCGGCCATGCAGCCTGCGGTACAGACGAAGGCTTCTGTGAAAACAGGCAGACGGCAGCAGAAGAGAAAAATAAAACAAAATGCAGCACCGCGTGTCCATGTGGATTTCACAAATTTAAGAGCCAGGGTAACCTGGACCAGAGCAAAGGAAAAACAGGCCGGCGCAAAGCTGTATGCCTATGAGATTTACCGGAAAACAAGCCGTTCCGGGGCAATGAAGCGAATTGCTCGGGTGAAAGCAGGCAAAACTGCTTATACGGATGTCTATGCGCAGGGACTGAATGCCCGCGAGAAAAAAAGTTTAAATATTCTGAAAGGGCATTTCCTGGATCCGGCATCGAACGCTCTGCGTTATTACGTAAAACCTGTTTACCGGGCTGCCGGAGGAAAATTAACTGCCGGTTCCTGGCAGAAGGACGGGGATTTTCATCTGGAAGCGCCGGATATTGTCCGTCAGCATGCCTCCGGCAGCAAGGCGATTCTGTACTGGGGAACAGTGCCAAATGCAGAGGGATATCTTATTTATATGGGTAGAAAAAGCGGAAACCGGATGATCTGGAGCCGCACAGCCAAAGTAAAGGCATCTTCACGGACCATTCAGTACAAGACGTTTTCCAAAGTGCCCGGCTGTACCTATTATACGGTGCGTGCCTATGCGAAAAAGAACGGCAAAACAGTCTTCAGCAGCTATGATACCGGATTCCAGACCGCCAATAAAGGGAAATATTCAGAAAAGATTCTGTATATCGGCGACAGTATCACCCATGGCACTCCGTATCTTTCCGCGAAGACACAGCAGTATTTCTCCTATCCGGAGCGGGTTGCTCAGCTGACCGGGGCAAAATATTATAATCCGGCGGTTCCGGGCGCTACCTATATTTACAGAAAAGAGAACAGCCGGGGAATCACCCGGATTGTTACGGAAGTCACCGCGCCGCTGGCAGAGGGTATGACCCCGGCCAAAAGTGAGCGTCTGGGGTCGGACTATAATGACACGTCGCTGTCGGACTATGATGTAATTGTGCTGGCAGCCGGCACCAATGACTATATGGGCAGTGCCAGACTGGGCGGCATCCGCTCTTCTTCCATCGGCGCGTTCCATGGGGCATTAAACCGGATCCGCAGCCAGATCGAGACTGCTTCCAAATATCGGATGCGGCATGGGAAACCGGCAATTAAAGTGGTGTTTGTGGATTTGTTTTACAGCAATCGCTTCGGAAACCAGTATAGCAGAATCATTAACCGGGATACCGCGGCAAACGGTCTGGGACTGACACTGCATGACTACCAGAGGGCGCTTGACCGGCAGGCGAAAGCCTGGTCCCAGTCTTCCTGCCTGAAAGTTTATCAGTTCCACACCAGATCCTATGGAATTGTTACAGGCAGCACCTGCGGGTATCGGACCGCGGATAATCTGCATATGACAAAATTTACCTATGGCCAGTATGGCAATCGCCTGGCAGAGTTTCTGATGAGAGAGGTACTGAACAGACAGGAGTAAGATGTGAGAAACAGAAAAAAGATGAAACATATGACACTGCTTCTTGCCGCTGCGGCAGCAACAGCGGGAGCGGCTGCCCTGGGCACGGTAAGTACAGATGCCGGAGCCGGAAACGGTACAGTGGTGACTGCCCAGGCGGCAGAGGGAACCCCGGTACAAAGAGGAAGCTGCGGAACGGAAGCTGTTTATACACTGACGGCAGACGGTACACTGCGGATCGCTCCGAAAAAAGGCGTTTCATCAGCGGACATGGAGGATTACACAGAGAAAACAACACCGTGGAGTGACAGCAGCGTAAGAAAAATTATAATCAGCAGAGGGATTCGCTCCATCGGCGCAGAGGCCTTTCAGAATGCCTACAGGGTGCGGACCGTATCCCTGCCGGACACTCTGGAACGAATCGGGGACAGAGCGTTTGCCAACGCGGACGAACTGACAGAGATTTCCGTACCGAACCGGGTGACCTATGTGGGCCGCTCTGCGTTTGCCCACTGCGACAGCCTGCGGACGGCCCGTCTGCCCCAGGGGGTACAGGTGATTCCGCATACGGCGTTTTACGCGTGCCGTTCGCTGACGGATGTGACGGTATCTTCTTCTTTAAAGAAAATTGATACCTATGCCTTCGCAGACTGTCCGTCCCTGCGGGGATGGCACACAACTGCGGCAGGCGGAACCAGAGGCGTGGTGCGGCTGCCGGATACGGTTACATCGGTAGGCGGTATGGCTTTTGCCTGGGACCGGAGTGTTTCTTCCGTTGCAGTCCCGAAGAATACCCGTCAGATCCGCTCCAATTCCTTCTATAAATGTACGAAACTGAAACAGGTAAAGGTCGCTTCCGGCAATCGGACTTACAGATCCGCAGGCGGCGTGGTGTTTACGAAAAACAGGAAAACACTGGTGCTGTACCCGGCAGGACGTAAGGGCAGTTACAAAGTCCCGGCCGGCACCAGAACCATCGGAACCGCTGCGTTCCGGGGGTGCAGCGGCCTGACCGGCGTGAAGATACCGAACAGTGTAACAAAGATTTCCGCCAATGCGTTCCGCTTCTGCGGACGGCTGCGCGGAATACGTCTGTCATCCCGGGTGAAATCCATCGGCAGTTATGCCCTTGGGACTACATCTTCCGGCACCATGAATCTGCGGTTTGTGCTGGCGGCCCCGGCCGGTTCCGCCGGTTCCCGTTACGCGGACGCTTATGGACTGATCTGGAAAAAAGCATAAATTTTGACATCCTATGACAGATGTGGTAAGATAAGTCGAATTTTGGAGTGGCGCAGGCTTGTACTGCGCCGTTTTTTCCTGTGAAAGCAGCCGTTGTGGAATACCTGACGGGTGCAGACGATGAGGATACATATGTTAAAAAGATTTTTTCAGGACACCAGGAAATATCATCATTATTCCAAATACGCCGCGAAGGCAGCGCTGGAAGCAGAAGTTGCCGGATCCTATCTGAACAGGCTGTGGTGGATTTTCAATCCGTTCTGTATGATGATAATTTACACGATTATCTTCGGGTATGTGTTCCATGCGAAGGAACAGTACTTTCCGCTGTTTATTTTTATCGGTCTTACGTTCTGGGATTTTTTCAACCGCACACTGAATTCCAGCGTTAAGATAGTCAAGAAAAACAAAGGCATTATCAACAAAGTCTATCTGCCGAAGTTTATACTCGTCATTAAAGAAATGCGCATCAATTTCCGCAAGATGCTGTTTTCCGGAATAATTATCGTAGGACTGATGGTATTTTACCGGGTCCCCCTGTCCTGGAATATCTTCTGGATTGTCCCGGTGTTTCTGATTGAAGTGCTGTTTACCTTCGGGATCTGCTGCATTGTGCTGCACTTCGGGGTATTTGTCGAGGATCTGTCCAATATTGTCCGCATTGTCATGCGGTTCTGCTACTATGGGGTAGGTGTCTTCTTTAACATTCAGAAGCGGATTAAGAACCCGATCTTCCGGGAACTGGACCTGCACTGCAACCCGATGGCACTGATTCTCCACAGCGCCCGCCAGTCCTTGATCTATCAGACTACGCCGAGTATTCACTGGATGACGCTCTGGGCAGTGCTGAGCATCATTCTGTGCCTGATTGGCATGCGGCTGATTTATGCTTATGAAAACAGTTACGCAAAGGTAATATAAGAGGTGGATTATGGCGGAAACAGCAATTACAGTCAGAGATCTCGTGATTCGGTATCGCAAGCTGAAAAATTATTCCATCAAGCAGCAGCTTCTGAAACGTCATAAAAAGTCCAAAGACAATGGCGTGTTCGAAGCGATCCACGGGATTTCCTTTGAGGTGGAAAAAGGTGAGATCCTGGGGATCATCGGGAAAAACGGCAGCGGCAAATCCACACTTCTGCGGGCACTGGCGGGAGTTTTCTCCGCGGACGAAGGAACCATCGACCTCCACGGGCATGACGTGTCTCTTCTGGCCATCGGAATTGGCTTTCAGAAAGAACTGTCCGGACGGGAGAATATCTACCTCTCCGGCCTGCTCCTGGGCTTCAGCGAAAAAGAGATCGAGGAAAAGACGAATGAAATCATTGAATTTTCTGAGCTGGGGGATTTTATCGACGCCCCGGTCAAGTCTTATTCCAGCGGTATGCATTCGAAGCTTGCGTTCTCCATCAGCGTAGTGCTGGAAACAGATATTATGCTGATTGATGAAGTGCTGAGCGTAGGGGATGAGCATTTCAAAAAGAAGAGTCATGCAAGGATCAAGGAACTGATCGAGGACAAAGATCGCACCGTTGTGATTGTATCCCACTCACTGAATGCGATACAGAATCTGTGCACAAAAGTTCTGTGGCTGCACAACGGGAATATCCGTAAAATCGGCACACCGGAGGAAATCATACCGGAGTACCGGGAATTTATGAAATAAGAGCGAAGGGGGATCCTGTCTGTACTTCAGAGGAATGTACAGGCAGGATTTTTCTGTGGAACTTGCGTAAACTATGCCTGTATGGTATCGTTATTACGATTGTAATAAAAATGTAATAAAATGGCGATGAGAGGTATATAATAATGAAACGTGTGATAACCTACGGCACTTTTGACCTGCTGCACTATGGTCATGTGAATCTGCTCCGGCGGGCGAAAGAACTTGGAGATTATCTGATTGTTGCAGTGTCTACCGATGAATTCAACTGGAACAGCAAACAGAAAAAATGTTATTTCAGCTACGAACAGAGGAAAGATCTGGTAGAGGCCATTCGCTATGTGGATCTGGTGATTCCGGAGGAAAGCTGGGAACAGAAGATTTCAGATGTGAAAGAATACAAAATCGACACCTTCGTCATCGGGGATGACTGGAAGGGCAAGTTTGATTTCCTGAAGGATTACTGTGAAGTCGTATACCTCCCGCGTACGCCGGAGATTTCCACCACGCAGATCAAGACAGATCTGAATAAACAATAATGAGACAGATAAGGGGAGATACGCATATGGCAGATGCAAAGGAAACGGCAAGGGAAGAGAAAGAAGCCGAGAGATCCAAAGCACGGCACCTGAGAAAATGCAGACGCATTGCCCGGTTTAAACCGGTACAGAAGAACAAAATCGTTTTTTCACAGTTTGGCGGCAAAGGATACGGCTGCAACCCGCGGGCGATCTGCGATGAGTTCCTGAAACGGGGCGATGCCTATGATCTGGTGTGGATCCTTGGAAAATCCCAGAATCGGAAAGACAGCAGAATCCCGGACCGGGTCCGGGTGGTCAAGGACAGGGAAGCGGTGTATGAGCTGCTGACCGCAAAAGTATGGATCAATAATATCCATTTTAATAAGATGTATGAGAACGGCCTCGTGAAACGGGACAAAACCATCTATCTGAATACCTTCCATGGAGGAATCACTTTAAAGAGTGAGGGAACCGACAAAAACACCTACAAGGAAAAAGCTTACGAAGAACTCAGCGAAAAAGAGAAGAATTACCGGACAGACGCGGACTATGTGGATTACATTACCTGTGGCGGTGAAGTGGAAAAGCATGTGCTGGAAGAGTTCTTTTACGGAAAAGGAGAGATCCTGGAGCTGGGGGACGCCCGGACGGATATTCTGATTAATGGTTCACCGGAGGCCGAACAGGCGATCCGCGCGACCTATCAGATTCCCGCGGGGACAAAGATCGCCTTTTTTGCCCCCACTTTCCGCAACGGAATGGTCCTGAAATGGTACAACATGGATTACGTCCGTGTAGTGGAAGCGCTGGAAGAGATGACCGGCGACCCCTGGGTGCTGCTGATTCGTCTGCATCCCCGCCTGATCTCCAAAGCGAAGAAACTGATACCCAAGCATGAAAAAATCATCAATGCCTCAAAATATCCGGATATGCAGGATATCGCCGTAGCGGCGGATCTGATGATTTCCGACTATTCTTCTGCGATTACGGACTTTATGCTGACCCGTAAACCGGCCTTTATGTATGTGCCGGATCTGGAAGAATATCAGGAAAAACGGGGCATGTATTATACGATGGAGCAGCTGCCGTTTCCGTATGCAAAAACCACCGATGATCTGATTGCGGTGATGCGGCAGTTTGACGCGGAGCAGTATCAGAAGGACATTGATAAGTTCCTGGAACTGATCGGCTATCATGCAGATGGTCAGGCGGCAAAGCGAATCGTTGATTTTTTGATCAGTAAAATGGAATAGGAGTATAGTGACAGAATGGAACAGACCAATAATATCGTTATGACAGACCGTATGGCAGAGCACCGGATCCGTGCGAAGATTACGGATATTCAGTGGGAGCGGATTATCGTTCATATGACTGTGGAGATCCTGCCCCGGGAGGGCATTGACCTGTCCGAACCGCTGGATTTCTACGCAGTGACGGTGCATCATCGGGCCAATGCCAAATTCAAAGTCAGACAGCTGTCAGATACCCGATATGTGCTGTCGCTGAATTACACCAATCCGGGCTACTGCAAGTGTCTGCCCAACGGAAAGTATAAACTGGCAGCCTGCCAGGGAAATGATGTACTGTGCCTGCTGGAGATCGCGGACGAACTGGCGCCGCTTCTGAAGGATAAGGCCAGAATCTTCCTGCACAACAAGAAATCCAAAGGATATATCATCGATTTTTCCGTGGCTGACAGAGATGACGCACTGTATCTGGATATGATTGCCCAGGATATGAAACGCTGCGGCATACCGGTATTCAATGAAAATGATCACGCTCCGGTGGTGGAACTCCACGGCAAGGAGAAGATGAAGGCCGGTGTGGAGAAAAAATTAAAAAGCAAGCGCCACAAGGTAATCAAGGATATCTATCAGAAGAAACTGAATAAATACAGGAATTATTCCAGACAGACCGGGAAAAAGATGACCCTGCTTTTCATGACGGAGCAGAGTGAAGTGATGGGAAGCAATCTGACCAGTGTCATGGACCGGATCAAAGAACGGGGACTGGATAAGGAGTATAATATTCTGACCTCTGCCCGCTCGATGGTTGCCATTCGACATTACGGAGTGAAAAACTGGATCGCCTTTGTGGAAAAGCTGGCAAAAGCGGACATGATCTTCATTGACGATCATGCGCCCTGTCTGGACTGGCTGACTCTGGATCCGAAAACCACTCTGATTCAGCTGTGGCACGCGGGCGCCGGCTTTAAATCTTCCGGGTACAGCCGCTGGGGACATAACGGATGCCCCGCCCCTGTAAACTGCCACAGACAGTATAAGTATGGAATCGCCGGAAGCCGCCAGATTGCCCACTTCTTCTCGGAAGTGTTCGGCATCAATGACGAACAGATCCTTCCTACCGGCATGCCGCGTATGGATGAATACCTGGATCCGAAGCACAAAGAAAAGATGATTGCGGAATTATATAAAGAGTTCCCCATGTGCAAAGGGAAAAAGGTGATTCTTTTTGCGCCGACTTACCGGGGTACCAACCGGGCCAATGCGCACTATCCCTATGAACTCATTGACTTTGACCGGCTGTATCAGTTCTGCGGCGAAGAAGCGGTCGTCCTGTTCAAGATGCATCCCTGGGTGCCGTATCCGGTGCCGATCCGGGAGGAGTACAAAGACCGGTTTGTGGATGTCAACAAATACCCGAACATCAACGACCTGTTTTACATTACAGATCTGCTGATTACCGATTATTCCTCCAGCATCTTTGAGTTTTCCTTAATGCGGAAACCGATGCTGTTTTTCGCCTTTGACAAAGTGCAGTATTCGTTTTCCCGGGGATTCCACAGGGATTACGAAGAGGCGGCACCGGGCAAAGTCTGCTATACCTTTGATGAGGTGATGACTGCCCTGGAGCAGAAGGATTTCGAATACGAAAAAGTGGAAGAATACGTGCGGATCCACTTTGATTATACCGATTCCCATGCCTCTGACCGTGTCATTGACTGGATCCTTCTGGGAAACGTTCCGGTAGAGATCCAGGCGGAACTGGATGCCATAGAAGAGGACAATGCACGGACCAAAGCCCTGGATTTCTCCCGGTGCATCATCACGGAGGAAGACGCTGCCATGGAAGCGGAAGCGGATGATGAGGCAGACGAAGATACGGACGAAGAAACAGAGAACAGCGAAGAGGAATCCGGCGGTAAAGACAATTCCGACAGCAGCGAAGAGGACGCGGATGAGGATTCTTCAGAGGAAGCATAAGGAGGAACAGGTATGAATATAGCAATGATCTTTGCAGGAGGCAGCGGGGTGCGCATGGGCGCCGGCATACCGAAACAGTTTCTGGAGATCAACGGCAAACCGATCCTGGTACATACGGTACAGCTGTTTCAGTACCACAAAATGATCGATAAGATCTATATTTCCACATTAAAGGATTATATTCCGTATGTGGAGGATCTGGTCAGTGAATACCGCCTGAGCAAGGTGGCGGCAGTGATCCCTGGTGGAGCGACTGCCCAGGATTCCATCTACAACTGTCTCCAGAAGGGAATCAGTGAAAATGACCCGGACAGCATCGTGCTGCTGCATGACGGCGTGCGTCCCTTTGTTTCGTATGATGTAATCGAACAGAATATCCGCACCGCGAAGGAGAAAGGCAATGCCATTACCTGTACATCCTGCTTTGAGACGATTCTTCTGAGCAAGGACGGAGAGTTTGTGGAAAGCGTGCCTTACAGGAAAGATACCTATGCGGCACAGGCGCCCCAGACCTTTGTGTTAAAAGACATTATCGAAGCGCATAACCGGATCCGGCAGACGCCGTCCGGCTATGAAAACATGGTGGACAACTGCACGATCTGCAAGGCGCTGGATATTCCGGTGCATATGGTTCCCGGCAACCGCGGAAATATCAAGGTAACGACGCCGGAGGATGTATACATTTTCCGCGCGCTGCTGCAGTATCGTGAAAATGAGCAGGCCTTCGGTTTCGGCCTGACAAACGGAACCAGAGCCAGAATGAATTATTTCCGGGAAGAGACATCCGGGGAAGATGAGGCGAAAGAGGACAGACATGAATAAATACTACGATTCGTTCACAGCGGAGGACGCCGCGCTTGCAGCTGAAAGCATCGATACAGAGGCGCTCCGTGGGAAAACGGTCTTTATTACCGGTGCCACCGGGCTGATCGGTTCGCAGATCTGCAGGACACTGCTGGCCTGCAGCCGGCAGGGGGCAGAGATTACAGTCATTGCTTACGTGAGAAATGCGGACAAGGCAGCAGAAGTATTTGCGGACCAGAAGGAGGATGCCCATCTGGTGATCGCGGAAGGCGGTCTGGACGCGCCGATTTCCTATGAAGGAACCATTGATTATATCATCCATACGGCCAGTCCGACGGGCTCCCGCTATTTCGTGGAGCACCCGGTGGAGACGATCCACACGGCCATTGACGGCACAGACCATGTGCTGCGGCTGGCCCGGGAGCATCAGGTGGAAGGCATGGTCTATCTTTCCTCGCTGGAAGTGTATGGCACTCCGCGGGGGGAACAGACCAAAGGCACCATCAAAGAAGACGACGCGGGCTATATCGATTCCATGAGCGTGCGCAGTTCCTACTCGGAAGGCAAGCGTCTGGTGGAGTGTCTCTGCGCGTCCTATGCGGCTGAATATGGCGTGCCGGTGCGTGTAGCCCGGCTTTCACAGACCTTCGGTCCCGGCGTACAGTATGACGACGGGCGGGTGTTTGCGGAATTTGCCCGGGATGTGATAGAAGGAAAAGACATTGTTCTGCATACCCAGGGAAAAACCGTGCGGAGTTACTGCTATGTCAGAGATGCGGTTACCGCGATTCTGACCATACTGACAAAAGGGAAAACCGGAGAAGCCTATAATGTAACGAATATGGACACTGCGTGTTCCATTTATGAAATGGCCTGTCTGACTGCAGAGCTTTACCCGGATCAGAAGGTTGCGGTCCGTATCGAGGTGCCGGAGGATCTGGCATCCTTTGGATACAATCCGGAGATGGTGATCCGGCTGGATTCCGGAAAGCTGAACGCACTGGGCTGGAAGGCCACAGCAGGGCTGGAGGAGATGTTTGACCGGTTGATCCGCAGTATGAAGGAGCGGCGCTGATGGCCCGCAGATCAGGCAGACGCGTGGGAAAAATTGAACTCCTGCGCTTTTGCTTTTGTATGATGATTCTCTGTTACCATACCGGCGGTGATTACAAAAGCAGGGGATGGGAATTTACCGATCATCTGTCTTTCTTTAACAAGGGATTTCTGGGTGTGGAATTCTTTTTCCTGGTCAGCGGATTCCTGACAGCCATGGCAATCTGTAAAGTGCGGGAGCAGGAAGTCCCTCTGGGCAGCGCTACCTGGAAATTTATGGCAAAAAAGATTTCCTCCATCCTGCCGTATCACGTCATTATCATTATCCTGACCTTTCTTTTTCGGATGCTGGTACTGGAGAAGGGATTTCTGGAGATCCTGATCAAGGGGTTCCCCAGCCTGTTTTTCCTGCAGATGAGCGGTTATCAGACAGACGCGCTGATCGGCGTAGAGTGGTACATTTCCGCCATGCTGCTGGCACTGGCCGTGATCTATCCGCTGGCCCGCAGACACTATGACGTCTATGTGCGGATTGTGGCGCCGCTGGCAGGCTTCCTGCTGACCGGCATGCTGATCGCGAAAAACGGTACCCTGGGAGATGCCGGCGGGCTGAGCGGCTTCCTGACCAATGGCGTGATTCGCGCCTTTGCGGAGATTTCACTGGGGATGTTTGTCTATGAAGCAGTGCGTGTGCTGAAACAGAAAAAATACTCTCCGGTCCTGCGCCTCGGAATTACGGTGCTGGAGATTCTTCTGTATGTAATGGTTGTGTACTATTCGATGTCAAAAGATTTTACACGGCCGTATCTGGGAAGTGCTGTCATCGCGCTGACAATTGCCACCGGTATTTCGTTTAGCGGAATCTCATACGGATCCCGGCTGTTTGACCACAGATTTTTATATTTCCTGGGAAAAATCAGCCTTCCGGTATACCTGGTGCAGAATCTGACCAGAGATTTTGCGGGCGCCTGTCTTGCTTCCCGTCTGGGCGGACGGAATCTGCTGCTTGCGATTCTGATTGGAACCATCCTGGCAGGAATTATCTTATATGGAGCAGTGACCTGGTGGAAAGCGGCCCGTTCCCGGAGGCTTTCCGCAGCTGCGCAGTAACAGAGTAATAGAATGAAGAAGAAGTGTGAGGAACGTATGAAGAAGACAGCAGAAAAACACATGAGAATACTGACGGCAGCCTTGCTGGCAACCAGTGTGACTGCGGGGATGATTCATGCGGAACCGGCGCAGGCAGCCGGAAAATCACCGTTGAACCGTACCAGCATGACGCTGGTGAAGGGACAGAAGTATCAGCTGAAGTTTACCAACGCGAAGAAATACAGCCGGAAAAAAATCAGCTGGTCCACTTCGAATAAAAAAGTTGCCGCAGTGTCAAAAAACGGCACCGTACGAGGCGCTTCCAAAGGGAAAGCGGTGATTACCGCGAAAATCGGCAAAAAACAGTATCGCTGCACCGTCAGTGTACAGCAGCCGGTATTGTCCGCAAAAACCATGACACTGGGATACAAGGGAACCGGCACACTGGCCCTGAAAGGCACCGGAAAGAAAGTTACCTGGCATTCCTCTTCCGCGAAAGTGGCAGCTGTTTCTTCCAGAGGAAAAGTCACAGCCGGCAGACAGGGAACAGCGGTCATTACGGCAAAAGCCGGCGGTCAGTCGTATCGCTGTAAGGTTACGGTATCCTGGAAATACCGGATCCGTTATGAAGGCGGGGGAGCGGAATCCGGTTCGGTTCCGGACGGCACAGCAGTCTATGGCAAAAAATACAAACTGGCAAAAAGCGGATTTCTGCGGGCCGGTTATGAACTGGCCGGATGGCGTGTAAAAGGTAAAACGTACAAGCCGGGAGCGTCAGTCAGTGATCTGGCGAAAAAGGGAACCGTGCGTATGACCGCAGTCTGGAAGAAAAAGAAAGGACTGGGCTTGTTTGATACGGGACGTCTGGACGAAAAAGGCGTGTACCGGTCCAGTACCTGGCATGCAGCCATGATTCAGACAGAAGCGCCGTCCTCTCCGGTGTATTACAGTCTGGATGATTTTGTTTCTTACGAATTTGCCTACTGCACATACCGGAAAAACGGGACTTTTGTGTCCAGAAGCAAATGGCAGAAACATGGGGTGATCCTGAACGCAGGGTATAAATACCGATTCTATGTCCGCCGCAGGGATAAGGCGAAGCTGAGCAGTACGAAAATCCGGCAGATCAGCGGCCTGTTCCGGAAGGAAAAACCGGAAAATCGAAGCAGCGCGGCGGAAAAATGGATTCCGCTGGTGGATGATTTCGGGCTGGCGGATGAGAGCCAGAACGGAACTACGGAAGAGAATGCAGGCGGGACCCAGACCGAGAATTCGGAAGAGTCTGGAAACGAGAACCAGACCGGGACCGCAAACGAAGGTCAGACCGGGAACCCGGAGGGAACTGCGGATGAGGGCCAGACCGGGAACTCGGAAGAAAATTCGGATGAAACTTCAGAAGCGAATCCGAATGATCAGCTCTATATTGCGCACCGGGGATTAAGCGCGGAATATCCGGAAAATACGGTCCTGGCCTTTGAAGAGGCGGGAAAGGCCGGATTCTGGGGAATCGAGACAGATTTATATAATACAAAAGACGGAAAACTGGTGTGTATGCATGATGCCACCGTAAATCGGACCACAGACGGAACCGGAAAAGTCATGGATATGACGAAGAAACAGATTGATGCGCTTCGCATTCCATACACAGACAAAAATGGCGTAAGGCAGGAATTAAAAGTGCCTTCTTTTGAAGAATATCTGAGCGTCTGCAAAGAGTATCACGTGGTTGCTGTTCTGGAGATCAAACAGGTTTCCAGCAAGGAAATGCTGAAAAAAGTCGTGGATACCATAAAAGCCTATGGGATGGAAAAACAGTGCATGATCATTTCCTTTGAAACCGGGTATCTGGAGGATATAAAAAATACGATCGATCCGGATATCGGCGTGCTGTTCCTCTATAACCGGACGCTGGATTCCGCGGATTATACCTATCTTTCTCTGTTTTCGGACGCCGGCGTCAGCCAGAACGCTTCCTGTTTCACGGAAAATACAGAGAAAGAACTGGAGAAGAGAAAGCTGATTTACTGTATCTATACGGTAAAAACACAGAAACAGTATCAGAAATATTCAGAGACGGATCTGGATATGCTGACCATGAATGAAAAATTATTTTCCTGACAGATCCGACTGCTGCATGCAGAAAATCCGGCAGATGTACCGGAAGGCGAATCAATCGAAGATAAACACCGTTATGCAGAAGCATCTGTACCGAACTGTTCTTTAAGAATTCTTAAGAAAGAGGCAGGTACAGATGCTTTTTCCGCGGTATAATATGCTGTATATGCTGTGAAAAACAGAAAATGAAGAACCGCGGAATGAAGGACAGCAGCGTCTGATAAGCAGCAGGGATACCTGATATAATATAGTAAAATCAGAGAAATTGTGATAAACTACTTTGAGCGAATGCAGACACTCTGGCTGGTACAGAAATACAGAAGATAGGGAGAATGAATATGCAGATCCTGCAGATACCACATCGGGCCATCTGGAACGGAATGTTTCGGCTGACAGAAAATATGAAGCAAGAAACCAGAAACCGTATCCTCAGCCTATGCTGTTTCTTGCTGGCATTTTATTACTCCCTGCTGTACAGCAATATTCTGAGCCTTCTTCTGCCGCATGTGATACTGCGGGGGATTTGTTTTTCGGTGATCCTGTTTCTGATTACCTGGTTCAGCGTAGACCGGAAACTGGAACGGGTGGAGACACGTCCTGTGGTTGCGGCGGTGTATTATTTCTTCCTTGTGACAGTAATTATTGCCCGGGTTCAGCATCCGACAGGATTTGAGATGGAAGGGTTCGCCGCTCTGCTTTTGCTGCTGTTTCCGGGTTTTTATCTGATCTGGAACAACCGGAGAGACTATTCAGCCCTGTATGACCGGATTGCCTTTGGATTTGTGCTGAACGGAATCGTATTCTTCGCGTTCAGCCTGTACGGGCAGCCTTACATTGCGGCGGCGTCAGAAAACGGCCGGTACACGGGGCTGGCCGACGCGCCCAATATTCTTGCTATGCTGTATCTGTGTACGGCGCTTTCCGCCCTGTATCTGATTGTCCGGAAAGACAGAAAACTGGTGGTACATATCATCGCGCTGGGGATTTCCCTTGGGATGATTTTCCTGACCGGCAGCCGGACGGCTTTCCTTGCATTAGGCTTAGCCGTTCTCGTGTGGCTGATTGCCATTGCCAGGAAAAACATCCGCAAATCCAGACGTTTTCTGGTCTGCCTTCTGGCGCTTGCGTTATCCTGCGCGGCGGCGTGGGGGGCAGTGTCTGCAGTACAGGTACCGGAAAAATATTTCGGCTACCGCGGCAATGCGACACTGCGGGAAATATCGGATTCCAGGGTGAAATATACGGATGAAGAACTGATTGCCATGGGATGGTGGCATCCGGAAAAACAGTCACAGACGGACGGGAAGAAACGCACAGCTGATCAGAAATCCGGCGCACAGAAGAAGAAAAAAGCATCCTCTGGCGTCAAGGCAGGTATTTCCCTCTGGAACACAGCTGCGGGAAGCATGTCGTGGACTGCGGGGGATACAGCGTTTCTGAGCAGCGGACTGAATGTAGGCACGATTTTTCGCTCCTATAATAATCATGGATCAGCGGATCAGCTGTCGTCCGGACGCCTGACGATCTACCAGATTGTGCTGGATCACCTGAACTGGTTCGGGAACAATCCGAAAGAAGTACCGCTGAAAAACACGGCCGGCACGAAATTGCACGGCGTTCATAATACCGTGTTAGATTTTACCTACCGATGCGGCATCCTGTCCGGGGCAGCGGTCGGAATCCTGGAAATATTTGCGCTGGCATATATTGTGCAGGGATTATTCGGCAGAAAGAAACTGGATGCGGGAATGCTTTTTGTGCTTCTGGTATTTTCCGCGTATCTGATGGAATCTCTGCTGGAAATCCAGGTGGTGCCCTTTAACCGGGACCTGACCTGTCTGTTCTATCTTTCATTTGCGGTGATGTTCGATGGAATGCGCGGACAGCGGTTTACGGACCGGAGAAAGTCGAAAGAACGTTCCAATACCTGGGAACGGGTGCCGAATGATGCTGCCTGGTAGAAATGCGGATAAAGAAAAGTAAAAAAAATAAGTGAAAAAGCAGGAAAGGAAGTAGTATGTACATCCCGAATAACAGAAAAAAACTGCAGGAGGAATATACTGTTTCCATGAAAGACGCAGTATGGTCCATACTGGAACAGTGGAAGGCCGTCCTGATTTTTGCAGTCATTCTAGGTGTTCTGGCTGCCGGCGCCAAAGCGTATAAGGATATGCGCAGCTATCATGCGGCAGTAAAGTCTGCGGAACAGACACAGCAGAGCAGCTCAGGCGATACAGCAAATCTGTTTGCGAATGGCCTGGATGGATTTCAGGCAAAACTGAATCTGTCGGCGGCGGACAAACGGGCGTTGGGAACGCTGGCAAAGGAGGAGCGCCAGGATGTTTACAATCTGCTGCAGCAGAAGGCAAACTACGATGCGTTTTCGGAATATTATCTGAAATCCCCGCTGATGCAGGTGAATCCGTCCAAGGAAAAAATACTGAAACTCTCTTACCTGGTGCAGATTCCTTCTGACAGCCGGAACTATTCCATTTCCACGCTGCTGGCCCTGTATCGGGATGCGTTGTCGACGGATGATTCCGCAAAGATTCTGAATCAGACGCTTGGAATATCACTGGAACCGCGCTACGCGAACCAGCTGTATCAGACCGGAACCTCCCTGGAGAATCCGGATCAGTCAACTGCGGGAGACAGTACGCTGAAAGAGGCACTGCTGTATCTGAATATTATTCTTCCGGAAAAAGAAACGGATACGGATAAGCTTGAGGAAAAAGTCACACAGTACCTGAAAAAAACCTCAGCCGGCATTCAGAAAAAAACAGGCGCTCATACGATCCGCCTGCTGACTGCGGAACAGCAGACGATAGTGAATCAGAATCTGGAAAAAATGCAGGCAGGTGTATACAATGATATCAGCGCACTGGCAACGGCAATCAAGAGCGGAAAGGCTGCGCTGAACACGTCACAGTCCGCGGTATACGAATCTGTGACCAGCAAGTCCGGCAGCAGTGACGGGCAGACGGATCTCACGGTTCAGAGCAGCGGAGCCGGCGGAAAAACAGAGATCAGCAGGCCATCCTTCAGCAAAAAGTATGCCGCTGCAGGCTTTGTGCTTGGAATTCTGATCTATTGTGTGATTTTCTGTGTGCTTCTGGTCTCCCGAAAAAAAGTGACACGTCTGGATTTGCTGGAAGAAGTTCTGGGGATTCCGGCATTGGGAGAAACAAGGGCCGCAGGAAAATATCACGGATTGCGCCGGCTGTTTCACAGTAAAGGGATCTATCGGATCAGATATCGCTCTGTGCTGGCAGAACGGGGAGCAACGCGGAAAATCGCGGCCTATATTGCTTCATTGGCACAGTTCCATCAGATGGAACAGATTACGTTTGCGCTGCCGTCCCGTATGAATCCGGGCAGCCGGGAAGAACTGGAAAAAATCTGCTGTCAGATCAGTGAATCCGCAGGAATAGAAGTCAGAAGGCTGAATCTGTATGATACCGCGTCAGAAAAGTATCAGGATGCGGTACGCAGCAGCGAAAATCTTGTGCTGGCAGTGTCCGGCGGGACAGCATCCTGCGGAGAGCTGGACCGGTATATTGCTGAGCTGGATGGTTATGACCGTACGATCTGGGGGGCAGTCTGCATTGACTGCTGACAGCGCCGGATCAATCGGTACGGTTTTGAGCCTGGTGGGTAAATAGCATTATGACTAATTTATCAAGATATAACTTTTACTTACAATGTATTGCGGATGTAATCGCGCTTCTTCTGGCCTATACATTTGCTTTTTGGTGGAAATTTCTTTCTTCCTTCCGGACCGGGGTTTATACAGAAGGAGCTTATCTGACACTGATTCCGGCGATGCTGGTGAGTTATTTTGTCGCGGCTTATTTTTTCAGCACCCGGGATAATTTCGTAACCCGCAAATTCGGCCGGGATCTGAAAGAAATGGCAAAGATTGTGGCGGTGGTAGTGGTAATCACACTGCTTTATATGTTCTTTGCGCAGACGGGACTCCTGTACTCCAGAGAGTTTGTGGTAGTATTTGCCATCGCGTTTTTTGTGCTGGGGCTGGGACTGCGGGAAATCTTTCGCAGAATTGTCCGCAAATTTTCAAGCTTCAGTAAGAATGTGGAGCGCTGTGTCCTGATCTGCCGCTATGCTGATGTCAGGAAGAAAATCAGGGAAATCAGCAGTCCCACGGAATGGAGAATCAATCTGGCCGGCCTTGTGGTGACAGACCGGGATATGACCGGAGAGTATATCGAAGGCATCAAGGTTCTGGCAGATACAGAGACTATGGTGGATGTGATCCGGCAGTCCCCGGTGGATTCGGTTCTGATAGTTCCGAATGGAACGAACCGGGCGCTTCGTGAAGCCGCCCGGCACTTTAATGATATCGGAAAACTGGTCCGTGTGGATGTGGATCCCTTTAATGTCATTCCGGAGGCGCGCCAGGATCTGGACCGGGTGGGCAGCTGTTCGGTACTCAGCTTTTTCCCGGTACATCAGATTGCCAGAAGAAAGTTGTTTCTGAAACGGGTGCTGGATCTGGTGATTTCCGTTCTTCTGCTTCCGCTGCTGCTTTTGTTTATTATCCTGACAGCTGTATTTAACAATCTCGAGTCAAAGGGGCCGTTGTTTATCCGAAGAATCCGGGTGGGCAAAAACGGGCGCCGTTTTACGCAGTATCGGTTCCGCATCCTGCGGATGGACGCGGCGGAGCGGACGGCACAGGGCAAGCCTGCGAGAACCCGCTGGGGCGTATTCCTGTGTGTCAGCCACCTGGACCGGCTGCCTTTGATCCTGAATGTGCTGCTGTCGGACATGTCACTGGTAGGCATCCATGCGCCGCGGCTTTCCAGGTTCCTGGAATATCAGCCGGAGCGGCGGAAGAATATGTGTATCCGGCCGGGAATTATCGGGCGATGGAGCTTTGAGCTGGATGAAGAAGAGATTATCGCGCAGGAAAGAATATACATTGAACAGTGGAATGTATTTCAGGAACTGGCATTGATTGCGGAGTTTTTCTTCCGTTTTATCACCAATACGCTGATGCGGGGGTTCGATCCGGCTCAGATCGAGGAAGAACAGGAGATCATCCGGGATATCCTCGAATTTAAGAAACCGCTGGAATACGATCATTCCGCCTATCAGCATACAGTGACCGGAAGAGAGCGGCTGTATCTTGCTGCGAAACGGGTAACTGACATTATCGTTTCAGGTCTTGCCATCGCAGTCCTGTCGCCGCTGTTTCTCATACTGATGATTCTGGTGGCTATGGATGACGGCGGCAGCCCGTTTTATGCCCATGTCCGCATCGGCAAAAACGGAAGAAAACTGCGGGTCTACAAGTTCCGCAGCATGAAGCAGGACGCAGGGGATCTGGAGAAGCTGCTGACGCCGGAACAGATGGAGCAGTATCAGCGGGAATTCAAGATTGACAATGATCCCCGAATTACAAAAATCGGCAATTTCCTGCGTAAATCCAGCCTGGATGAGCTGCCCCAGCTGTTTAATATTTTCGGCGGCGGTTTGTCTGTTGTGGGGCCACGGCCGATTGTGGAAAAAGAGACGGCAATTTATGGAAAAGATGTGGCAAAACTGCTCAGTGTCAAACCGGGTCTGACCGGTTACTGGCAGGCGTATGCCAGAAATAACGCGACATATGAAAGCGGGGAGCGTCAGAAGATGGAGATGTACTATGTGGACCATCACTGCGCCAAATTAGACATCCGGATCGTATTCCGGACCGTAAAATCCGTCGCGAAAGGGGATGGAGCACAGTAATGAAGGACGAAACAGATATTAAAATAATGATTGCGCTGCACAAGCCATACCGTGTGCCGCAGGATGACGTATACCTTCCGGTGCACGTAGGGGCAGAAGGTAAGGCTTCTCTGGGATTTACCGGAGATAATACGGGAGACAACATATCCCGGAAAAATCCCAACTACTGCGAACTGACCGGCCTGTATTATATGTGGAAAAATGTACCTTCGGATTACCTGGGACTGGTGCATTACCGCAGATACTTCAGTGTGACAAAGGATCGGGATAAGTGGAAACGCATCGCCAGCGGGGAACAGATCCGGGATCTGCTGTCCCGGACGGATATCATACTGCCGGTGAAGCGGAATTATTATATTGAAACCAATTACAGCCAGTATGTGCATGCGCATCATGAGGCGGATCTGATCGAGACCAGAAAGATCATTCAGGAGAAGTATCCGGAATATCTGAAGGCCTATGACGCAGTCATGAAGCGGACAGACGGGCACCGGTTCAATATGTTCATTATGAAGCGGGAACTGGCGGACCAGTACTGTACCTGGCTGTTTGACATCCTTTTCACTTTGGAAGGCCGTCTGGATATCTCCGGGTATTCCCGGAATGATGCCCGGGTCTTCGGATTTGTCAGTGAACGGCTGCTGGATGTGTGGCTGGAAACCAATCATTATGACAGTGTGGATATTCCGGTGGTATTTATGGAGCAGGAAAACTGGCTGAAAAAGGGCGGAGATTTCCTGAAACGGAAGTTTAAAGGGAAAAAGCAGAGGAGATAGATATGGAAGAGCTGATTTCCGTGATTCTTCCTGTATATAATGTGAAGGAGTTTTTGCCGAAGTGTGTGGCTTCGGTATGCGGGCAGACCTATAAAAACCTGGAAATTATCCTTGTGGATGACGGCGCGACAGACGGCAGCGGGACTCTGTGTGATCAGCTGGCGAATTCAGATGGGCGGATTGTGGTTTATCACAAACCCAACGGCGGACTGTCCGATGCCAGAAATTACGGGATCGCCAGGGCTTCCGGCACATATCTGACCTGTATTGATTCGGATGATTATGTGGATCCGGATTATGTGGAGTATTTGTATGGGCTGATCGGTAAATATCAGACAGATCTGTCGGTATGCCAGCATAGAATCGTATTTCCGGACCGGGTCCGGGACCTGGGCGGAAGAGGCGATGAACGGATATCCGCCCATGACAGTATCCGCAGAATGCTGTACCATGATGTGGTGGATACCTCTGCCTGGGCGAAACTGTATCGGAAAAGCCTGTTTGACGGGATACAGTATCCTGTGGGAAGAATTTTTGAAGATATTGCAACGACCTATAAGCTGATGCATCAAGCCCGGGAGATTGCGCTGGGCTATGAGTCCAAATACTGCTATATCATGCGGGAAACATCCATTGTGAATACCGGCTTTTCCAAAAAGAAACTGGATCTTCTGGAAATGACCGATCAGATGGCGCAGCAGGTGCTGCAGTGGTATCCGGATCTGCAGTCTGCGGTACTGCGCCGGCAGGTGTATGCCCGGTTCAGTACATTGAATCAGATGCTGCAGACGGAGGAATGCGCTGAGGAACGGAAGGAAATCATCCGGTATATCCGGGAGCATGGAAAAGCTGTTCTGCGTGATCCGAATACTCCGAAACGAGACCGTGCAGCCATCCATCTGCTGAATATCAGCTACCGACTATATCGTGCCGCATGGCTGAAGATCAAAGCATAAACGGACCGGACGGGAACAGTAAAATATGAGAAAACTAACGTTAAAGGAAATAAAAGAAAAGGAACTGGAGCTTGCGCTGGAACTGCAGGAGGTGTGCCGTACCCACGGACTTCGGCTGTATCTGTGCGGCGGCTCCCTGCTGGGCGCTGTCCGTCACGGCGGGTTCATCCCCTGGGATGACGATATTGATGTATCGCTGCCCCGGCCGGATTACCGGAAACTGATCGAGTTAAACAAAAAAGAATCGCTGTTTTCCGATCACTTGCGGCTGATCTGCTATGAGACCGGCACGGATTCCTATCCTTTTATGAAACTGGTAGACACCAGAACCAGGGTTCAGGATGCGTACTCAAAGGAAGATGCTTCCAGCGCGTTATGGGTGGATATTCTGCCGGTGGACGGTGTGCCGGAGGATCCGCAGCAGCAGCGTGATATTTTTCAGAAGACGGAAAAATACCGGAAAATTCTGAAATTGAACTGGGCGAATCCCCGAGCCGGGAAAACAACCTTCCGTCGTATGTTTAAACGGTTTGTCATTCCCTTTGCGAAGCTTTACGGCATTCGCAGGTGCAATGAAAAACTGATTGCACTGGCTTCCCGGGAACCATTTGAAACGGCCCGCAAAGTCGCGATTGTGACATGGGGACTGTATGGAACCGGCGAAGTAGTTGATAAAGAGGCATTTCTGCAGCCGGTGGATGTATCCTTTGAGGGATACACCTTTCAGGCCATGTCCTGCTGGGACCAGTATCTGACGCAGTTATACGGGGATTATATGCAGCTGCCGCCGGAGGAAAAACGAAAAACACATGACATGGATGCATGGATCGCGGAAGAGGAACCGGAAAAAGCGGAGCTGGGATGAAAAACAAGGAGAAGAGCATGAAAATCAGTGTTATAATTCCAGCATATCGTTCGGAAGAGACCCAGCTTCAGCGTGCGGTCAGCAGCGTTCTGACCCAGGAATATCCGGATCTGGAAATCCTGATCATTGATGACGGGAATGAACCGAAATATTTGCCGATACTGCAGAAAGTGTCAGAAACAGATGATCGGATCCGAGTGCTGCATGTGCCCCATGGCGGGGTGTCCGCGGCGAGAAATGCCGGAATTCGCAGCGCGGAGGGAGCGTATATTTTTTTTCTGGATGCGGATGACCTGCTGGTTCCCGGCTGTCTGAAGGAAGCAGCGGAGATTGCGGAAAGAGAAAACGCGGATCTGCTGATTGGCGGTACGGCAGCCGTATATGATGGAACCGTGCGCGCGAAGCGTCTGCCGGAAACGGAAATTATCCGGATCAATCACAAAAACCGCACCTGGATAAAAAAAATCATGCTGGGTGAAATAGAACGGGTTACACCGGAAGTGTTTTTTAACCGGGGAATCGCTGCCCGCCTGGTAAAGACTGAGGTGGCACAGCGCCATCTGTTTGATCAGACACTGGCGTATGGAGAAGATACGCTGTTTAACATGGATATCATTTGTTCCGAAAGCCGTGTGGTGCTGGTGAAGCAGGCCTGGTATTATTATGTGAGAAACCAGGATTCGGCCACCCATCGCTACAATCCGGATATTTTTCAGCAGGAAACTGCGTCCCTGACCCGGCTCAGAACGTATGTGGATCTGGAAAATCCCGCGGAGCTGAAGGGATGGTGTGAACGGATCCGTTTTGTGCTGAATGAGATGTTTTCCTGCTGGCTGAACCGGCCGGAATGGCAGGCGTCCCGGGCAGAAAAAAAGAAAGCCATGGATCAGATTTACACAAGCTTTCCGTATACGGATCTCTGCACAGCACAGGCAGTCCGGACGGCAGACCGCAAAGAACAGATCAAATATCGTCTGTTCCGCAAAAGAAAGCTTTTTCAGGTATGGAGAATCACTTACAGTTTGAGACGATTGGCAGGGAAGAAAAATGAATGGTAACAGAAGAGTATGTGCGGTACTGGTAACTTACAACAGAAAACAGCTGCTATTGGAAGTCTTGCAGGACCTGGCGGCTCAGACTTATCCGGTATCCGCGATTCTGATCTATGATAACGCGTCTCAGGACGGCACACCGGAATTTTTAAAGGGAAATGGAGTCATTGCCGCCTGGCGTACGGATCAGACGGTACAGTCCGAATGGAAGGGAATCCAGATCTTTTATACAAGAAGTGCCTCCAATCTGGGAGGATCCGGCGGATTTGCCAATGTGTTCCGCATTGCGGCGGGTATGGATTATGACTGTGTCTGGGCGATGGACGATGATGTGAGTCCGGACAGGAATTGTCTGGAAACACTGATGAAATATCTGACCAGAGACGCGCAGCTCTGCCTTCCCTGCCGCACGGATGAAAACTATCAGGATTATGCCATTGTGGGGTATGACCTGAAAAATCCGCTGCTGATGAATCTGACACAGATGAAGACGAAGATTCCAAGCGACGCGATCCGGACGCCGTATATCAATGTCGTGGATATGCCGTTGGAGGGACCGCTGATGACAATGCAGCTGATCCGGAAAATCGGCGTGCCGGACGATCAGTATTTTATTATGTTTGACGATACGGATTTTGCGCATCGGGCTGCGCAGTATACGCAGCTGCGTTATGTAACGGAAACGCGCCTGCATCGCAGGCTGGCCTCCCGCGCGCAGCAGACGGAAGTGCAGGAATGGAACTGGAAGGAATATTATCTTCTGCGGAATCAATTTCGTTTTGACCGCAAATATGGCAGAAATTTCCTGGTAAGGAAGTTTCGGCCCGCACTGAGCAAAACAGCGAAAATAATCAGTGCCCGCAGACAGAAGAAGAATGAGCGTGTGCCTGTAATCCGGAAGGCATATGCAGATGCGGTGAACGGGCGAATGGGAAAGACGGTGGAGCCGGGAACCAGTCTGACGGAAATCAGGTAAGATCACGGAACGTACAAGGAACGGAGAGCAGAACATGCAGCAGTGTCACGCAGTTACATCCCCGGCGGATGCTTCCGGCCGTCCGGATAAAAGATCCGGCTGGGGATACAATCGAATATTTCTGGCTGTATATGCAGTGCTGATTTTCAATGAAGTGCTGGCCACATCCAATCTGAACAAACTGTCCTGGTGGGATCACTATTATACAGGCATCCTGCTGCTGGCACTGGCGGTGTTAGGCATTTCCTTCCTGCGAAAAGCCAGACTGCGGTCAGAGGAATTTATGGTATTGCTGGCAATTTTTGTGCTGTGTGCGCTGACGGCAGGGTACAGCGGCAGGATCAAGTATACGCTGGGATTCTTTCTGGTGGTCTTTTTCGGCATGAAGACATCCTATGAGAAAATCTGCAGCACGTATGCGGTGGCAGCAGCCTGCGGGATTGCCCTGGTGCTGATACTCTGGCGGACAGGAATTCTGGGGTCAGATTTTAATACCAGAACAGGCGGCGCAACCATCCGTTACTATTTTGGGTTTACATATACCACGATTCTGCCGAACTTGTTTTTCTTTCTGGTTTTAGGATGGTATTTTGTAAAAAAACACAGGATTGGCTGGATCAGTACCGCGGTTGTACTTGGAATCAATTATGTTCTGTATCGCTATACCGATACAAAGGCAGTATATCTGGAGCTGATGCTTCTGCTTGCAATGCTCTGGGCAGCGAGGCTGATCGATGAAAAAAAACGCTGGATCAGCCGGGTGATCCGTTTTTTTACGGTATGGACCATGCCGGCGCTGACGATATTAATTTTTTTCCTGGCCTGCGGATATTCGGAACAGAAACCACTGTTTGTTCTGCTGAACAACCGGTTAAGTGACCGTCTGCGCCTGTCCCATATGGCGATTGAGCAGTATGGATTTCATCTGTGGGGGACAGAGACCCACTGGGCTACCGGTCGGTTCGGCATTGAGCGGTTTACCGATTATTTTTATGTGGACTCCTCTTACCTCAACATATTTCTGACATACGGTTTTGTGATGCTGCTGTTTCTGGTGATTGGCTTTATGCTGATCGGCAGACAGATGGCAGATGCCCGTCAGTACAGTGCCTGCGCAGTCCTGATTATTCTGGCACTGCATAGCTTCACAGACCCTCAGCTGTTTGAAATCCGTTATAACCCCATGCTTCCGATGCTGGGGGCGGCCTATTATTATCAGCTGAAACACAGAGGAATCATGCAGACAGAGGGGCAGCTGTTGTAAAGTTATGTCAAAACAAAAATCATTAAAAATAAATTTTGTGATGAATGCGATTCTTTCCATATCGTCATTTATCTTTCCGCTGATTACATTTCCATATGTATCGCGTGTGCTGCTGCCGGTCGGTACCGGCCGGGTTTCATTTGCGACTTCGCTGATCAGTTATTTTGCGATGATCGCGCAGCTGGGCATTCCTACTTACGGCATACGGGCCTGTGCAAGGGTACGGGATGATAAGGAAAAATTATCCCGTACCGCACAGGAGCTGATGATCATCAACCTGATTATGAGCGCGGTGGTATATGCGGCGCTTTTCATCTGTGTTGCGGCGATTCCAAGGCTTCGGGCGGAGAGGACGCTGATCCTGATTGTCAGTACGACCATACTGTTCAATGCCATCGGCATGGAGTGGCTGTATAAAGCCCTGGAAGAATATACTTACATAACCATACGGTCGATTCTCTTTAAGGCAGTCGCGTTTGTGGCAATGTTTGTGCTGGTACACCAGAAGTCCGATTACCTGATCTATGGCGGAATCTCCATTTTTGCGGCTTCGGCTTCCAATGTGCTGAATTTCATCAACGCACACCGCTACATATCGATGCGTCCGGTCAAAGGATATCATCTCAAAAGGCATCTGAAGGCAGTGGCAATATTTTTTGCCATGGCCTGTGCTACCACGATTTATACGAATCTGGATACGGTAATGCTGGGGTTCATGAAAAACAATGAAGCCGTTGGCTATTACAACGCAGCAGTAAAGATCAAGAATGTTCTGGTAGGAGTCATTACCTCCCTGGGAACTGTGGTGCTTCCGCGGGCCACCTATTACATTGAACACAGGCGTATCGATGAATTCATCAAGGTTACAAGGAAATCCATTAATTTTGTGATGGTGGTTTCGATCCCGATGACGCTTTATTTTATTTTTTACGCGAAGGAGGGGATCTATTTTCTTTCCGGCAGAGCCTACACCGGTTCGATCCTTCCTATGGAATTGATTATGCCGACCCTGGTTTTTATCGGTCTGACAAATATCATGGGGATTCAGGTCATGGTTCCGCTGGGAGAAGAAAAGACAGTGTTTTATTCCGTAAGCATCGGCGCGGTTGTGGATCTGGCGGTCAATGCGCTGCTGATCCCGCGTCTGGCCTCTGCCGGCGCGGCGATAGGAACGGTGGCGGCAGAGTTTGCCGTGCTGCTGTATCAGCTGTACAAAATGAAGGATCACATCGGAAGTATGTATGGCGGAATCAAATATTATGCGATTCTGATCGGCGCAGCTGCAGCGTCTGCGGGCAGCTTGTGGGTGAAACTTCTGCCTTTGGGAAATTTTTTGACCCTGGTGGTTACGGCAGTGCTGTTTTTCGGAATTTATGGGGGAATTCTGCTGGCCTGGAAAGAGCCGATCATGGTTCTGATTCTGCGGCAGGTGAAGGCAAAACTGAAACGAAGCTGAAACAGAAAATGAGAAGAGAAAAGGGGAATCGTTTTGAAATCGAAAAGGGAGGCAACGGAATATCTGAACCTGGCGGCTCTGGCTTCCGCAGTGGCAGTAGTATATCTCCATGTCAACGGGTGTTTCTGGAAGTATCATCCGGGAGCCGGATACTGGAAGTCGGCGAATCTGATTGAAAGTCTGTGCTATTTTGCGGTCCCGGTCTTTTTTATGATATCCGGCGCAACACTGCTGGATTTTTTCCAGCGTTATTCGCTGCGTACCTATGGGAAAAAACGCGTAATCAAAACGGTGTTGCCCTACATTATCTGGAGTGTATTCGGACTGCTCTTTTATCGGGTTTATCTGGGCGGCTTTCCGGTGGAACATCTGGACGCAGCTGCAGTGGCAGAGCTGTTTCTGACCGGACGGAGTATCTCGATTTACTGGTTTTTCATTCCGCTGTTTGCGGCGTATCTTGCGATCCCTCTGCTGGCAGCGGTAAAAGAAGAACTGCGGATGCGGGTGTTTTCTTATCTGGCAGCAGTCCTGTTTCTGACGGGAACGCTGATTCCGTTCCTTCTTGGGGTGCTGGGGATTCCGGTGAATCCGGATTTCTTTTCCCTGGGGATGCACACCGGCTATCTGATGTATCTGCTGCTGGGCTATCTGCTGAGTCACGGCAAGATTCCGAAAAACGTCCGGCTGCTGCTGTATCTGCTTGCGGCGGTCGGTGCGCTGCTGCATATCTGCGGAACACAGATTCTTACGATTGAAACCGGAAAAATCAGTACGGTATATAAGGGATATCTGAATTTACCCGGAGTACTGTACAGCACAGGTGTTTTTTTGTTGTTTCGCTATGCCGGGACACGTGCCATGCGAAATCGGATCTGCAGAAGCATCGTGGACTGGATGAGACAGTATTCTTTTTGCATCTATCTGCTGCACTGGTATGTACTGCAGGTGATTGCAAGGGAGCTGAAGCCGGATCTTCAGGCACTTTCTGTGCGGCTGGTTCTGCCGCTTTTGATTGTTGCGCTGGTGGTGGCTGTATCCTGGCTGCTGCGGAAGATCCCTTTGATTCGGCGTTATATTCTGCCATGACAAGCAGGAAGACAGAACTTGGAAAAATTGAAATATAGAAGGATACAGTAGAACACAGGTATCACAGGAGGCAGCAATGAAGTATGATTATCTTGTAGTAGGAACCGGATTGTATGGCGCAGTGTTTGCCCATGAAGCGGCAAAAGCGGGTAAGAAAGTCCTGATGGTGGACAAACGGCCGAATATCGGCGGCAATGTGTACACGGAAGATGTGGAAGGCATTCATGTGCACAAATATGGAGCCCATATTTTTCATACCAATAATACCGAGGTATGGAACTATCTGCAGCAGTTTGCGGAGTTTAACCGTTTTACCAATTCACCGGTGGCAAATTATAAGGGAGAGCTGTACAGCCTGCCGTTTAATATGTACACCTTTAATAAAATGTGGGGCGTTGTGACGCCCCAGGAAGCTGCTGATAAAATTGAAGAACAGAAGAAAGCGGCAGATATCAGCAGCCCGCAGAATCTGGAAGAACAGGCAATCAGCCTTGTGGGCACCGATATCTACGAAAAACTGATCAAAGGCTATACCGAGAAACAGTGGGGGCGTCCATGCAGTCAGCTTCCGGCATTTATTATCAAACGTCTGCCGGTGCGCTTTACATTCGACAACAATTATTTTAACGCGCTGTATCAGGGAATCCCGAAGGGCGGTTATACCAAAATGGTTGCAAATATGATTGGCGATATTGAAGTGCGCCTGGGCGTAGATTATCTGAAACAGAAAAAAGAGCTGGATCAGCTGGCGGATAAAGTAGTATATACCGGCGCCATTGACGCGTATTTTGATTTCCGTCTCGGCGCCCTGGAATACCGTTCGGTGCGTTTTGAGAATGAACTGCTGGATCAGCCCAATTTCCAGGGAAACGCGGCAGTGAATTACACAGACCGGGAGACTCCCTGGACCCGTATCATTGAGCACAAATGGTTTGAGTTTGGCAGGGATGACAATGGAGAAGAACTTCCGAAGACAGTGATATCCAGAGAGTACAGTTCGGAATGGAAACCGGGAGATGAACCGTACTATCCGGTGAACGATGAGAAAAACAGCGGGCTGTATCAGAAATACCGGAAACTGGCGGAGCAGGAAAAAAAGGTGATTTTCGGCGGCCGTCTGGGTGAGTACCGTTATTATGATATGGACGCAGTGGTTGCTTCCGCACTGGAAATGTGCCGGAAAGAGCTGTAGGCAGACCGTAGGGCAGAGATCAGAAAGAACTGCGCCCGGACGGGCGTTTCAGGAGATAAGGAAAAAGCAGAATGGAAGATACAGAAAACAGGATCAGTATCATAGTACCGGTATATAATTGCGCGTCCTATCTGCAGCGCTGTCTGGACAGCATCTGCGGCCAGACTTTCCGCAATCTGCAGATTATTCTGGTAGACGATGGATCCACAGACGCCAGCGGAGCAATCTGTGACCGCTGCGCGGCAGAGGATGCGCGGGTGCAGGTGATTCATCAGGAAAATGGCGGAATTGCCGCAGCGAGAAACTGCGGCCTGAAGCATGCAAGGGGACCATGGCTGCTGTTTGTCGACAGCGATGACTGGATTGCTCCGGAACTCTGCGCGACTGCCCTTGACCAGGCAGAACGCCATCAGCTGGATGTGCTGGTATATTCCTATAAACATTGCCCGCTGGATGACAGCAAGCCGGAGCGGGGCAGGTTTCCGGCAGCGGAAAGTTCAGAAACGGAGTATGTCTGTGACGGCAGAAAAGCCATGCAGTATCTGACTTGTACCTATGTAGGCAATATGGCATGGAATAAGCTCTGGAAGCGGGAACTGTTTGACGGGATCCAATTCCCCATGGGAGTGAACTATGAAGACATCGGAACCATCTGTCAGGTGCTGTATCCGGCAGAACGTGTGGGATTTTTGAATCAGCGGCTTTATTTCTACAATACGGAAAATGCAGGCAGTATCATGCATCATGAGAATATCAAAAATAACACAGACTCTTTTTTGATGTGGGATCAGCAGATTCGCTTTCTGGAATCCCGTCAGGTGGAAGGGATTCAGGCAAATCGAATTGCCTGGTATGAAGCGGCGTACCGTTATCTTGTCACCTGCCCCCATGACCGGAAAGATCCGGTCTACCGCAGAGCGGCGCGTACGGTGAGGTCTTTTGATATGCGGAAAACGAATGCCGGCAGGCAGCGGATTCTTATGTGGAAGCTGTTTATGATCTGTGAGCCGCTGTTTGACCTGGTCTGCCGGATCAGCGGCAAAAGGGAACATCCGGATACAGACCGTTCATAAAACAGGGAAATCAGCCGGAAAAAAGATACAGCAGAACAGAAGAAAGGAAGAGCAGATGGCAATCTTATTAGCAGGCGGAGCCGGGTATATCGGTTCCCATACGGCGGTGGAATTAATCAGACACGGACATGATGTGATCATTGCGGATAATTTCTGCAACAGCAGCCCGAAGGCAATTGAACGGATCGAAGAACTGGCCGGGAAAAAAATCGTATCCTATCAGGCGGATGTCAGGGATCCTCAGGCAATGGACGCGGTGTTTTCCGGCCACACCATCGACTGCGTGATTCATTTTGCCGGGTTAAAGGCAGTGGGAGAATCCGTGCAGAAGCCGGTGGAATATTACCGCAACAACATCGACACCACCCTGACACTGCTGGAATGCATGCAGAAGCATGGGGTAAGCAGTATCGTATTTTCCTCCTCTGCCACGGTATATGGCGAAGAGAATGAAATTCCGTATGTGGAGACAATGAAGCGGGGGAGCTGTTCCAATCCCTATGGATGGACAAAATCCATGATGGAGCAGATTCTGGAAGACGCAGCAGCAGCGGACCCGCATCTTTCGGTGGTGCTTCTGCGCTACTTTAATCCCATCGGCGCCCATGAATCCGGCCGGATCGGGGAGGATCCCCAGGGAATCCCGAACAATCTGATGCCGTATATTTCACAGGTGGCAGTCGGCAGACGGGATCACCTGACGATTTTCGGCAATGACTATCCCACACCGGACGGAACCTGCAGAAGAGATTACATTCATGTCATGGATCTGGCGGCCGGACACGTATGTGCGGTAGAATACGCAGCGGATCACAGCGGCGTGGAAATCTTCAATCTGGGAACAGGTACGCCATACAGCGTGCTGGAGATAGTACAGGCCTTTGAAACAGTGAATCACATCTCGATTGCCCATGAATTCGGCCCGCGCAGGGCAGGGGATCTGCCGGAATTCTGGGCGAATTCCGATAAAGCGCAGAAAATACTGGGCTGGAAGGCAGAGCGTACGCTTGAGGATATGTGCAGGGACAGCTGGAACTGGCAGAAAAACAATCCGAACGGCTATCGGGAACAGGAGTAAGCCGCGATGTGGAACAGACAGCAGAGATGGAGCGGCATCCGGGGAAATCAGACGGACACGGAACGGATTGCTTATATCGACCTGATCGAAACCATGGCAATCATCATGGTTATTTTCTGCCATGAATTAGTCATTGGGACATCAGTGGCAGCGAATATTATTCTGCAGTTTACAACCGTTACGGCTGTCCCGCTGTTTTTCATGGCAAATGGAGCGCTTCTGCTCAATGCGAGAGAGTTCTCGCTGCGCAGGCATATACAGCGTACGGCATTTGTATTCACTGCTGTAGTGGGCTGGAAGCTGATCTATTATCTGGTGATGCTGCTGATCTTCGGGGATGTATACCGGGAGATTCCGGTGACGGAAATGTTCCGTTACTGTACCGGCCTGAATATGTCCAATCCCTACATACCGGCAGAACACTTCTGGTTTATGTATGCGCTGCTGGGCATTTATATGATTTTTCCGTTTATCAGGATTGCGTATGATGAGCATCGGGAAGTGATTGTGTTTCTCTGTATTGTGCTGTTTTTCTTTGTGTTTTTTTACACAGATTACAGCCAGATTGCGGAACATCTGCGTGTATACCGCGGGATCCGGATGATTTCCTTTGACGCATTAAAGGCGTATTCCTTCCCGTTTGCAGAAGGGGCGGATGAATTGCTGTTTTTTCTGACGGGCGGTCTGGTGCATGAAAGAAATTATCAGAAAAAAACATCCGGAATGGAGCAGATCATCACGGTGGTGATTCTTGCAGCGGCTTTTGGTGTGCTTCTTCTGCAGAAATATCTGCAGACAGGGACCTTTCATATGATGTGGGTGCGGCTGGACAAAGATTATCAGCGCATCGCATCTTATATGCTGAGCTTTATGATTTTCCGGTTTTTCTGTATCCGGAAAAGAATACTGCTGCCTGGTTTGTTTCGGTTCTTTTCCATGAGGACGATGAATATCTATGCCGTGCACTACATGTTGTGTTACCTGTATCTTCAGTTCCTGTTTCCCTTTTACCCGGAACAGAATCTGGGGATACACACGCTACGCACAGTGGCCGTGCTGTTTGCGTCCATTGGCATAACCGAGTGGATCCGTTTCGTCCCGGGATTGCGAAGGATACTTGGAATCCGGCCGGTATTTTACTGGAAAAAGCTTCGAAATCCCGGCGTCAGCGGGTGAAAATCAGGTGTTCCGGGTACAGAATTACATGCATAGTAGGAAACCCGTATTGTACAGATTGTAATGCATACTGATTTTTGGTATAATACATAGAATTACAGCACAGGAAAAGGGACGGCTGACCCGACAGAAACGTTCGTTTCCTGCAGAATAAATATGAGAAGGTAGAAGAGAAGTATGAAGACAACGTTAGCGATTATGGCTGCCGGCATCGGATCCAGATATGGCGGGGGGATCAAGCAGCTGGAACCGGTGGGACCTACCGGGGAAATTATCATGGATTATTCCATCCATGACGCGATTGAAGCAGGGTTTAACCGTATTATTTTTATTATCCGAAAAGACATCGAAGAGGATTTCCGGGCCGTGATCGGCGATCGGATCGAAGCGATCTGCCGCGACAGAGGAGTGGAAGTATCCTACGCGTTTCAGCGAATCGATGATCTGCCGGAAGGCGCGGTATTTCCGGAAGGCCGTACCAAACCATGGGGCACCGGTCAGGCAGTGCTGGCCTGCCGGGGGATGATTCAGGAACCTTTTGCCGTCATCAATGCAGATGATTATTACGGCAAAGAAGCATTCACCAAAGTGCATGATTTCCTGCAGCACTATTCTCCGGAGCATCCGACCGATTTCTGCATGGCTGGATTTGTGCTGAAGAATACCCTGTCGGATAACGGCGGAGTGACCCGCGGGGTCTGTAAGATGGACGCCTCCGGTTTCCTTACAGATGTGGAGGAGACCCATGATATCGTCCGCACGGCGGACGGGGCAGCCGTGGAGCAGGTTCTGCCGGACGGCACCAGGACATATACACCGGTGGACCGGGATGCGCTGGTGTCCATGAATATGTGGGGGCTGACACCGGAGTTTATGCAGCTGCTGGAACAGGGATTTCGGGAGTTTTTTGACCATCTGGAGGGCAATGAGGAGAAAGCGGAGTATCTGATCCCGATTTATATTGGAGAACTTCTGAAAGAGGGCAGAGTGTCTGTTCAGGTACTGCCCACGGATGACCGGTGGTTTGGCGTCACCTACAAAGAGGACAAGGCATCTGTGGTGGAGTCCTTCCGGGAACTGATCCGCAAAGGGGTTTATCAGGAGGATCTGTTTGCCGTCTGGCGTCAGGACTGACCGATAATATTGATAAGGCATAAAGTCAGATACTGTGCGGAATCCATGCAGGTCTGACTTTTTTTATTCTAAAGAAGGGACCGAACCGGCAATGCAGTGCCCTGCAGGCGGATATGTATGGGCAGAGATACAAAAAATGGGAAAGAATCGAAAAGAAACGATTGCATAACCGAATAAAACGTTGCACAATAAAAGCTTGGAGATGAGCCGCTTGCGGCAATTGACAGGAAACAGCAGGAATGAGGATAATCTATGAAATTTACAAAAATGCATGGCTGCGGGAATGACTACGTATATGTGAATTGTTTTGAAGAACACCTGGAAGATCCTAACGGGGTCAGCAAGTATGTCAGTGACAGACATTTCGGAATCGGATCCGACGGACTGATCTGCATCCATCCTTCCGATCAGGCAGACTTCCGCATGGCAATGTATAATGCGGACGGATCCGAAGGCGCGATGTGCGGAAACGGGATCCGCTGTGTGGCCAAGTATGTTTATGATCATGGAATGACAGATCAGACAAAGATCTCCATAGAGACGAAGGCAGGGATTAAATATCTGGACCTGTTTACAAAAGACGGAAAAGTGGAGCAGGTTACGGTAGATATGGGGGCGCCGATCACCAGACCCTCTGAGATCCCGGCAGTACCTGCGGAAAATGATGAGATCATACTGGATGAGCCGATTCTGATTGCCGGGGAAGAATATCACATGACGGCAGTATCGATGGGAAATCCTCATACCGTAGTGTTTGTTGCGGATACGAAGGCCGTGGATATCGAGAAAATCGGGCCGCTGTTTGAAAATCACGTGCGTTTTCCGGATCGTGTCAATACGGAGTTTATCCATGTCATTGACCGTCATGCCATCGATATGCGTGTCTGGGAGCGGGGCTCCGGCGAAACACTGGCCTGCGGCACAGGTACCTGCGCTGCGGTATATGCCTGCATTCTCAACGGATATACCGATGATGAGGTGCTGGTTCACGTCATCGGCGGTGATCTGCGGATTCGCTACGACCGGGAAAAACATACGATTTTTATGACCGGTCCGGCAGTTACAGTCTTTGAAGGCGAGATAGAGCTTCCGTGATCCGGCCGCATGGACGGATGCAGGGGCAGATTTGTATGAAACCTGCGTCAGCCGCAGGATACAGCAGAAAAGAGGAATGGATTTATGAAATTATCTGATTTACTAGAGCGGACAGCGTATACATGTGTGCAGGGAAATCCGGATACAGAAGTATCCGCGGTTGTATACGATTCCAGAAAAGTTGTGCCTGGAGCAGTCTTTGTGTGCATCCCGGGTGCTGTCAGGGACGGACATGAATTTGGCCCGGCAGCAGCGCAGCAGGGCGCGGCGGCACTGGTCGTGGAACATAAGCTGGACGTACCGGATGTGGTACAGATTCAGGTAGAGGATGCCCGCCTGGCGCTGGCAGAGCTGTCTGCCGCATATTTCGGCCATCCGGCGGAAAAGCTGACCACCATCGGAATCACCGGCACCAAAGGCAAGACCACCACGACTTATATGGTGAAAAACATCCTGGAGAGCGCCGGCCATAAAGTCGGGCTGATCGGTACCATTGAGACGATCATCGGAGAGGAACATATTCCTGCGGTCAATACTACACCGGAGTCCTATGTGGTGCAGGAATCCTTTGCCAAAATGGTGGAAGCCGGCTGCGACAGCGTGGTCATGGAAGTTTCTTCCCAGGGACTGATGCTGCACCGGGTATCCGGGTTTGTGTTTGATTACGGTATTTTTACCAATCTGGAGCCGGATCACATCGGACCGAATGAGCATAAGGACATGGATGACTACATTCGCTGCAAAGGCCTGCTGTTCCAGCAGTGCAAAGTCGGTATCCTGAATGGGGACGATGAACATCTGGAACAGGTTCTGAAAGGCCATACCTGCACCGTGGAGACCTTCGGCCTGCGGGAAACAGATGATTTCTATGCCAGAGACCTGCAGCTGGAGCGCAGACCGGGATTTCTGGGCATCCGGTACCATGTCTGCGGAAAAATGGATTTTGAGGTGGAAACGGATATTCCGGGCAGATTTTCGGTATACAATTCACTGACCGCCATTGCCATCTGTTATCATTTCGGCGTGGCGCCGGAGCAGATTCAGAAATCTCTGGCACAGGTCAAAGTAAAAGGCCGAGTGGAGATTATTCCGATTTCCGACCACTATACCCTGATGATCGATTATGCCCACAATGCGATGGCGCTGGAAAGCCTTCTGACTACCCTGCGGGAGTATCATCCGAAACGGCTGGTCTGCCTGTTTGGCTGCGGCGGCAACCGTTCCAAACTGCGCCGTTATGAGATGGGAGAAGTATCTTCCCGTTTGGCGGATCTGACCGTCGTTACTTCAGACAATCCGCGTTATGAAGAACCGGACGCGATTATTGATGATATTATCACCGGAGTGAAGAAAGCGCCGGGAGAATATGTCCGTATCACAGACCGGAAGGAAGCGATCCGCTACTGCATGGTAAATGCCCGGGAGGGCGACGTGATTGTCCTGGCAGGCAAGGGCCATGAAGATTATCAGGAGATCAAAGGGCAGAAGCATCATATGGATGAGCGGGAGCTGATTGCGCAGATTCGTCAGGAAGAGGGGATCTGACCGATGGATGATTTTCTGTATATATTAAAACTGCAGCTGGAGGGACGGATTCCCCAGGAGGAAGTAGACTTCCAGATCCGCAATTATGAAGGGTATATTAATGAAGAAATCGCCGGCGGGAAACCGCTGGAGGCGGTCCTGCGGTATCTCGGTGATCCGTCCAGGATAGCGGATATTGTGGTGGAAAATTACCACAAACGGAAAAAAATGGATCTGGAGCGGCGCTGGAATGCGCAGACCGCCAGACCCTTCGGCGTGGACGCAGAGGGAGAGCCGCTGAAAGATGTGACCGGAGACAGCACGGCAGAGGAAATCAATGCCCATGTGCAGAACCCGAAGCACGGCATCAAAGCAGAATACAAAGAGGGAAAAGGCTGGGATGTCCGCCTGGGCAGGCTGAAACTCAACGGCTGGACCGGCACGCTGCTGATTCTTCTGGTGGTTGTAGTGATCTATACACTGATCAAGCAGATGCTTTGACGGGCAAGGCGGAAAACGACCCGGCAGAAAACGGAGAAACAGAGCGTTATGAATAAATTCGAGTTAACAGCTCCCTGTCATTTCGGGCTGGAAGCAGTACTGAAACGGGAGATCTATGACCTGGGCTACGAGATCTCAAAGGTGGAAGACGGCCGGGTGACTTTTTACGGCGATGCGGAAGCGGTATGCCGCGCAAATATCGGCCTTCGGACGCCGGAGCGCATCCTGATCAAAATCGCGGAATTTCCTGCGGCTACGTTTGATGAGCTGTACGAAGGAATCCGCGACATTTCCTGGGAAGACTGGATCCCGGCAGACGGAAGATTCTGGGTAAAAAAGGCGTCCTCCATACGCAGTGCGCTGCGCAGTATTCCCGATCTGCAGTCAGTCATGAAAAAAGCTATGGTAGATCGGATGCACCAGGCATATGGGATCCGGTCATTCCCGGAAACCGGTTCCGAATATCCGCTGCGGGTGTTCCTGAATAAAGATGTGGCGACGGTGGGGCTGGATACGACAGGGGAATCCCTGCATCGCAGAGGCTACCGTCTTCTGCGCAGCAAAGCCCCCATTGAAGAGACCCTGGCGGCTGCGCTGATCGGTCTGACACCCTGGAAACCGGGACGAATCCTGGCCGATCCTTTCTGCGGCAGCGGAACCTTCCTGATCGAGGCAGCTATGATGGCGGCCGGTATCGCACCGGGACTGCACCGCAGCTTCCTCTCCGGCAGCTGGGAAAACCTGATACCGGCGTCCCTCTGGAAGGACAGTTATGAGGAAGCACGGGAACAGGTCACTCCGCAGAAGGAGGTACTCCTGTATGGTTCGGATATTGATCCAAATGTGATCCGGGCAGCCAGACAGAACGCGAAACGAGCCGGTGTGGAGCCTATGATCCGCTGGGAGACCTGTTCTGCGGGGGAGGTTTCTCTGCCCGGCACCTATGGTTTTTTGATTACAAATCCGCCCTATGGGGAACGTCTGGAAGAAAAAAAGCGGCTTCCGGATTTGTACCGGGAGATTGGGGCGGCATTCGCGAAGCTTCCCACCTGGTCCGAATACGTGATTTCGGCCTATGCGGACGCGGAGCGATACATTGGGAAAAAAGCGGCAAAGAAGCGAAAAATCTACAATGGAATGATAAAAACAGATTTCTACCAGTTCCCGGGGCCTCGCCCGCCGCGGCAGCAGACAGCAGGATAACTGGTAAACTGGGAGCAGAGGAGAAACAGATGGGAAAGCGGATTGTATTCGCCACAGGAAACAAAAACAAAATGACTGAGATTCGGCAGATCCTGGGCAGACCCGGACTGGAAATTGTATCCATGAAGGAGATCGGACTGAATCCACAGATTGATGAAAATGGCGCCACATTTGAAGAAAACGCGCTGATTAAGGCCAGAGCAGTGGCTGCGCTCTGCAACGACATTGTTCTGGCCGATGACTCCGGCCTGGAAATCGATTATCTGAATAAGGAGCCCGGTGTGCATTCCGCCCGTTTCATGGGGGAAGACACTTCCTATGAGATAAAAAATCAGGCGCTGCTTGACCGGCTGAAGGGTGTGCCCCGGGAGCAGCGGACGGCCCGCTTTGTCTGCGCGATCGCGGCCGTCGTGCCGGGGCAGGAACCGATTGTTGTGCGCGGTACCATTGAAGGCTACATCGGCGATCAACCGGCCGGAAACAACGGATTCGGCTATGACCCGATTTTCTATGTGGAAGATAAGCACTGTTCTACGGCAGAACTGTCCCCGGAAGAAAAGAATGCGAGAAGCCACAGGGGAAACGCGCTGCGCGCGATGCGGAAGAAACTGGAGGAATTGGATGCGTACACTGATTGTAAGTGATACTCACGGGAGGCATGAGGGGCTGGAACTGGCCTTAAAGAGGGAAAAACCGGTGGATCTTCTGGTGCATCTGGGAGATATCGGGGATTATGCGGATTATTATGAGGCTCTGGCGGACTGCCCGCTGGAAGCAGTGGCCGGCAATAACGATTTTTCTGTGGATCTTCCCGGGGAACAGGTGATCAATATCGACGGATTTCGGATTTTCATGACCCATGGGCACTATTATTCCGTGAATTACGATTTGGGGGAGCTTGTCCGTGCGGCAGCTGCCCATGACTGTACGTTTGCCATGTTCGGCCACATTCACCGTCCGGTCATGACAACGATTGCCGGGATTACCGTACTGAATCCCGGCAGCCTGTCCTATCCCCGTCAAAAAGGCAGACAGCGCTCGTATATGGTGATGACCACAGCGCCCGGGGAACAGCCGTCCGTTGCCGTTCATTATCTGGATCCGGCGCAGGAGCGCGGTTCCTGGGGATTCCGGCAGTGACTGAAACAAAAAATAAATTGTGTTGAAAAAATTTAAAATAAGTGTTGACATTCTGAAGTGATTCCCATATAATATCCATTGTGTCACGGAGAACAAGACACGGGAAACCAGTACCGGGGTGTGGCTCAGCTTGGCTAGAGCGCCTGGTTTGGGACCAGGAGGCCGCAGGTTCGAATCCTGTCACCCCGATCCTGAAAACTGGTTCAAAGATTTATGCGGGTGTAGTTCAATGGTAGAACACCAGCCTTCCAAGCTGGATACGTGGGTTCGATTCCCATCACCCGCTTTCTATGTGTCCGTAGCTCAGCTGGATAGAGCAACGGCCTTCTAAGCCGTGGGTCGGGGGTTCGAATCCCTCCGGACACGTATTTATAAAAACTGCTTCGGCAGGATACATAGTTTTTATGGTGGGTATAGCGCAGTTGGTTAGCGCGCCAGATTGTGGCTCTGGAGGCCCAGGGTTCGAATCCCTGTATCCACCCTGCACGCGGGCGATCATCGGTCGCCCGCATTTTACAAGCAAGAACGCAACAGACCAGTGGGCCATCGCCAAGCGGTAAGGCATAGCACTTTGACTGCTACACTCGTGGGTTCGAATCCCGCTGGCCCAGTTTCAATGATATGGGGTATTAGCTCAGTTGGCAGAGCACTTGACTTTTAATCAAGTTGTCCGGGGTTCGAATCCCCGATGCCTCACTGAAAGCCAGTAAACATGCGGGTTTGCTGGCTTTTCATTTTGTCTGAAATGGGGTCTTTCCCACATCTTCCCACAAAACCTATAAATCTAGCTGATCGCTCGCTCGGAAATATCGACTGCTTTTCGCTGTGTTTCGGGGGTTACATGTGAATAAATATTCAAGGTGATGCTGATGTCTGAGTGGCCCATGAGCGCCTGTACATCCTTGAAATTTGCTCCGTTTGCGATCAGTGTGGTGGCGTAGGCAGTGGAAGTGAAAATCTTTGATCTCCGGCAGTTCTTTTTGGATCAGCTTGTTCAGCCATTTTAAGCTCTGTGTCGTGAGCATCTCGCCGCCGGGTTTGCTTAAGACAAGATGCAAAGGCTGTAAGGGCTGTTCCTTCCCGGCGTCTTCAATAAACTTTCCCTTCGTGCAGCGGCTGCTCAAGACTTTGATCTCTGGGTCGATCTCTGTAAAGATCTGGCAGTGCTGCCGTCCCCTGATCTCGTTGATCTGATAATAATGCTTCTGGTACAAAGGACCATCTGCCATCTTATCTTCGAGCTGTTTTTTTCTTCGCCGCTCTTAAGATCCCTGCCAGTGTATCCCCAAACGCTACAACGCGGGATTTTCCGTTTTTCGGGACTTTTAACTCCCAGCACTTGTTCTCCGTGTCATAGTAGAGAGAACGCCGTACCGTGAGGCTCCTGCCTTCCAGATCGATATCCTCCCAGGCAAGCCCGCAGACTTCTCCGGCCCGAAGGTCTGTGTGATAGGCGATCTGCACCGGGAGAGCGAAGCATGCGTTCTGCTCATTGTCTGTGAGATGGCTGATGATCTTTTTGTAATCTTCGTTTGAGATCGTGTGTACCTTTCCGTCCTCCTCCTCACCGAAGAGCCGGACCGGTTTTGGCTTCTTTCTCTTCCTGACATACTGCATGAGGTTATCCCGCAAAAGATGTTTCGGGACAACGGCATATTTGAACATCCCCGAGAGAACACGGAACTGTTTTTTCATATGGCTGTCGGAATAGGCATGCTTTAACTGCTTCCCGTTCTCATCAAACTCGCCGAAATATTTTTCGTCGATGTAAGCCTGCAGATGTTCACAGGTTACATTCCGAAGCTTCATGCTCCCGAGCGGATGCTCTCTGATGTGGCGGATGACATTTTTATAATCATTCCGTCCGTTGGTCGTAAGCGCTGTGTATTCGATCTCGTCGTGATACCACATTTCAGCCAGATCGTTGACGGTCACATCGCCCGCGTCGATCATTGCTGACCGGAAGCGTAATGTAGGAAGGCAGGATGGAGATGCCCATCTGTACAGCAACCATTAAAAGAATCGTTTCGATATCCTCGATCCTGTCGACGATCTCGGGATGATATCCGGCCTTTAAGAAGCTGTCGATGATCTTGCGGTCCTCGCCAATCTTACTGTCCGGCGTACAGGCAAGGATCAGACTTTGGTCAAACAGATCCTTTTTGGTCAGACAGTACTTGCCGGCCAGTGGATGGGAGCTGGGAAGCACTGCGATCAAAGAGACGCGGGATACTTCCCGTATAAAGCATCCTTCATAGATAGCCGGATCAAAAATCGGGGAAAAGATCAGATCCAGTTCGCCAAGCCGCAGACGATCCAGCAAAACGGAAGGACTGTAAGATTTGAAATGGAGTTTGATATTGGGATACCGGTTGTGAAACTCCTGTAGGCTGTTTGCCAGAATGTTACTTGCATAGTTGGCAAAGCCAATCTCCAGAGCACCGTTCATTCCTTCGGAGACATCGTGGGCATGGATAAAGGCATTGTCGATATGCTCGAGGATCTGGCGCCCTTCAATCATAAAAAACGCTCCGGCAGGCGCCAGCTCGACCTTTTTCTTTGTCCGGGAAAACAGCTGTACCCCCATCTGCTCCTCTAGGGAACGGATCTGCTGCGTGACAGCAGTCTGCGATACATACATTTTCTCTGCGGCCTTCGTGAAACTCAGTTCCTCCGCCACAGCAAGAAAGTATTCAATCTGTCTGGTGTTCATGGTATTACTTCTCCTCGAGTCAAAAGTGAGTCAAAAGAACCGTCCCTTTGACTCATCGGTTCATTTCGTACGAAAGAATCAGATACAGCCGTTCTTTGTAATCGTCAAAATCCTCCCCGATCAGGGAATTGATCTTCTTAAACCGATATACAAGAGAAGTCCGGTGCATATCCATGGCTTCGGCAGCTGCAGCCAGATTGCGCTCATGGATCAGATACATATAAAGTGTATAGGCCAGCTCGGAGTTGTGTGTTTTGTCATAATCAAGCAAAAACTTCATCTTGGGATTGCAGAATGTGCCGGCGGACTCTTTTTGTGTAAACAGACGGATCACATGCTGCAGATAATGATCCCAGTAGAGATAGAGGTTTGGGGTGTTTGTTTCTTCTGTGCCATATTCAATGGCACGAAGTGCCTGTGCATAGTATCCCCGTAATTCCATGATATCCTGGAAACAATTGCTGATACCGGCATAGAGTCCGTTTTCGGAACAGATTTTCCGGCCGGTTTCCAGATATTCGCCCGGAAGCAGATGGTTTTCCTGAAAGCTGATGATGATCACGATCTGGTCATTGTAGATCAGTGTTTTTGAGTAAGGAAAGCGGCTTTCTAAAAGATTCCGGATGTGGTTTATATTGACGGTTTCTGTACTGCGGGCGGTTTCGACGACCATACAGTACATATTGCCGCTAAATGTGACCTCCGTAAATTTCATATGGGAAGAATTGCCGTTTCCCGTTCCAATCTTTTCATCCAGCAGATCCCGCAAAAAATACTCATAATTAAACCCTTTAGCACTTCGGATAAAGGAGTCTTTTTTCATCTGCTGATCAACATATTTTTTGAGGAGCAGCATTAATTCCGTGTCAATAGGTTCGAACGGTTTATTGATCGCGGAGATGACGATATGACCGAGGTTTTTGCGTGTGTTGATGGCGCAGTACATCTGCTCGTAGCCAAGTGCGTCATTATATGCAATGATCGGGATCTCGCTTTTTAACACCTTGCTGTGGATGTTGTGATCCCTGTTTGCCATTTTAAAATCATCTGCGGAAAAGCGCTTGTCGATCAGGACCTGATCCTTCAGGCCAAGCTCTTCAATCGCGTCCCATGTCGCAGCGATCAGATTATAGTTGGTGTCAAAGACAAACACGGGATTGCGGAATACATGATAGGCATAGTCGATGGAAGACGGCAGTCCGTCTTCAAACGCAAGGAATTCCAAAAGTGTCTGCCCGAACATGCCGACACCGCACTGGCGGTTGAAGTATTCCTGCAGACTGGTATAGATCGTGACAGGATCTTCCGCTTCGACGAGCAGAAGACTGACCTCATCAGGGAAACGCCCCGCGATTTCTTCATGATCCGATCCGGGTGAAATGATGCAAAGGACATGCATGTGCTCGGTAAAATTAATAGTCGAAAGATCGATATCACTTTTACATACATAAAGCAGATAGGATGCATATGGCGTAGGCGCATTCTGCAGATGATTCCAGCCTGTCAGACAATGAATTCCGTCAGAATCGGTCAGATGAGTCGGTAATTCTTTTAGCAAAGCGCAAATGTTTTTTAAACCAACGTACATGGCAAAGCTCCTTCTTCATGAGTCAGAGGGACGGTTCTTTTGACTCATTTTGTGTTTACATATGATTTGTTTTTCTGAAGTGAGTCAAAAGAACCGTCCCCTTGACTCACCTGAATATCATTATATCAGACATCTTTAAAAAACAAAAAAAATGGAGCAGATCATGAGATCTACTCCAATGGAAAAAAGGGATTATGATGTAGCCTCCATCATGGCTTTTACACATTCTGTTTTTGCGTTTAGCGGGACTTCACATCCGGAACCCAGGATAAAGCCGCCCTTTGTCCCGATCTTATCGATCAGTCCGGCGCAATATTCCCTCACATCATCCGGTGTTCCGTAAGCAAACATTGTGGCCGGAACATCACCTCTGAGTGAATGCCATCCGCCGATGATGTCATATGCCTTAACAATATCGGTTACGCCGTCAAATTCGAAGCTGACGCTTGTCTTGGGCAATTCCAGGAAGCGATCCAGAATCGGCAGCCATTCTGCGTCGCAGTGGAGTACACAGCGGATTCCTGCATCCCAGAATGTCTGGATTGATTTTTTCAATACCGGCCATACAAATTCGTCAAACATATCCGGTGAAATAAATGTAGCGGAGGAACGCATCGCGTAGCGGCCGATCCTTGTTCCGCCGAATGATTTGAGGATCTGAATGTTGCGTGCGTCCTCGATTGGCTGTGCCTGGTTCAAAACATCCATGATTGGACCGGGATCATCATAGAGATCAAAAATAAACGGTTCCATGGACCGGATCATGGATAACAGATCGAAGATTGGAAAATCTGCGATGTTGAAAATCGGCGCGATACCTCTTTGCGCAAGAAACTGTGCGATCTTTCCGCCGGCAATATTGGTTTCTGCCCAAAAGTCAGCATACTGCTGCGGATCTGTCATCGGCGGATTCTGTATCCGCATCATATACATGGCATACCAGTTTTCCCAACCGATCTGAAGCATTTTCTCATATTCATCGGCTTCAAACTGAGGCTGTTCTACAAACTGATAAAGTTCTCCCTCCGGAAGCTCAAAACCCGGTCGGCGCACCGGCATACTCATTGAGAAAATAATGGTTTTCGGATGCTGCGGCATGGAGAGATCGGGATTCCCGATTACATCAAAGGTTTTTTCCATTGCGCCGATCCAGGCATCACAATCGGAAATGATCTTTGACTGCGGTACATCTGCCACTGTTCCGGCCCATGTCAGAATATGCGGAAAAATCGGAATCTCAGAGGGATCATTTAAAGGTACGCATTGCATAGCTTTTTCAACTTTTTCGTAAGATGTCATATAGTTTCCTCCCTTAATCTGCTTTGTCAGATACACGTTTCATTGTTCTTGCAATCAGTGTAGCAGTTGAGAAAACCGTTGAAAAATGAATGTTCAGGATACATTCATTCCAAAAAGATATGGATGGTGGAGGATACTATTCTGTTTGAAACAGATTGAGAAATATTTCGATGGAATCTCTGAAATGCTCTTTTTTCCAGACCGCGATGATATCATTCCGGATATCCAGCGGGAATTTTTTGACTGTTGGTGATTCCAGGTCGGTATAACTGTCAGCCAAAACGATTCCGTTTTCCAGCTCCAGGTTCAGGGTAAATGATTTTTCGTGCTGCACATAGCAGGAGATCAACGGCGTAAACCCGGCTTCTCTGGACAGTTTTGTAAGAAGTTCAATATAGCTGTTATCTTTTTCCGGAGAAAAAACGATAAACCGCTCCATACGTAAATCGGAAAAATCTAGATATTCCCGGTCATACAGAGGATTGCTCTGATGCACATAAATGCAGAGCCTGCTTGGAATGATGGTTTTCCAGCCGATATCCAGTCCTTCCATCAGGGGGAGCATATGCTTTGATATCACGATCAGATCCAGTTTGTCCTGTGCAAGGTATGATACCAGCGCAGATAATTCCATGCATTCTCCAAATACATCCGTGCCGGACAAAAGGTTTTTCATGATTCTGATCTTCTTAATGACAGGACTGTCTTTTGGGTCTAATTCACCGGTGCCGATCTTTAAGGTTTCTTTCTTTCCTTCCTGTATAGAATGCGCATTGAGAACAGAGTCTTCGAAACTCCGGATCAGATCTTTCCATTCTTCGTACAGGTTCATTCCTGCAGGCGTCACCTGGAACTTTCTGCTTCCGCGTAGGATCAGACACAAGCCGAGCTCCTGTTCAAGGTGTGCGATCGTCTTACTGATCATTGGCTGTGTCATATTCAGCTTTTTGGCTGCGGCTGTGAATCCGCCAAACTCCACTACCGTTAGAAAGATCCGAATCTGATTCAGGTTGATATTCAAGAGATCGATGTGTCTCATAACGATTCCCTTTCAAGCGGTCATTTCATTATTATTATCAGGGCAGTAGGTTAATATCATAGTATCATCATGGCGGGAATGCTATTTTCTATATCCGTGTAGAAATGAAGTTCGGAATTTCAAGGGAATCATACCAAATATGAAAAAACGGCGTGTTTTATAATGATAACGAAAACGAAAAAAGGATACGATACGAAGGAGGAGCACAATGAGTTTTAACGATAATATACCCAAATTAAAACCTTACAGCAGAAGCGTATCAATCATCGGCGTGGGCGCGACACCGTTTGTCCGTGTACTCGATGATCCGTCTGTTGATGGAATGAACGAGGCAGAGCTGTTTGCCTATGCAGCGCGTGACGCGATGAAAGACGCAGGCATCACAGGCAAGGACGTTGAGTTCTATATTCATGGCCAGGCAGGCCCGGGATGGACCAGTAACTTTGCAACACCGAATATGCATGTTGCGAACTGGATCGGTATGAAAGGAAAAGGATCCTACCATCACAGCGAAGCATGTGCGACAGGATATGTAGCGCTTGAGACAGCAGTCATGGCAGTTGCGTCCGGCCAGTATGATATGGTGCTTAGCGGCTGTATTGAAATGCCGTATTCCATCGCTTATCCAACCAAAAATCTGATCAAGCGCCGCTTTGGTACGGATGCAATGTTCCATGAGGTGCTTTGCTCCACACTTCCGAGAGATTATACCTTATTTACCAGAGGAGCGCTTCCGTTTAACTCAGAGTCCTGGCTGGATCATTATGTAAATGAAAACAATATCAGCGCAAAGGATGTGGATGCGTTTATGACACAGCTTTCCATCAACTGCCGTCGTGCAGCGGTTCAGAATCCGCTCAGCACGATCACAAACAAGACCTATGCAGAGCTGGCAGAGGAAGCAGGCATGGATTCCGAATATGAATATCTGCATTCCAAATTCAATCCGCTGATCGGCAAATACATGCGCGGCGCGCACTTTGAACAGCGTTGTGACGGCGCGGCAGCAGTGATCGTCTGCCCGACCGAGATGGCATACAAATATACAGAGCATCCGATCGAGGTGCTGGGCGTAGGTCATTCCTGTCTGGAAAACTCCAATCCGCGTCTGGAAATGACCGCGACAAAGAATGCATACGAGCAGATGAAAGCGCTGACCGGTCTGACCGGAAAGGACATGGATCTGTTCCTGACCAATGATTTCTATAACCAGTCCGAACTGCTTTCGGCAGAGATCTGTGAATACCTGCCGGAGGGCGAAGGCTGGCAGTATGTAAAAGAGAACCGCATCGCGTTTGACGGAGACCGTCCGGTCAACTCCAACGGCGGCCGCTGTCATTACGGCCATGCGGCTGGCGCATCAGGTCTGCATGACTTGTATGAAGCCGTTCATCAGATGCGTGGCGATTCCGCAACACAGGTAAAACACGAAGTGAAGCATGCGATGCTGCGCGGCTTTGGCGGTGCACAGAACCTGTTAAACATCATGCTGGAGAAGAAATAGGAGAGGAGGAATGAAGACGATGACAAAATATGATTTAGAGCCTATCACAAAAACCTTTTATGACGCACTGGAGGAAGGAACTGTCCTTGGACGGAAATGTACCAGCTGCGGACACATCGAATTCCCGCCTTACCTCTGCTGCAATTCCTGCGGATGTCTGGATACAGAGTGGGTTGACCTCACCAATATGCGCGGTGTGATCGGTCAGGTACTGCCGACAAGAGGCGCCTTTGGTGATCCGGAATTCAGAACGGTACACGGTGATTATTTCTCGATTGAAGTAAAAGTGCCGGGGGCAGATCCTGTAAGCACCAGCCTGCTGCACGTAGATTATGATAAATATGATGAATTTGACCGGTTTGTCCGTGAAAATGAAGTTGTTGTAAAACCGCTGATCATTCAGGATGAAGACACAAAAGTACTGGTATGGGAGCTCGAAGACGAGAGCGAGTTTAAGAAGATTCCGGAGATTAAGGAAGCAGCACCGGCAAAAGCAAAGGAGGAAGCGGCAGCACCGGCAGCCAAAGCAATCGATCTGTCAAATGACGCGACGGCACAGATTGTCATCGATGCAGCGGCGGATGCTTATGGCGTGGATGCATCCGAAATCACACTGGCTACAGATATCAGAGAAGATCTGTCCAATGAATCGATGAAGATGATTGTAATGATCTCTACCATTGAAGATGAGACGAATGTCACGATCGAGATTCAGGAAGCAAGCAATCTGATGACGATCGCTGATTTTGTCAATGTAGTGAAAGAGCGCCTTGGCGAGGAAACCATTTCCGCAGATACAGCGTCAGGCTCGGTATCTGGCGGCACAGCTGCTGCAACAGCCGACGCAGGCACGGAAGAGCTGGATGATATCGCAAAGAAAGTCATCCAGTGCGCAGCTGACAGCTATGGCGTGGATGCATCCGAAATCACACTGGCTACAGATATCAGAGAAGATCTGTCCAATGAATCGATGAAGATGATCGTCATGATCTCTGAGATCGAAGATGAACTGGATGTCACGATCGAGATCCAAGAGGCAAGCAACCTGATGACGATCGCTGATTTTGTCAGAGTAGTAAGAGAACGACTGTAAACAGAAAGAGTGGAGAGAAATGGGACAGTTCCCGGAATTTACACCAGAATGCCCGAAAGGCGTATATGAAAAGATCATAACGGTTACGGAAAAAGAAGTTGACCGTGCAGGCTATATGCATCCGGCAGAACTGGCAAGACAGATGCAGATCATCACAGAGGAGTATTTCGATGCCTGCTCAGGTTTGACGATTGCGCAATTGAATCAGGCAGGACTGAGCTGGATCATTGCCTGGACCCAGATGCAGGTGGAACGTCTGCCCCAAAAAGACGAAGTCTTAAGGCTGCGGATCTGGCCTTCTAAGAAAAAGGCAGTGATGCATGTAAGAAAATATGCGTTCTACACCTATGACGGAGAACCGCTTGTTACGACATCTTCCCTGTTTCTTTTGATGGACCAGAAGACCAGGACGGCCGCTGGAGATCCGGAAGGAATGATCGACCTGACACCTGTTGTGATCCCGGGAGAGCCAAAACCTCCCAAAATGAATCTTCCCTTTCCGGAGGAATACAAGTGTCTTGCAGGCCGTACCGTTGAAGCACATGAGATTGACTACAACGGCCATATGAACAATTCCCATTATCTGGACTGGACAGAAGCGCTTCCGGAAGAGTATTGGCTCAGGGAGCATGCATTGAAAACTGTCTGGGTGGAATACACACAGGAGATGACGGAAGGACAGACGGTCGGAATGTATTATGTACTGGATCAGGACTGTCTGTATGTAAAAGGTGTCAGCGCCAACGGGCAATCATTCCGGGTGCTGGCAACATGTGAAGCCGATGGCGGCGCACATCTCAGATTGCCGGGCGACCGGTCTGCGTAAATGACAATTAAAGAAACAACTGTTTACCTTATCATGTAACCCCAAGAAAAACACGTTATGCGAGAGAAAGATCCGCATGGCGTGTTTTTCGTTTGATTATCTTTCTACATCAGTGTTGAAAAGGTGCCGTGTAATTCCTTTTTAAATGCACGATATATGAGGAAACCCTTTTTGATAAGATATGGTCAAGAAAGAAAACATCATGATTTTTACAGAGATGGACAGGTAAAGGAATCATAGGAGGAGGTAAACATGTTGCAGATTATGATCAATGGAAACCCTGTACCTGCAAGGGATGGAGCTACGATTCTGGAAGCGGCTTACGAAGACAAATATGCGAGAACGCAGTTCGATACGGAAATCTTGTCCCTGCAGTATTTAAAGGGTGTGCAGGAAAAGGATGACAGCGGACTTTGTATCGTAGAAGTTCAGGGAAAAGGAATTGTCAATGCGGCAACGACCCTGATCGAGCCGGATATGCAAGTCATCACGGATTCCGAGGCTGTCAGATTTGAGCAGAGAAAGGCTCTGAAGGATATCCTGGATCATCATGACAGAGACTGCAGACACTGCAGCCGTACCGGAAACTGCGAGCTGCAGGATGTACAGCACAAACTGCGCATGACCAAGAACCCGGCAAAGGAAGCATTTGACCCGGTACCGGTGAAGACAGACGGCATCATCGTGAGAGATGACAACAAATGTATCCGCTGCGGCCGCTGCGTAGCAGCATGCGAAAACCTGCAGGGAATCGGCGCGATCAAGATGGAAGGTGAAGGCCTGACAGCAAAGGTCGTACCGTCAAAGGGAGCAACACTCATCGAAAGCGGTTGTGTTGGCTGTGGACAGTGTATCACAGTCTGTCCCGTCGGCGCACTGCATGAGAGAGATGATGTGGATGCTGTATTAGAAATGATAAAGGATCCGGATAAATATGTTGTGATCCAGGCAGCACCTTCCGTGCGTGCAAGTATCTCCGAAGCGTTTGGTTATCCGATCGGCTCCGGCACAAAAGGAAAGCTTGCAGCAGCAATGAGAAAGATTGGATTTGACCGGGTATTTGATACCGTTTTCTCAGCGGATTTAACCATCATGGAAGAAGCAAACGAGCTGATAGAGCGGATCCAGACAGGCGGAACACTCCCGATGTTTACTTCCTGCTGTCCCGGATGGATCAACTACATCGAGACCTATTATGATGATATGCTTGCGCATGTATCCTCCTGTAAATCTCCGCAGCAGATGTTCGGAGCAATGGTAAAGACCTTCCTTTCCGAAAAAGAAGGAATCCCGGCAGATAAGATCGTTGTCGTCAGCACGATGCCATGTACAGCGAAAAAGCGTGAGTTGGGAAGAGAAGATCAGAATGCAGCAGGCGTTCCGGATGTTGACTTTTCACTGACAAGCCGTGAGCTCGCACGTATGATCGAACGCAGCGGCATCTCCTTCCCGGGTCTTGAGGATGAAGCATTTGATGCACCGCTTGGCATCGGCACCGGCGCAGGCACGCTCTTCGGCGCGACCGGTGGCGTTATGGAAGCAGCTTTACGTACAGCAAACGACTGGTTGAACGGAGAAGCACAGGGCGAGATCGAGTTTACAGAGGTCCGTGGAACAAAAGACATCAAGGAAGCAACTTATAAAGTCGGCGACCTGACACTTCGCGTAGCAATCGTAAGCGGCCTTAAGAACGCAAAAGCACTGCTTGAAAAGATGCGCGCAGGTGAAGTGGAATATGACTTTGTAGAGTTTATGGCATGTCCGGGCGGTTGTGTCAACGGCGGCGGTCAGCCTCAGCAGAAGGCTTGTGTAAGAATGGTAAAGGATCTCAGAGCAGAGCGCGCGATGACATTGTATCGTCTCGACAAGAGCGATATGCTTCGCAAATCCCATGAGAATCCGGAAATCATTGAGCTTTATGACAGTTATCTGGGCAAACCGGGCAGCGAAAAAGCTCATGCAACACTGCACACCAGCTATAAAAGCCAGGCGAAATAGGAGGGAGCAATTATGAGAATCAGCGATTTACAGGACGATCCTCGTCGTTTAAATAAGGTAACTGTTGATCCGGACCTGTGCATGGGATGCATGAAATGTATCAGAACATGCTGCTACGATGTGTACGAATGGGATCCGGTAGAAAAGCTTTCTACAGCAGCTTATCCGGAAGAGTGCGTATCCTGCTATCAGTGTATGTACTTCTGTCCGGCAGGTGCGATCAAGGTAGAAGAGGCAGAGCTTTCATTCTATGATCAGCTGTATGATCCGCTTGGATTAAACGATTAGGGGGTAACGATATGGAAAACAATAGAAAAACATATATAACGGATGTTCTGGTCGTTGGCGGCGGACTTGGCGGAGCAGTTATGGCACAGAAACTCCACATGCTGAAGCCGGATGTTAAGATCACGATCATGGAAAAAGGTTATTTCGGATACACTGGTCAGACAACAAAAGCCGGCCATGGTATGTGCATGCTGTCTCCGGAAGCAGGGGATGATATCTATGAAATGATGAAAGAACAAGTAGAACTGAATCCTTATGGTACATATCTGAATGATCAGGATTATCTGGTGGAGTATCAGAAAGAGCAGTACACCTATATTCAGGAGCTCGAGCGCATGGGCGGTCAATTCTCTCATGAGCCGGACGGAAGCCTGCATCATCACCATGAGTTTGAAGGCAAGAAGATCTCTGCGGTTCAGATCGACATTGATTTCATGACACCGTTCTGCAAACAGGTTATGGCAGGCGGCGCGCAGATCTTAGAGCGTACCTACTTTACAGACCTGCTGACTAATGACGGCAAGGTAGTCGGCGCAGTTGGCTTCAACCTGGATACAACGGAATTTGTTGTTGTACGCGCAAAAGAAGTGGTTCTTGCAACCAACGAGTTCAATCCATCCTGCAGAGATTTGTTCTATGCACCGGCAACCGGTTATATGGCAGCTTATGAGGCAGGTGCACAGTTAAGAAACGTAGAGCATCTGACCGAGTGGGATCTGGTTTACAGAAATACCGGTAACTTCCTGTATGGTGTTCACTGGGTTGTATGCAACAGCAAGGGCGAAAACATCTTTAAGAAATACAATTCACATTCTCTGGAAGAGCTGGATGTTAACCTGATCCGCGGTATGGCAAAAGAGCTTGAAATGGGCAATGGCCCGCTGGTTGCAGACTTCACACAGATGCAAAAGACCAATGAGGGCGCAGACGGCTTCTTCCATGGAATCGAAATGAAGCAGAGACTGGAACTGGATGAGTTTATCCGGAATCATCAGGATATCGACCTGAGCAATCCGAAGCCGGAGGTTTCCGTATCCTATCGTGTCAGCATCCGCTCCCTGCGCATCGATGTAGAGGGCAAGACAAGCGTTCCACATCTGTGGGGCCTGGGTCAGATGACCACAGCCGGTTCCGCGCACGGCAGCTGGGTACACGGCGACGGACTTGGCGTTGCATCAAAGACCGGTCTGATGACTGCAAAAGCAATGGCGAAATATATTGACGATTCCGAGCTTGGCGAGATCGATGAGGAGCAGGTAGAATTCTTCCGCAAGAGAATCTTCGAAGCGGCAGAATACAAAGGCGAGTTCCGCCCGGATCATGTGATCCGTCATATCTCCCGTCTGATCAAGAAGCCGGAATACAGCTTCAATAAGACAGAAGAGACCATGACAGAGCTGATCGCAGAGCTGAATGAGATCCGTGATCAGTACAAGGATATGATTCACCTGCCGAAGGTAAACGGCCATTATCTTGCAAAAGCAATCGAACTGCGTACCATGATCGATATGCTTGAGATGATGTTCATGGTATTCAAGACCAGAAAAGAAAGCCGCGGATGCTTCAGTCGTCTGGATTATCCGGAGCGCGATGACAAGAACTGGCTCAAGTGGGTCATCCTTGAGAAAGGTGAGGATGGAAAACCGTCTATCTTCACAGAGCGTATTCCGATCGAACGCTATCCGTTCAAACCGGAAGGCTGGGAAGAAATCGCAATGCCAGAATAGCCCCCTTTACCTTAGAACCTCCTACAAAAGAAAGCACTGCTGCAGGACATGCGGCAGTGCTTTTGATATTGCTGATGTGTTTTCTACACAAAGTATGAAATCAGCAGTATGATTTATAGAGATAAGACGGAACCGGAGGTATGGGAAGAAGAGTATCATAAAAGACAAGAAAACATTGTTTATGCTTTTTCAGGGAGAAAACATTATAGAAAAAACAGAAGACTATCAACAAGTTTGACTGACAACAGGTTTGGTTCCTGGGGCTGGAGCATGATCTTCTATACGATGATCCTGTATTTCTTTTATGCAGCAATCATGACAGACGGCATGAATCTGATTCCGAACGCCTTTGCAGCAGCACACGGATGGGACGCGACTGTTCTGCTTTCCGCAGCGACACCGGCCGGTTTGATTGGTCTGGTGGGCGGCTTCGTATTCGGACGTCTGGTCATTAAAACAAAACCGAGAAACATGTCAGGATTTGCGCTGATCATCTTTGCAATCTCCTATATTGCAGCACAGTAAACAATCAGTAAGCGATATGAAAGCGGATCAGTTGTACGAATCAGCTGGTCCACTTTGTGACAGAGAAAGGAAATCGTATGAGCAATTTAACTATGACAGAAGAAGAAAGAAAGCTCGATTACAGCGATCTTTTGCTGAAACCGCTTCCGGAGGTCGATCCGAAGCTGTTGGCGGAGATGGATCTGAGTCCTGTGGATCCTGAAAAGATCACATCGATCTATGACAGAAATGACATTTTGAAACCGGGGTATCTGGAAGTGGAAAACGGTTATGCAAAAATGCCGGATGGATCCGGTGCCGTAGCAACCAAAGTCGAAATGCCGGGTGTCACACCGGAAATGATCGTCTGGTGGTTCGCATGGCATGGAATCCGTGATCTCAGATACCGGATTTGGTGCCCGACAGAGCATTACGGGATCCATGTGCATGAAGACAGCCTTGCACATCGTCTGGACATATCGCTTTCTCTGGAAGAGAGAGGATGGGGAACGACAGATGTCGTGACAGAAGATGTTGGAAACGGTCCGCAGGAAATGTATCTGTCATTTCTTTCGCCGGAAGCCTACGGCTACGATCCGGAACTGGTCAGGAATGTAGATGCCCTGATCAATGCATATGTATCCGATCCGAAGACGGGGATGCGCCTGATTACATTCTCGCACTGTATCAGAAAGATCCCGGGTGGGATTGAATACCGTTCACATTACTGGCAGGGATACAGCATTGACGAAAACGGCAAAGCATATGCGGCAGCCATCCCGCCGGGCGGATTCCCGATGGAGGTGATGAAAGCCAATGCATATCACAGCCTGCTCGAATATACGAATCTGGCACAGATCCTGCCGGGATTATATGAAAAGTACGGGAAAGAAACAGATCTGACGAAAGACTTTTATAAAGAGTAAGAATGAAAAAACTCCCGTGCCGGAAGGTGCGGGAGTTTTTTAAAGGATTGTTTCTATTTAATGCGGTGGCTTCGGCCCAGTATATGGGAATATTTTGCGCACTCTCCAAGCAGCGGACCAAGTGTGGCACCGACTTCTGCAGGATTGGTTGTATTGACCAGTACAAAGCAGAATATCGCGAATGCATCGTATTTTCCGTAGGTATCGAAGCAGCGGTGGATCTCTTCTACACGGGATTCGAATGACGCATCCGGAAGGGAAACCGCGCCTGCGGAATCCCAACCGCCGATGATGCAGAACCGGTCACCATATTTTTGCAGCAGACCTTCGATGTCGTTCGTAGGCTGTACGGAAGTCCATCCGGCTGCACCGATCTCGATCATATCTTCTACAAAACTTTCTGCTTTTCCGCAGGTGTGCTGCAACGGGATCATTTCAAGTTCCCAGCAGGCATCGTAAAGACGCTTGTGATAGGGCTTGATCAATTCTTCGTACTGTTCATGAGAAATGAACGGTGCAAGCTGTGTGCAGATATCATCGTAGTTGACAAACACATCCGGATTGATATAATCCTTGACTTTCTTTGCGGTTGCAATCTTGTAATCCGTAATCTTTTCAAACAGTTCTTTGACCTCTTCCGGCTCTTCGATCAGGGCGATCAAGGCATCGCCAAAGCCCATCAGAGCCGCCAGACGTTCGAAAACACCGGTTCCGCATCCGTATTGCAGGGCATTGATATCCGGATCATATCCCTGACAGAACTGGAATTCTCTGGCTGCGATCTGATCCCAGTTCATTGCATTGACATCAGGGATTTTAACGATGTCGCGCCATTCTGTGAAGTTGTCGATGTCCATGATGTGCTGTGACGGATCCGGAACAGATGCGCCGTTACCGGTTGGCGGACAAACCCAGTTGACACCAAAGCCGTCAAGACCGCCGCCGATCGGGCCTTTTTCAAAGGTCGGTCCAGGAACAGAACCGAAACCGATATATGAGCAATCCACGATTTCGACCGGTGTCCATTCGATTTCTTTGTGGTTTAAGAAGTTTAAATAGTTTTCTTTAGGGGTTAATGGCATGTCATTCCTCCTTTTTCATAGTCGTTTGCTGTTATGAAAATTGTATCGCGCGATAGAAAAACAGTATATTGTACATTGAGAATGAAAAAGGCAGATGCTGTTTTTACACTTTGTAGAAATGGAGAATCAGATGAAAATATCACTTGAAATTGTAAAAAAACATCTGGAGAAATGCTTTAAAATAGGGGATTGCAGGATATGCAATGAGGATTTGCACCTGGAAAAGGCACTGTTTTATTCCGGAGATGACAATCCGGAGTATGCCACATTGTATATATGCGGCGACGGAAGACTTCCGGATAAACTCTCTGAAAAAAAACAGTTGTCACTGATCGTGGTAGGGGAAACACTTCCGCGTTCGGTCCGTGACCGGACGGACTGGATTTTGTTGGATGACACTACCGATCTTTACAGCGTATGGAATCAGCTCGTTGAATTATTTGACAGATTCCATCAATGGGAACGGGAAATGCTTATGCTGACCGGAAAGCAGATGACAATGGCAGATTTGGAACGGTTTCTGGAGATTTCTTCTTTTGCTTTTGAAAACGGACTGTCCATATTGGACGCAAATTTTAAGATTGCGGCAGAGGACCAGATCAATATCAAATACGGGAATTATCCGGCAGAGTTTGTCAGAGAAAACAAGAGGGATATTCCTGGATCGCTGGTAAGTGAGATGAAGTTCAATGAACAGTATCAGAAAATACAGTATAAGAAGGAATGCTTCTATTATGAAGAAGATATCCTGCCGCACAGATGTCTTTGTAAAAACATATTTGTCGGAGAACAGTTTGTCTATCGTCTGATCATTACAGAGTGTGTCCGGCCGTTTTGCCATACGGATGAGCTTTTGCTGGAATACTGCGCAGAGTTTCTGGAACACGGGATCGCGCAGACGGATGTTGTGCTTGTGCAGAATCATGAGCGATTGATAACGCAGCTGGGGGAAATCATCCGCAGCGGGACAGTGAACCGGCTGGCACTTCGGAGGGAAGCCGAAAAGATAGTCTGGGATCTGGAAGATTGCTACCAGGTATTGTATGTGCAGCCCAGTGCACAGGATGTATATTTTTCTTCTTTGGATTATCAGTGCAGGGAATTGATGCGGCTGTTCCGGGATGCAGCAGCATTTGTTTATGATACGGCGATCATCTGTGTCATTCATAAGGAGGCCGGAAATGAAGAGAATAACCGGGACGCAGATTTTACAGTCTACGTAAGAGAAAATGATTTTCTCGCCGGAACCAGCAATATGTTCAATGGTTTGTATAAGATCCATGACTATTACAGGCAGGCACAGTTGGCATTATCCATCGGAATGAAGGAAAAACCGACGCATTGGATCCATGCGTTTTCGGACGTGACATTTGGATATCTTTTAAACAAGATGACAGAAGATTATTCAGCCCAAGAGCTGGTATCTCCGATTTTCCTCAGGTTAAAGCAATATGATGATGAAAACGGTACTGAATATATCCGTACTTTAGAAACCTATCTGGAAAACAATATGAATGTGGTACAGACCGCAAATCAATTATTTGTTCACCGGGCAACCGTGATCTACCGGATCAAGAGGATCTGCGAGATTGGACATACAGATCTGAAGGATAAACGGGAGCTTTTACATCTGGGCATCACGTTTACGTTGCTGTAATCCCGTGTTTGTTCATAGATGTATAAAATCACCATGCAATTTGTTGTTTTTTATCTAAACAACCGAAACTTTGTCAATGCTAAAATATAAAAGAAAGATAATAGCCCCTTTTATACAAGGCGCTTACAACAGTAAATATGCAAACAGTTAGGAGCAAAGGAGAGAGATATGTTTATTGATACGATTTACGAACAGGCAAAAGCAAATCTTCAGACGATCGCACTTCCGGAGAGCACCAATCCGGTCATTTTAAAAGCAGCAGCAAAAGCACAGAAAGATGGGCTGGCAAATGTTGTGCTGATCGGTGATCCGGCAGAGATTCAGGCAAAAGCAGCAGAAGTAGGAGCTGATATTGCTGCTGTAAAGATCATTGATATCAATGACGAAGCTTATAAGAATGAGCTGCTTGATCGTTATGCGGAATCTCCGAATAAAGTCATGGGCAGAAAGTTCGTTGAAAAGCGTGCGGGCAATCCGGTTTACTATGCCTGCCTGATGGAGGCAGTTGGTGAAGTAGACTGCACAATGGCTGGTATCGACACAACGACATATGAATTTGTTCTTGCTGCAAACAGTATCATCGGCATGATCCCGGGCGTTGCAAGCGCATCCGGCCTTCAGATCCTGGAGCTTGATGATTTCCATGGCGAGAAAAATAAGCTGATCGGCTGCACAGACGGTGCGATCAATATTGAGCCGACCGTAGAGCAGCATGCAGGTATCGCGATCGCTTCCTGCGAGACATTCAAAGCCGTAACAGGCATTGAGCCAAGATGTGCGTTCCTGTCCTATTCAACAGACGGGTCCGGCGGTATGAGTGCACCGGTCAAAAAGGTACGTGACGCAGTAGCTCTTGCACAGGAGCTTCGTCCGGATCTGAAGATTGACGGAGAGTTCCAGACTGACGCTGCACTGATCAAAGAGATCGGTGAGAAGAAGGTAAAACGTCCGAGTGAAGTGGCAGGCAAAGCAAATATCCTGGTATTCCCGGATGCGGCGGGCTGCAACATCGGCGGAAAGCTGATCCAGTTTACCGCAAACTGCAAGTCCTACGGACCGCTCTACCAGGGCTTCCGTCTTCCGATCCTTGACTGCTCACGCGGTATGAATGAAGAACTGGCATATGATAATATCGCGTTCCTGTGTGTACAGGCAGCAAACAGCAAGAATTAAGAAAGGATGATAGAAAACGATGAAAGAATTTACAGTATTGACCATTAATCCGGGTTCAAGCAGCACAAAATACGGACTGGTAAAGGGCGAAAACGTTCTGTTGGACGAGACAGTAGATCATGACAGAAGTGAGTTTGCAGATTGTAAAACTTTTGCGGATCAGAAGCCGATCCGTGTCCGCCTGATTAAGGAGGCGTTGGAAGCAAAAAACGTTGATCTGAAGGAAGTAGATGCCGTTGTCGGCCGCGGCGTTGGTCTCTATGCATGCGAAGGCGGTACCTATGAAATCGATGATCTTGTACTGGACCATGCAACACGCGATGTGGCTGAGATCCATCATCCGGCTACACTTGGTATCCAGATCGCAAAAGAGATCGCGGACGAGTTAAATGTACCGGCATTTTACGTCAATCCGATGCCTGTTGATGAACTTTGCGATGAAGCACGTATGACTGGTGTTAAGGGCTTATATCGTACAGCCCGTTCCCATCCGTTGAACCAGAAACAGGTTGCGATCCATCACAGCGAGGTCGTCGGTAAAAAATACGAAGACTGTAATTATGTCATCCTTCATATGGGAGGCGGCATCAGTATCACGGCACACAAAAAGGGAAGAATGGTAGACACCTCCCGTGCCGGAGATGCACAGGGCGCAATCTGCCCGAACCGTTCCGGTGATCTGTGTGTGGCTGATGTTGCAAATCTTCTGAAACGCGGCTATACATTTGATGATATCTATGAGCTGGCATCAAACCGCGGCGGTCTTGTAGATCTGCTGGGCACTGACGATGTTCGTAAAGTGAAAGAGATGATCGCGAATGGTGATCAGTTTGCCAAGCTTTGCTATGATGCGATGATTTATACCATTATCAAGTGGACAGCTATGATGGCAGGTGCTATGTACGGCGAAGTAGATGGCATTCTTCTGACCGGCGGAATGGCTTTTGATGAAGAACTGGTTGACCGCATCAAAAAAGGATGTGAGTGGATCGCACCGGTATATGTATATGCGGGAAGCTTCGAAACAGAAGGTATGGCTTCCGGTGCCATTCGTGTTCTCTCCGGACAGGAACAGGCGAAAAAATATACCGGCAAACCGGTTTGGGACGGATTTGATTTCGTGTCATAATATAGTTTGAAAATTTATACGAAATGCTGACGGATAGGAGAAAGGTGATTTCTCCTATCCGTTTTTCGTTAACAGAGCCCAAAAAACAGATGTTTTTTGTTATGTGTCTCTGAACAGCGGATATTGGATTTCCGATATGAAAATCCCGTCTTTATACTATCTGAAAGGCGTGCCGGATGTGGATATCGTTATCACAACGAATGAACTGGCAAAACTGATCAATGACCGTGAAGTCCGGTTCGAAGCAACACATCATAATGCAAAATACGACGAACCGCTTGGAGCGGAACCGGCGCAGCAGTCATCTTTGGAGCGACCGGCGGCGTCATGGAGGCTGCACTTCGGACTGCGGCTGATACTTTGGCAGGTAAGCCGGTGGATGCAATCGAATATTGGGCTGTCCGTGGCATGAAAGGCATCAAAGCGGCTTCTGTCGAGATCAACGGCATGAACATCAACGTAGCCGTTGCATCCGGTCTGGCAAACGCAAATCAGCTGCTGACATCAATTAAAAATGGTGAGGCGGATGATCAGTTTGTGGAGATCATGGCCTGCCTGGGTGGGTGTGTCAATGGCGGCGGGCAGCCGCACCAGCTGGCGCAGATCAGAATGGTGACTAATGTTCCTGCAGCGCGTGCAGAGGCATTGTATGGCAATGATCAAAAGGCAAAGGTCCGCAAATCTCATGAGAACCCTGCAATCATTAAGCTGTATGACGAGTACCTCGGAAAACCGGGAAGCGCGCGTGCGCATGAACTGCTTCATACAACCTATAAATCAAGATAAATAAAGAGAAAAATGAGCTTGGAATATTTCATCATCAGTGTATAAAACAGGAATGTATTTTATCAACGTGTAGAGGAATAAATACATTTCGTTAGATGATAAAATTTTTTATGGGTAAAAGGTAACTGGTAATTTGTGTCCGGATCGTATGGACACAAGGAAGGGAGTAAGAATATGGAAAAAACAAAGAGTAGTGGTGTATTCGGGCCAAAACAGATTGGTATGATCATCTTTACCGGAGCATTGATGCTTCTGTCTGCCTGCTTTGTCGGCGGCCAGAACAACACGGTACTTCCGGTCATCTCCGAATTGAGGGGATGGGACATCAATCTGCTGAACATCGTTTCAGGTTTTGCATCTTTGCTGGATGGTATCGGTATCATCATTTTCGCAGGTCTTTCCAGAAAGAACGCGAAAGCAACAGCAGGCGTTGCACTTGTCGTTATGGCGATCTGTCTGGTCATCTACGGCAGAACAACAAGTCTGGGACTGTTCCTGGCTCTGATGTTCATCATGGGTGCGGCATCCGGATGTTTTTCGTCCACATGTGCGATGACGCTGACAGCAAACTGGTGGCCGACCAAGAAAGGTGTTGTCCTTGGATTCTCAACCATCGGTGTTGTGCTGATGCAGATCGTTTACGTTCCGGTTATGCCGGTTCTGTATACTAAGATCGGTGTTCCGAACACACAGATCGTATTGGCGATCATAACGCTTATTATCGCGCTGATCAGCTTCTTTATCATCAAGGATACACCGGAAGAAGCCGGAACCACTCCGGATGGTCTGGAAGGTGTCGAGCTTGAAGAGGCAAAAGAAATCACAAAGGCACTGCACGAATACAAGAGCCCGTATACACTGGGTAAACTCGCAAAAGATCCGAGTAACTGGACACAGGCAATCGGTACAATGATCCCGCTGCTGGTAGCGATGACATTTATCGCCAGCACGATTCCGATCCTGATCTCATACGGATATACACCGGGATTCGCATCAATGGTATTCGCGATTGGTGGTATCCTCTGCATCATCGGTTCGGTAGCGTTTGGTTTTATCGATCAGAAGCTTGGAACGAAAAAAGCATTTATCATTTACATCTTCTTCATGATTCTTGCGATCATCCTTGCAATGTTTATGAGAAATTCTGTCATCTGTGTATGGCTGGCGGCAATGATCCTGTTTGCGGCAAACGGTTCTGCACGTAACCTGATCCCGTCCTTCGTTGGTACGAGATATGGTCGTTGGGATTATCCTGCTGCATACGCTATGATCGGTACGATTGCTATGCTTGGCGGTGGTCTGGGTATCATGCTGACCGGTATTTTCAAGAACCCGATCCGGATGTATACATTTGACCTGATCATGCTGGTTATTTCTCTGATCCTTACAATCTTAACAAAAGATACCTTTATCGGTAAAAAGGATGAGTTTGTTGAATAAGCTTTCCCGTTACTGCCTGCAGTAATGATGAAAAAGCATAAACACGGAAAAGAGCTGCCAGACGGTGGCTCTTTTTCGTTGTTCATGCATAAATGGGATGGCACTTTCGTCACTGATATCTATAAAGTGGCTACAGTTCGGATGATACAATGAATTCAGTTAAAGAAGCATTTTAATTACGCTGGAATAAAGGAGAATGCAGATGAAAAATAAGTATTATCCGCACTTGTTCGAAAAAGGAAAAATCTGAAATCTGATGATTAAAAACCGGACGATCCGTAACTCCATGGGAACGTATCTGAGTAACCCGGTTGATTGTTCTGTAACACCGAATAATATCAAAGCGGCGGCAGAAGCATCTGATGGCGGACTTATGATTGAAGCGGCAGCGCCATCCTATAAGCAGGATATCTGGAATCTGATCGAATACTATAAAACACAGCTGAAAAAATATGATATTCCGGTCATTATGGAGGAAGCATCTGCAGAAACCATCAAAGACGGCGGATATGATGCAGCGATCGTAGCGATCGGTGGGAAGCCGCGAATGGTGAATGTTTCCGGTATCGATGATGAAATCGTATGTCATGCACTGGATGTGATCGGCGGCGGGATCACAGGTGCAGAAACAGCACTTGAGTTGGCGGAAGCAGGAAAAAAGGTTACGATCGTAGAAATGATGGATCAGTTCCTTGGCGTATTCAGTGCAGTCGTTCCGGCTTATCTGCAGGCCGTGCATGAAGCCGGCATCAAAGTGATTACCGGAATGCGCCTGGAACGGGTAGAAGATCATATGGCAGTGATCGTAGACCGTTTTGGCAATCATAAGGAACTGCCGGCAGACGGCATTGTGATCTCAGCAGGATTTATTCCGCAAACAGAACTGGCAGATCAGCTTGAGGAAGAAACCGAGAAGGTGCATGATCTTGCATACCTTTCGGCAGCAACAGGACATGAATTTGCACTTTTCAGAGGTAAAAAGGAAGATATTTTATGTCATGGAACTATATATTCTTGCGACCCACAAAAAAATTAGAGAAAGAAATATTAAAACGTGGCTACGAATGGGTTGCGCATTCTCATATAGATTTTGGAAAATTAGTTGCATCGAAAGATGATAGAGAGACTTTGAAAGTTCTTGGTCAATATAAAAGTATTATTATCGGGCCTACAGGGAAAGAAATTATCTTTTATCAAAGCGAATTTGATTGATAAAAATAATAAAACTTGCTATCATTTAAGCGGAGATGTATCTATGTTAACGAAAGATGTCTGCGTGAGAATCGCACGAGAAAAATGTGTTCAAATGTTTGGAGAAGATTTTGTGAATGCACATAAATCGGATTTCAGTTCAAGTAGATTTTTTGACATGGAAAATTCTATATTGGAATATACGCTCTTATTTAGCCCTGTAGACACAAGCAAAAAAGAAAATAAGATTAGTATAAAGGAAACGCCTTTTGATTATTATGTATCTGTAATTGTAAATATGAAAGATGGGAATGTGTATGTTAATCCAGATACTGAATTAACAAAATTGCCAGCTTAAATATATTTAGAGATGAAATGCTTGAAATGAAGATAAAAAGGGAAAATCCTGGCATTGACCATACGAAAGCGCATGAAATAGCGAGCGCTGAATATAATTATTCCAAGGAGTCTGAAGCATACTATGATTCGCTTACTAAACGTAAAAAAAATAGATAATTTAATTGTAGGCAATTACTGTTACGAGGACAAAAAAGACGTTGGTAGTTTTCGGTACAATATTGAAACTGACAGTTATGAATCTGTAAGATATAATGCGCAGGATGAAAAGTATAATGCCGCTTATGGATTTGGGAGAATCATACAGTTATTACGGCAAATGGTAGAATACAATACATTTCCTGACCACATGGTTTATATGTGGTATTAAATGCAATGGAAGAATTGGCGAAAAAGTTCAATTTTGTATTTAGAGTGCTTTAAGGTGTGCTATGGATGATTATATTTGCGATGATAGATTAAATGTCGATAAGCTTGGCGAAGAGATCAGCAAAATGACAGAAGAGACCAGCTATGAAAAGTCAAGTATGAATTGAGAAAGATTTTACCGGAAATTTCTATCCGCTATCGTAGGCAAAAAAGGGTAACTTTAATAAAGCTCCCTACAGGTGCTTTTTCAAAATCTATCGATTGTGGATATCCGATCCCGCTTAAGCGAGATTAAATTCAACCTTGTCAGTGAGCATCTTGTAGATGATTCTGACGAGTTTGTCGGCACAGTGCCCAAGGGCATTGTAATGAGTCCGGCCTTCCGCCATCTTGGCATCGTAATAAGCCTTGAAGGTGGAGTTGTTCTTAACCACGTTGTGTGCAGCATGCATCAGAGCATAGCGAAGGACTTTAGATCCCCGCTTTGACATCCTGGTACGCTTGGCCTGGAAGTTGCCTGACTGATAAACAGACGGATCCAGACCTGCGAATGCAAGTAGCTGCTTAGGTCCGGGAAAACGACGAATGTCGCCGATTTCTCCGAGGATCATCCCGCCGTTGATGTAACCAATGCCGGGAATGGTCATGATCACAGAATCGAGATACTTCACGATATCTGTCATCTCAGCTTCAACGTGGCCGATCTGGCTATCAAGGAGTTCCATCTGCTCTATGGCGTGGACTACCTGGATAGATAAAGCACTGTCAGGGGAACCGACAGACTTCCGTGCCAGAACTCTTAACTGACTGGCTGTCTCCTTCTTAAAGTGGCCGTGGGAAGCAACCTCAAGGAGATGAGTCAGATGGGTCAGGTGCATGGAAGCAACATCCTTAGCGGAAGGGGCTTCCTTCAACAGTGCGTACACAGCTTTTTGATGCAGCCCGGATTTGAAGAAGTACTGCAATTCCGGGAAGGTCTCATCCACATAGGCTTTCAGCTGGATCTTCAGCCGGGTGCGCTGTTTGAGTGACTTCTGGCGGAAGCGGCCAAGAGCCTTCAGGTCCATCAGGTTGATGTCATCAATCGTAACGAACCGATGAGACTGCTGCAACATAAGAGCTTTCGCAATGATGTAAGTGTCAACCTTATCCGTTTTGGTCTTCCGGATGTTGTTCTTCCGGAGGGTCGAGGTCTGGATCGGGTTGATGACACAGACCTTATGACCGTTATTAACAAGGTAATGAACAAGGTTGTCGCCGTAGTGGGCCGTTGACTCAAGACCGATGATGAAGCTGTCATCCGGAAGGAAATCCAGATGAGAGGACAGCAATTGGAAGCCATCAGCGTCATTTGTGAATTTAAACGGCTTGATGAGTTCTTCGCCATCTGAAGATATGGCAGAGGCAAAGTGGTTAAGTTTGGCAACGTCAATGCCAACATAGATCATGAGGTGTATACCTCCCTTTCAAGTATTGATACCGTGATATCCACCAACGATTATCATCGTAGACTTGATTGAAATAAGAACTCTCGGACTGCTGAGCAGCCACCGGCGCATCCAGCTATAAACAATTCAGATAAAGGTAGCGGCAATACACTCCATTAAGTAGTCAAGCTACAGGGAAAAATCAATTGTCCACAGTATTTGAGTTGTATTGAACCACGATATAAAACGAAAGGAAATATGGTGTATCTGCTTCTGACTACATCATACAAGGTAATAAGATGAATGATAAAAAAATAAGAAGTCCGATATCGACTGGAAAACCGTCATAATCTCAGCGATATCGGACTTAATAGTTGGACTTATCCTATTACTTATCGATAAGTTAACATAGGAAGAGGGGCGCAAGCCCTTCTCCTAGTCAGAATATACCACAATCATTCATTGAAGTAAATATGTTAGAGAAATTAGCAATCTTTTTTATCTGTATTGGAATTGCAAAATTATGTTTTGCATTAGCACTCAAAAAGAAAGGAAATAAACATGCCAAAAGGTAATCCAAACAGCAATACAGTACGAGTGGATCGTTACCAGAAAAAGGCCGGATATAAGGTAAAGACTTTCAAACTGAAGGGTGATATCGCTGAGCGCTTTAAAGAAGCATGCGAGCGCAAGGGAGTAGGGCAGGTTGCAACCATTTCTCAGCTGATGGAACAGTTCATTTCCAGCGTAGAAAAAACAAAGGAATAGGATGAACCTATTTTCTTATATGTGCGGAAACCTATGCAGAAAAAGTTCTGTAAGTGTTGAAAATAAAGGCATCTGACATAGGCTTTTAATCAAGTTGTCCGGGGTTCGAATCCCCGATGCCTCATTGCTTTTATTTACAGCCTGAGCAACTGCAGAATTGGCAGATGCTCAGGTTTTCTTTATCTTATGGAACAGACACTACTTATAACGGCGATAAGAAAGAAGCCTGTCTTGGCGCATATAAGAAAATCAAGAATGTTAGAATTTTAGATTGAAAAGATAGATGTATATAAACTGATATACACATACATAAGAAACCAAACCGAGATAAGGAAGGAGCTGGCCAGAAACGGCCGGTTCTTTTTTTATATATTTTTTCGTCAGGCGGTGACGTAAAAGCGCAGAATCCAACCGGGTGCGATACCCGTATAAACATCGTAGGAGGAGAAACATATGAACTTTGAAGAACTAGTGCAGTCCATCCAGCTGACCGAGGAGCAGATCAGCGCAATCACTTCCGGCATGCAGGAGAATGGCATCTTCCTTTCAGCGGAGGAAAACATTGACCTCCGTTACCATAAACTGAAGGAAGAGAAAGACAGCTTAAGCGGTCAGGTCAGCACCCTGACCAAAACCGTCAATGACTTAAAGAAGAACAACCAGGACAATGAGGAGCTGCAGACAACCATCCAGACGCTGCAGGAGACACTGAAACAGCAGCAGGAAGACAGCCGGAACGCGGCAAAGGCCTATGAACTGAAGGATGCCTTAAAGGGCAAAGGGGTGCTTGACGCGGATTACCTGATTTATAAGGCGGGCGGCCTGGAGCATTTCAACTTCGATGCGGAGAACCACCCGATCGGGCTGGATGAGATGCTTGCACCATACCGCAAGGATGCCGCTATGGCACATCTGTTCCAGACAGAGCCGAACAAACCGGCGTACCATCCAAACGGCGGAAACGGCGGCGCAGGTGTCCGGAACCCGTTTGCCAAAGAAACAAGGAACCTGACGGAGCAGGGAAAGATGCTGCGTGAGAATCCGGAGCAGGCCCGCGCAATGGCAGCGGCCGCCGGTGTAAAGCTGTAAACAGTAGTAAGAAGTAGAACAGGAGGAACTAAAACGCCAGGCCGGAATCTTTGGGGACAGTATCAGTGACGAGGCACAGGCGGCAAAGCAGATTGTGAACGCATCTTTCCACAATGCTACGTTCTCAGATAGAATCTGGCAGAATCATACCTTGCTAAAAGCAGATTTTGCCAAACAGTTAGAGATTGGTCTGATCCAAGGCAAGCATCCGACAGTGCTGGCCAGAGACCTTAGAAAGACCTGGGACGTCTCGCAGTACCAGGCGCTGCGCTTAATGCGTACAGAGCTTGCCCGGGTGCAGATAGACGCACAGATGCAGTCCTACGATAACGCGGGCGTTACAGAATACACTTATATCACCTGTGGTTTTGGTGATGCCTGCCCCGTCTGCCGGGCGCTGGACGGTCAGCACTTTAAGATGGCGGACATGCTTCCGGGTGAAAACGCCCCGCCGATGCATCCGAACTGTCACTGCAGCACATCCGCCTACATGGATTGTAGCAGTGTGGAGTGGTTGAAGGATAATGAGATAAAATCGTCCGGGGGTGTATATGGTGCTTATAACGATAAAAACGATCCAGATTATCGTAAAAGAGAAAAAATAGGCAGAGATTTATATACTGAAATTACGAATCGAAAGAAGAGTTTTGAAATCAGAGCGGTTTCAAAGAATAGTGGCTTATCAATCGATGAAGTTAGCAGAATATATGATCATATGTTTGTCCGAAAGCATTTGTTATCAAATGGTACAAAAGTATCAAAATTCGATCCTGACTACTACATGGCGCATTCGTGGATACGAGTTAGAGAAGGCAAAAATATTCAAGCGCATGATCTTACCATGCTGTATCACGAATTGGAAGAAGGAAAAATTATGGGTGAGAGTCTTGAAGTTAAATATGAAATGGCGCATAATAAAGCCCAGAAGAAGTTCAATTATGCGAAAGAGTTGCAAGAGTATTTGAAAACACATGACGCATAGAAGGTGAACTATATGCTAAAATATAAATTAGTTGCCCGTAATGCAGACAAGACTATATACATGTATTATCCAGAAGGAGATATGAAAAATCCGGGGATAATTGCTTTTTTAAATGACGGGGGCCGCGAGACCATTCAGAGGGCAAAAGATGATGATTTTGGCTGGTATTTAGGGCACGCTTTTTCCGGAATTGATAGAAACGAAGACTCGGGAATGGTAGCGTGGTACTAATGAATCCGAAACCCGGAGGTTATGCGATAGCAAAAGATAATTATTTCCGAATTGTGTATGCAATTTTAACAGAGCTATATGCTGCGGCAAGGGCAGGAGAGAAAGTTCAGCTTGCTCATATCAGCCCTGAGCGGTTTCATATTGATGAAAGCTATTGGCTGGACATTATGTGCAATCAAGTGGATAGCGGACGAATCAAAGGGTTTAAATACATGAATATAAAGACGGGACGTGCGGTAATATCATTAGATGATATCGGAATCACGGAATGCAGCATTGAGTTTTTGATGGAAAATTCCATGATGAAAAAGGTAGTTGAAGCGTTAAAAATTGCTAAAGATATCCTGCCGGGTATCTCGATATTAACGCCGTCTATTAAGTCTGCATATAAGTTTATATACATACCACCAGCTTATGCTGGTGGTATTTTTATGCGAAAAAATGAGGAGGCAGACAGATGAAATACCGAAAGAAACCAGTAGTCATTGACGCCTATCAGACAGATAAGCCCATCAAAAAAATCTTGAAGGTTCAACAAAAGGATTTATAATAAAAACTACAAAACGGGAGTGCTTGCGAGCCGAAATATGGATGACCTGATTCTTCATGAGACCGCCCATTTCAAGACGTTCGAGTCATGTAAGACATGGAATGATTTTCTCCAAAAAGAACGCGAGGTTCGTAATAGATATGTACCTGGGGTTTCTGATTACAATGATTCGTTGCGAGATGGCGCGGAAACTATTGCAGAGGGGGTTGTGGCTCTTAGAAATGGTGGAGTCGTCCCGAAAGAAATCAAAGACCTGATAGAGGAGTATGTACGATGGTAATTATTTCTGATTGTACTGATTGTAAAAATATGGGGGACTGCAAAAAAGGCGCGGGGATAGTTTGTCGCGCTTTTCCTGAAGGCATTCCTTCAGAATGGTTTTGGAAAGGGAATCCGAAAGAAGTAAAAGAATGCAACAACGGCATCGGATTTGAACCCTGTGAGGGTGAGGAGAGGTAAGCGATGGCATATAATGATAGGTAGGTCATGATTTACCGAATCCTTCGGTATATAGATATTTGTTTGAAATCCGGTAAGACTCCGACGAAAGAGGATATTCTGCGGGACTGCCAGCTGTATAAGCTCTCAGAAAGTTACGCCGATGCGTTATTAGAAGAAGTGTCAGATGATGGCTATGTAAAAGGAATATCCATCGTATCTACAAAAGATGGTGGCGTCGTTATTGTTCATGACAACGTGCGGATCAGATTAACCGGGCGGAATTATCTGACAGAAGTCGAAAATAAATGACGACATTGACGGATATGTGAGAGGTACATAAATGCTATCTGAAACCGGAAAAAAATTAGCAGACAAACTAAAACAGCTGTACGACAACCCGGATTACATATGCGGGGTGATGTCCAATGCGCCTGGTGATGAGAATTGGAAAGTGCTGCTTAACTACATGGATACTGCAGAGAGATTGTCTGAGGCAGTCACAAGCGACGATATACTAGCATTATCCGTTGCTCTTGGTGAAAATAAATAATAAATGGGGGACAGCGCAATGGCAAAAAATGACATGTTTGTAATTATCTATCAGGTATTAAAATACATGTATGATTGCTTGAAAGCCGGAGAAAAAGTAGAGGCGGTAAGGCTTACTGCTGATGCATATATGATTCCAGAAAACTACTGGGGATATATATATTGATTACCATGATCGACCAGGGATTTATTTCCGGCATTGAATATACCCCGACAAAAGACGGAATTCTGTTTTCAAATTTGGAAAATGCGTTGATTACGTTTAACGGTGTAGAATATTTATTTGATAACAGTTTAATGCAGAAGTTAAAAAGAACTTTGAAAGATGTAAAGGGTATTTTACCTGGAATCTAAAAAAGCTTTATAAGCATGTGGAAACCACCAGCTTGATCTGGTGGTATTTTTATGCCAAAAATAAGGAGGTGTGCTATGTCATAAAGAAAAATATCCTGTTTTAACTACAGCGTAGGAGGTAAACATGATAAACGTATCAGCTTCCGGGAGAGAACGCCCCACCGATGCATCCGAACTGTCACTGCAGCACCGCGGCCTATGTGGATCGGAACAGCGTCAATTGGCTGAAAGAGAGAAACGAACCTGAAAATACCGCCGCCAGACATAAAAAAGATCTGCTTACGGCGGAACAACTGAATAAATTAAAGGCGTCGTTCAAAACCGAAGACGAGTTTAATGATTACATGAAATTGCTGAATACAAATCCGAACGCAGATATCCGCAAACTGTACCGGCGGCATATGGACCAATGCGGCGGTGTTACGATGGATGCCAAAAGCTTTTATCGGCCACTGGATGACACTATTCACTGGAGCATCCCGCAAAAGAAATATATCGACGCGGGGATGCATAAATATGTTAACTTGGGGCACGAATGCGGACACATGTTTGATGCGCATATTGCCAGCAGCGCAAAATTGAAATATACTGAAATTGATAAATTAAATGCTGATTTCAACGCCGCTCTGGCGGATATGAAGTCAAATGTCCGAGATATCATAGATTATGAAGGCATCACTGTCGGATGAATTTTTGGCGGCCGTCCGAAAAGACAAAGCCGCGCTTCATGATTTGCGCCAGTCGGATGACTGGAAATCTGTTGTGGAGGACCTGAAGGCACACCCTGCATCCTCTGGCGTGCAGGACGCTTTAGACGGGATTTTTGGCACCAGGGGTTTGAGAATACTTCCGTGGGGGCATGGAGAGAAGTACTACAATCAGAAATATAATGATATCAAGTATTTTGGTCTTCATAAGATTTTGAAAAATGTATATCAGGAAATGGGGTATGATGCTAAAAGTCAGCGGAAATGCTCGGATTTGTGCCGTGATTATGAGACAGCAAGCGAGGCCTGGGCGAACATAACAAGCGCTGAGACATTGCAGGATGACGCACTGCAGTATGTGAAAAAGTATCTCCCAAACAGCTATAAAATGTTCAAAAAGATCATTAAAAAGGCAGGTGGAAAATGATGCTGGATGAAAAAATAAAGGAATACGATGAGCGATTTGATGGATTCCCTACTATCGTTTTTTCATCTTACGCGGATTCGGAAGTGATTAAGATCATTGACGACTGTCTGAAGCGCGGAAAAGATGTTTATGATGCCGGGTATCTCGATATTAACGCCGTCTATTAAGTCTGTATATAAGTTTATATACATACCACCAGCTTATGCTGGTGGCATTTTTATGCGAAAAAATGAGGAGGCAGGCAGATGAAATACCGAAAGAAACCAGTAGTCATTGACGTCTATCAGACAGATAAGCCCATCAAAAAAATCTTGAAGGTTCAACAAAAGGATTTATAATAAAAACTACAAAATGGGAGTGCTTGCGAGCCGAAATATGGATGACCTGATTCTTCATGAGACCGCCCATTTCAAGACGTTCGAGTCATGTAAGACATGGAATGATTTTCTCCAAAAAGAACGCGAGGTTCGTAATAGATATGTACCTGGGGTTTCTGATTACAATGATTCGTTGCGAGATGGCGCGGAAACTATTGCAGAGGGGGTTGTGGCTCTTAGAAATGGTGGAGTCGTCCCGAAAGAAATCAAAGATCTGATAGAGGAGTATGTACGATGGTAATTATTTCTGATTGTACTGATTGCAAAAATTTAGGCAATTATGAAGAGGGTAAGGGGATGCCTTGTCAAGCATTTCCCGAAGGTATTCCTTCAGAGTGGTTTTTAAAGGGGAATCCGAAAGAAGTAAAAGAATGCAGCAACGGCATAGGGTTTGAACCTTATGAGAGTGAAGAAGAGGCAAACAATGGCAAGAAATGATTTACACGTTCTTGTGTACAGGATACTAAGTTATCTATATCAGCAGCTGAAAGACGGCACTGAGATAGACGAATCAAAGATTGATGAACACGCACTTAATATTCCTCATTCTTATTGGATATATATTTTTGATGAACTTCAGAGCGCCAAATATACCAAAGGATATACTATTGTTAATGTAAATGGCGGCAGAAAGAGACTTGAGCATCTGGATCGTGCGGTTATTACTCTTCGCGGGGTGGAATATCTTACCTCTGACCAGCTCATGATAAAGGTAAAAAACGAAAGTTAAATATTCTTAAACCCTGGGCATTTGCCCGGGGTATTTTTATGTAGAAAATGAGGAGGCAGACAGATGAAATACCGAAAGAAACCAGTAGTCATTGACGCCTATCAGACAGATAAGCCCATCAAAATCGAGACGTTGGAAGGTGTAATGCTGGCAAGCCCTGGCGATTATATCATCACTGGGGTAAATGGTGAGAAATACCCCCGTAAACCGGATATCTTCGAAAAAACGTATGCATCTGAACCTGTCGAGAGTAGGAGGTAAACATGATAAGCGTAGCCGTATCAGACTGTGAAGTCATAGTTTCCGGGCATGCCGGATACGCCCCACCGGGGAATGATATTATCTGTGCTGCCGTGTCAGCATTAACCCAGTCCCTGGCGTCTTCCCTGGAAGCGCTGACCGAGGCAAAACAAATACAGAGATTGATACCGGTTATGTCCGTATCGAATACGAGAATCTATTGGAGCCTGGACGGCTTCTGGTGGATTCTTTTTTTATCGGCATTTGCGGAATTGAGAACGAGTATCCGGAATATATCCGGATCGATTAACCGGAAGGCATGGCCAGGCTTGGAAGCCAATAAAAGCTAAGGGGAACCAGTCCAATGAATCAAGACTATAAACTATTTGGAGGAACGTAACTATGGACAAACGACACATGTTTTTCTTGCAGTTATTTGCAGACGATGACGGCGCAGAAGGCGCAGAGGGCAGCGCATCGGCCGGGGATCCGGATCCGGCAGGGAAAAGAAGGCTAGGAGGGCGGCACCGAAGAAAAGCCTGATGACGGCGATGAAAAGAAATATTCTGACGCGGACGTTGACAAAATTGTCAGCGCCGATTGTAATATCATGTGCACTTGGGCACCTAAGAGGAATGTGACCATTCCTCCAGGATAACCATCCTGTATGCTTAGGACTATTCAACTGTCAACGTTCAACTTGTTATTGCAATTTCCGGTTAGAAAAAAATATTGACTTATGTGCGCACATAAGTTATAATAAAAACAGGTAAGGAAGGCCTTAATGAATACGGGGGCAAGAGCCAGAAAGGAGAAATCATGAACGAAGAAATGACAAATATAGAATTTATGACAGTTCTGAAACTGATCATCCAGATTCTAAAGGATGACGGAGTGAGGGAAGAAACAATTAAAAAAATAGAAGCCTTACTGAAATAGTAAAGCTTCTAACCCACAAAAACAGGGTGGTACTTGCCACCGCTCTGTACAAGATGAATATATCATCTTGGGACAGAGATGGCAAGAGAACGGAACGGTGATTTTTATAGAGAAAAAGAAAATGGGCAGACCTACAGATAACCCAAAGACGGAACGATTATATATAAGAGTGGCACCTGATGAGAAGAAACAGATACAAGAGTTTATGGCAGACACTGGGCGCAGTTTGTTAGAGCTTATAGAAACCGGAATAAAAGCCATAAAAAGAGAGACAGACTGCTAAATATGGGCAGGAAAGGGCTCAGACACGGGACACCCATAGGAACACCTTTTCCGGAAACCCTTATGCTTATGCGGTTTATAGTTAGACTTTTAATCAAGTTGTCCGGGGTTCGAATCCCCGATGCCTCATTGCTTTGGAAAGCCCCTGAACATCTGTATTTATGCGGCGTTCAGGGGCTTTTTCTCTCTGATTGAAAATAATAATACGAACTGCATTCGCTCCTCTGACGGAATGCTGCTTTGGATCTGGAAAGAGATACCCTATGAAACGAACAAATCAACAAATCCATTCATCCCGCCCCTCCTGGAAACAGAAGTATCTGGCCGACCGGGCCTTTTACGTCCGCGTCCTGCAGCTGGTCGTCCCCATGATCCTGCAGGCAGCTATTACCAGCTTTGTGAGTCTGCTGGATAATATAATGGTGGGGCAGATCGGGACCGCGCAGATGAGCGGTGTATCCATTGTCAACCAATACGTATTTGTTGCCAATCTGACGATCTTTGGGGCTGTTTCCGGTCCCGGTATTTTTGGCGCACAGTTTTACGGAAAAGGGGACTATGCGGGCCAGCGGGACACCGTACGCTTCCGGATTCTGGTATGCCTGATCGCCAGTGTGGCAGCCGCGCTGCTGTTTGCTCTGCTTGCGGATCCCATGATTTCGCTTTTCCTTAGCAAAGAAGATGCGCCCCGCATGGTTTCCGCCACACTGACCTATGGAAAAAAATATATGGCCGTGGTTTTGTTCAGCCTGATCCCCTTTGGAATCGGGCAGGCTTATGCCAGTGTGGAGCGGGAGTGCGGAAATACACATATCCCTATGATTGCCTCTTTTGCGGCGCTGGGGGTGAATTTTTTCCTGGATTACGGGCTGATCTTCGGAAAATGCGGACTGCCGGAACTGGGAGTGTCCGGTGCCGCCCTCGCGACGGTAATCGCGAAGATTGTGGAAGCCATAGTGATGATTTCCTGGGCGCATGCCTGTCCGGAGAAAAATAAATGCATCGTTGGCCTGTTTCGCGGGTTTCATATTGCCCCTGAACTGATCCGCGAAATGATCAAAAAGAGCCTGCCGCTTTTGTTTAATGAATTTATGTGGGCGGCCGGCATGACGGTGATTGCCCAGTGTTATTCGGTCCGTGGTCTGGATGTGGTGGCGGCCCGCAACATAGCCAGTACCCTGAACAATATGTTTAATGTCGTATTTATACAGATGGGCGCCGGGATCGGAATTATCGTCGGGCAGATTCTGGGCGCGGGCCGGCTGGAGGAGGCCAGAGAGACCAATACCAGGCTGTATTTTTTCACGATGGTGATTTCCGTTCTGCTCAGCCTCTGTATCCTGCCGCTGGCGTTTGTGTTTCCAGCGGCCTATAATACGGAGGAACCGGTGCGCCGCCTGGCGGCTTTTATGATTGTGGTGCAGGCAATTGCGGTGCCGATGTGGTCGTATACCAACGCCTGCTATTTTACCCTTCGCAGCGGCGGAAAGACCGGTATCACTTTTCTGTTTGACTTTGTATTCACATGGGTGATTATGATCCCCCTTGCTTTTGTGCTTTCTTATTTTACATCCATGGATATCCACATGCTTTTTATCATCGTGACTTTTTCGGAAATGATCAAAGTGCTCGTCGGATATTTCCTGGTAAAAAGCGGCAGCTGGATGAAAACGATCATAAATTAGGGAGTCCCCCCCAGGGGTTCCCTTCAGCATCGTGAACAAATTTTTTTCTCAAACCACACGTCATTTCACAAAGGAGCGGAAAACCGCCACACGCATTTTCACAAACATTTTTGCAAAAATTGTACCATCTTCACAGAAATTCAGATTCGGCTCTGATTTGTTGAAATACCGTTTTCTGTATGGTATCATTATTTCGAAAAGAGAAAAACCAATGGTATACCAAGAGTATTCGCAAGCTGAATTTTTCACCGAAACACCGGTTGCACAGATTCTTATGCTTGCGAATTTTTGCGGAAGGAGAGGCGGATTATGGGAAGACCGGCATACAGATATCAGGATTTTTTCGAGGCCACGAAAGTAGAGGGCATCAATGAATCCGTAGAAGTGGGCAGACACTTTCTCCACCGGGATTTCAATGCGGAAGCACCGAAGAATGAAGTCAAAAAGATCAAAACCTGCTGCAGGGCATGCATTGCCAACTGCGGCGTAATCGCTACCGTAAAAAACGGGCGGGTGGTAAAGCTGGAAGGAGATCCGGCGGATAAAATGAGCAAAGGCCGGATGTGCGCAAAGGGCCTGTCCGGCATTCAGGCACTGTATCATCCGAATCGAAACAAGTATCCGATGCTGCGTGTCGGCAAGCGGGGAGAGGGCAAATGGCGCAGAATCTCCTGGGACAAAGCGCTGGAAATCATTGCCCGCAAGCTGATCGACACCAAGAAAAACTACGGTGCAGAGGCGGTTTTCTGTTCCACCGGAGGCGGCGGCAATCCGGAGATCTGGAGCATTGCCCGGTTCTGCAATATTTTCGGAACGCCGAACTGGTTTGAGCCCGGCTGCGCGCAGTGCTATCTGCCCCGGGTGCTGGCATACACAATGATGTATGGCGGTGTGGATCCCAGTATTGCGGATTCCAATTCCCTGGAACTCTACGATACAGAAAATACTCCCATCAAAACACTGGTGCTGTGGGGAACGGATCCCTCTTATTCCTGCCCGGCCAGCGGCGGCGGAGCAGTGGTGGATCTGCGGGCCAAAGGGGTGCAGACCGTGGTGATCGATCCGCGTCTGACGCCGGACGCAGCCAAGGCAGATGTATGGCTGCCGGTTCGCCCGGGTACGGATGTGGCGCTGATGATGGCCTGGATCCGGTTTATCCTGGAAGAGAAGCTGTACGATGAGGATTTCGTGCTTCGCTGGACGAATCTGCCCTATCTGGTGGATGTGGAAAGCAAACTTCTGCTGCGGGCAGAGCGGAGTGATGACCCGGATGTGCCGGATACGTTTATGGTATGGGATGAAAAGACGGGTTCCGCCAGACCGATGGCATATCCTTATGATGAATCCCTGCAGCCTGCGCTGCGCGGAACCTATGAGATTGACGGAAAAACTTACCGCCCGGCATTTGAGCAGCTGTGGGAGCGGGTAGAGGAATATACGCTGGAAAAAGCGGCTGATATCTGTGAGCTGGATGCGGAGGCGATTGAGAAGGCGATCCGTCTTTACGCGGAGAATACCCCAAGCGGAATCGCCATCGGCGTATCCACGGATCAGACCCCTAACTCGGAGCAGGCAGCCATGTGTACCGCGATCCTGGATCTTCTGATGGGCAATGTAGAGCGTCCGGGTGCGCTGATGCAGCGGTTTAAGACCAGCGGCGTCTTTGATATGCCCAATTATCCGGTGCCCATTGCGGCGGATCTGCTTCCGGATGAACAGCTGAAAAAACGGCTGGGCGGCATTGAATACAAGGGACTGCATATCTGGTACGCGGGACATATCAGCAGTGTGCTGGATGCGGTCCTGACCGGCAAGCCCTATAAGCCGCGGGTATGGATCGACCGTTCCGGCAATAAGATGGCAGCGTTGGCAGACAGCAACAAGGTAAAGCGTGTAATCGATGAGCTGGATTTTATTGTTCACATGTATATGTATCCTACTTCATTTTCGGCTTACGCAGACATTCTTCTGCCTACGGAAGAGTGGCTGGAGACCGATATGATCGTAGAAACCTGCAACACCCTCTGCGCGCGTCAGGCAGTGACGCATTTGTGGGAAACCAAGGATGAAACGCAGATCTGGTCAGATCTGGCCAGAAAATGTGCGGAACTGGGGGATGAGGACTGCAAACGGGCCTTTGATCCGGAATTTATGGGCAAAAACCTTCCCTACTGGGACAAAGTGACCGATCTGTGGGATCATTTCCTGGGCAGAATCGGCCTGACATTTGACGAACTGAAGGAAAAGACACCGTATACTTATATGCCGAAGGAAGAGTGGAAAGAGTATTACGTCTACAAAAAGACGGATCCGAAGACCGGAAAGCCGCAGGGATTTCAGACGCCTTCCCGGAAATGCGAGCTGTACCTGGAGAGCATGATCGAACTGGGACGAACCGGCAAGCCGTTTGCGAAATGCGAACTTCCGCCGGCATCGGTGGACTATGATCCGCTTCCCTATTACATGGAGCCTTACGAGAGTCCCAGAGATAAAGAAGGAATCGCACAGGAATATCCTTTGGTTATGACCGGCGGCCGTGTACCGTTTTTCCATCATAATACACTGCGGAATGTGGCATGGCTGCGGGAAATCTATCCAATTCCGGAACTGTGGATGTATCCGGCGGATGCGGAGCGTTATGGCCTGGAAGACGGCCAGTGGGCCTGGGTGGAATCCCAGCGTGGCAGAATCCGCACGGTGGTTTCCGTCACCGAGGGCATCAAACCGGGTACCGTATACATGGAACGTTTCTGGAATCCGGAGACGTTAAACAGCCCGACCCACGGATGGAAAGAAATGAATGTCAATGTACTGACAAAGGCGGACGCGCCGTTTAATGATGTGGTGGGAACCTATACCCTTCGCGGCTTTCTGGTGAAGGTCTATCCGTCGGAAAGCGCGCCGGAAGGGATCTGGAAGCGGCCGCAGGACTTCAAGGCATGGCTTGCGCAGCCTTCGGACCCGACCCCTCTGCCTGCGCCCGGAGATGACAGTGAAAAGAAAAAATCTGTCGGCGGAGGCACTGCCGGACAGAAAAAAAGCAGGAAGAAACGCGCGGTTTCAGCGAGAATACCGGAGTATCTGTGCCGGAACGACGGAATGCAGGAATAGAGATAGATAAGAAGGAGCAGCAGAATGAGAAAGAAACAGTTAGCGTTTGTAGTTGAATTGGATCGCTGCATTGGCTGCAAGGGATGCCAGGTGGCCTGCAAGATGGAAAACGGCACACCCCTGGGATCGGACCGGATCAAAGTACGGAAGGTAGGTCCCACCGGAACCTATCCGAATCTTGAAATGTATTTTCTTCCCACCATGTGCCAGCAGTGCGAGGAACCGGTCTGTGCCCGGGTATGTCCCACCGGGGCGATCTATAAAAATGAAAGCGACGGTGTCGTGAAAATCGACCGGGAGAAGTGCATCGGCTGCCACAGCTGCAACAATGCCTGCCCGTATCATGCGAACACCTTTAGCGAAGCAAGGAATAATATGGATAAATGCACCATTTGCTTTCAGGAACGGGCGAACGGAGAAGAACCGGCCTGCGTGAAAAACTGCAGCGGAAAGGCGCTGCATTACGGGGATGTCAATGATCCGGACAGTGAAGTTTCCAGACTTCTGGCAGAAGCGGGAGAGGATCATGTCTTCCAGTTCCAGGATTTCGGAAATCATCCCTCCGCGCGCTATATTCTGAAACATGCGGCATGGCAGGATATCCTCCCGCAGGAACTGGACGTGGTATCCTTCGGAAAAGGAGGAAAAAAATATTATGAGTGATCGTTTTGATATCTACAGACTGATGCGCAACCGGGAAAAGCTCTACCGTTTTTTTGCCCGCCTGTTTGAGCGGGAGGTGGACCAGGAATTTTACGAGCAGTTAAAGCATGTGAAATTTCAGGAAGATCTGGATGTGACCTCCATTACGGAACTGCAGGACGCGGTAATCCGGCTGAACGAATATTTCAAATATGACATGGGAGAATCGCTGGACGATCTGGCAGCGGACTTTGCCAGTACCTTCCTGGGGGCGGGACGCGCCGAGGGAGAAGCGGCCTTTCCTTATGAATCAGTGTATACCAGTCCGAAGCGTATTATGATGCAGGATGCCTGGAGTGAGGTAAGCCAGCTGTACCGGGATAAAGGACTGGAACTGGGCAATATGCAGGATGGTCTGATGGAAGATCATATCGCCATTGAGCTGGAGTATATGGCATTTCTGTGTGACGAAACCTGTCACCATACCGAGCAGCTCTTTGGCCTGGAAGAACAGCGGGGCTTCCTGAACCGCCATCTTCTGAACTGGATTCCGGAATTCTGTCTGGACATTAAGCGGTATGCGGATACGGAGTTTTACCGCATGGTAGGTCAGCTGACCACCGGATTCATTCAGTTCGACAGTTTCCTGCTTGAGACCATGATTTCCGAACTGAAGGCCAGAAGCAATGAAAAGCGCAGCTACCTGGTCAGCCGCAGAACGCTGGATCAGATTGTGGACCGGCTGAAAAATGACTACAATATCTATGGCCCGAAGCGGGTTCCCGGCCGCTACCGCAGTGACGGAAGTTCTGTCATCCGTTATCAGGAACTGAATTCCATCGATGAGATCGTCAACAGCGAGCAGTCGGATTTTTCACCGAAGGAAGTGTATTATCCGATTTCCCAGACGATTTTCCGGTTCCGGGAAGACAGTATCGTGGAGAATCTGAATAATGACCCGAAAGGAATCATTATTTTCGCCCGTCCCTGTGATATTGAGGGAACCAGACGGCTGGACAATATGTTTCTGGCAAACGGCGGCAATTCGGACGTCTATTATGAGCGGCTGCGGGAAAAAGTCCGGTTTGTTCTGCTGGAATGCCCGGAAAGCTGGGAAAACTGCTGCTGTGCTTCGATGGGGTCGAATCAGACGTCCCATTACAGTATGGCAGTGAGCCTGGGAAATCAGAACGGTACTGACCCGAACGGCGGGGAGGAGCAGAAGCCGGCCTGGGTCAAGGGATTTATTGAGGTGCAGGTGGCAGACGCGGAATTCTTCGAATTCTTTGAAGGAGAGGAAGCCTGCAGTTATGAACCGCGGTTTATTCAGGAAAACCGGAAAAAAATGCGGGTACCGGACATCGATGATCCCTGCATGATGCAGGAGATCAACGACCTGCCCTTCTGGAAGGAGTATAATGACCAGTGCATCAGCTGCGGCGGATGCAATGCGGTATGTCCGACCTGCAGCTGTTTTGAAACGGTGGATTTCCTGGATGAGGAAAACAGCCTGAACGGACAGCGGCGCAGGGTTTGGTCCTCCTGCATGCTGCCGGAGTTTTCCAAAACGGCAGGCGGTCATATTGACCGGCCGAAACCGGATAAAATGATGCGGTTTAAAGCCATGCACAAGACCTACGATTACAGAAAACGCTTTGGCGGCAGCGATCATATGTGTGTGGGCTGCGGAAGATGCACCACACGGTGTCCGGAGGATATTTCCTTTATTGATACGGTAAACCGGCTCCATGACGGGGTGGAAGCGATCAAGGCAGAGCGGAAGGCCCGCCAGGAAGAAGAAGCGGCCCAGGCAAATTCCTGGGTATTTGATTCGGCTCAGGCAGCCCGTGTGAACCTGCAGCAGGAAAAGACAGAGGAATAATAGACCGGACAGCCGCGCCGGCGGGGATGCCGGCAGACGGGACGGAAACAGAACAGGCCGCCAGAAGGGCGGCGGAATGGAGCATACCATGAGCAAGAATATATTACTTCCGACGCCGCACAAGATTTTAAATGTGCTGAAACATACCGAAACGGAATATACCTTCCGGGTTTCCTGTGATGTGGAACCGGATTACGGACAGTTCTTCATGCTGTCTCTTCCGAAGGTGGGAGAGGCGCCGATTTCCGCCAGCGGAAAGGGACCGGGATACGTGGAATTTACCATCCGCAATGTGGGGATGCTGACCCAGGAGATTTTCCGGCTGGAGCCGGGACGCAGCATTTTCCTGCGGGGGCCTTACGGCAATCATTTTCCGGCGGAAAAGTTTGAAAACAAGGATCTGCTGATTATCTGCGGCGGAACCGGCATGTCTCCGGTAATGACGCTGATCAATCATTTCTATGATCATCCGGAAGTCTGCAAATCAGTAACTGTTATCGCTGGATTTAAGAACAAAGATGCGGTATTGTTTAAAGAAGAGATCAATAAGTTCAAATCCAGATTTCGCATGATCGTGACCCTGGACAACGAAGTGGAAGAAGGCTATGAAACCGGCATGGTGACGGCGCATATCGGCAAAGTGCCCATCCGTTCCTTCGAAGACTATAATATTGTCATTGTGGGGCCGCCGGTGATGATGCATTTTTCAGCGCTGGAATGTCTGAAAAACGGTGCCCGGGAGGACAAAATCTGGGTTTCCTTTGAGCGCAAGATGTCATGCGGTGTCGGCAAATGCGGTCACTGCAAGATTAATGACACCTATGTATGCCTGGAAGGACCGGTGTTTAATTACAAAGATACAAAAGGCCGCCTCATCGACTGATCGGTGCAAACCAGCCGCAGCGGTGCCGCGGCAGGGAGAGAATGCATTCATGGAAAAGGAGAAACAGATGCCCATGCCGGTGATTCTGATGAATCTGACCGGTATCTATGACCGGGAGGAGTTCTGGAAGCAGGCCGGTTCCCGGATGGAACTGAAGGATATTTCCGGAACCAGAGGATACTGCTCGGACGAGGCGGCAGACCGGATCCGCCGCCGGATGGCGGACTGCCCGGCCGAAGGGCTGCATTATCTGGATTCCGGCAATTATCACTATCTGACCGGATTCTGGACAGAAAAAATACAGGAACCCTTTGACCTGCTCGTCTTTGATCATCACACAGATATGCAGCGGCCGGCATTCGGAGATATCTTAAGCTGCGGATCCTGGATCCTTGACAGTATACAGACAAACGGGGATCTGCGGCGGGTCTTTCTGGTAGGGGCGGATCCGGAGCTGAAATCTTCGGTTGATCCGGAATGCGAAGGCGTGTATCAGATGCTGACGGCAGCAGAGGCGCTGGCAGATAGCCGGTGGCTGGAAGCAGAGCCGGACAGTTCCGACAGGCTGCTGTATGTTTCCGTGGATAAGGATGTGCTGGCGCCATCCGTCCTGGAAACAGACTGGGATCAGGGGACCATGACCATGGAAGAACTGCTGGCGGTTCTGGAACTGGCCCGGCAGAAGAGGCCCATCTGTGGAATGGATGTCTGCGGGGAGCCGGATCCGGAACAGGCCGCTGCCGGCACTATTCTTGCCAGTGACCATGTGAATCGGCAGATCATGGAATGGTTTCAGGCGTCAGCCAGACAGGAAAAACGGTAAAAAGCACTGCCGCGGAAGAAAGAAATTCTTTCGCGGCAGTGCTTTTTCAGTCGATGCCTTTTTCCGTCAGTGCAGCGTTCAGTCCGTGGCTGGATGCTGTTAAATGACATAGGTTCCCATGTCACTGGCCTGGCGGTCCAGGATATCCTGCAGAGTGTAGGACTCCAGGTAATCATTGATTGTTTTGTTCAAGCCTTCCCAGATCGGCAGGGTCATGCAGGTCTCGGCCCGGGGACACTGGTTGACCTCGTCTGCCAGGCAGTCGATGATGTTAATGCCGCCCTCCGCGCAGGAAACAACTTCACGCAGTGTGATCTCCCGCGGAAGCCGGGCCAGGCGGTAGCCGCCATGCTGTCCTTTGGCGGTACGCAGCAGATGTCCCTGGTTCAGCATGGGGATGATCTGTTCCATGTATTTTTTGGAAATATCCTGACGTTTGGAGATCTCCTTTAATGAAATGTATTCGTCGCTGTAGTGTTCCGCCAGATCCAGCATCATGCGAAGCGCATAGCGTCCTCTTGTTGAAATCTTCATAGGGTATGTCCTCCTGTTATGTCCTTCTGATTGGTGTATCAGCAAACCGGCGCCTCTGTTTAACAACGCCTAGGTTTTTACTATGTGTTTATGAATTTAAGATAGCATAAAACATGAAAAAATGCAATGACTGCCGGCGGAAGTAAAGAAAAAAATAAAAACTCACATTGCCTATTGACTTACTGGGGTAATGGTGATATATTCAATGCATAGCAATTGACTTACAGATAACTTCAAATTGATTTAACAGTATGTGAGGTAAAAAAATATGGCAATTTACAAATCAATCTTAGACCTTGTAGGAAAAACACCTTTAGTAGAGCTGGCAAATTATTCCAAAGCCAACCATCTGGAGGCGACTGTGTTAGGCAAGCTGGAATACTTCAATCCGGCCGGATCAGTAAAAGACCGTATCGCCAAATCCATGATTGAGGAAGCAGAGAAGAACGGACAGCTGAAAGAAGGCTCTGTAATCATCGAGCCCACTTCCGGCAATACCGGTATCGGACTTTCTTCTGTAGCAGCAGCCAAGGGATACCGGATCATTATTGTAATGCCGGAGACCATGAGCATCGAGCGCCGCAACCTGATGAAAGCATATGGCGCAGAGCTGGTTCTGACAGAAGGCAGCAAGGGTATGAAGGGCGCCATCGCCAAGGCAAATGAACTGGCAGCTGAGATTGAGGGAAGCTTTATTCCGGGTCAGTTTACCAACCAGGTAAATCCGGCGACCCATAAGGCTACCACAGGTCCGGAGATCTGGGAAGACACAGAGGGAAAAGTAGATATTTTTGTAGCCGGCGTAGGTACAGGCGGTACCGTTACCGGTGTGGGACAGTATCTGAAATCCAAGAACCCGAATGTGAAGATCGTAGCAGTAGAACCGGCATCTTCACCGGTACTGTCTACCGGCAAAGGCGGTTCCCATAAGATCCAGGGAATCGGCGCAGGATTTGTTCCGGAGACACTGGATACTTCTGTTTATGATGAAATCATTACCGTAGAAAATGACGCAGCCTTTGAAGTAGGCAGAGAAGTAGCGCGGGAAGAGGGATTCCTTGTAGGCATTTCTTCCGGAGCCGCTGTATGGGCTGCCGCAGAGCTGGCAAAACGCCCGGAAAACAAGGGCAAGACAATTGTAGCGCTGCTTCCGGATACCGGAGACAGATATTTATCCACCGAGCTGTTTGCGGATAAATAATACAGATAACAGAAAAGTCCTTCTTAAGAATAAGAATATTAACAATGAATGCGGAGCGCCAGGCAGATTCCACGCGGGATCTGCCTGGCGCTCTCTGATCTGCCGTGGTATAGTGGAAATACAGGGCAGTCCGGAAGAAAACCGGCTGCAGGAAGCAGACAGACAAGGAGTGAAGAAAAATGCATTATGCGGAAGAAGGACTGCAGTACCACCTGCAGATTCGAAAGGGAGAAGTGGGAGAATATGTGATCCTGCCGGGGGATCCCAAGCGCTGCAGCAAGATCGCGGAACACCTGGAACAGCCCCGTCTGGTGGCGGACCACAGGGAATATGTGACTTATACAGGGATGCTGGACGGTACGGCAGTCAGCGTCACCTCCACCGGAATCGGCGGACCCTCTGCGGCTATTGCTGTGGAGGAGCTGGTACAGGCGGGTGCCCGCACGTTGATTCGGGTGGGAACCTGCGGAGGAATGCAGCCGGAGATTCTGGGGGGCGACCTGGCCATTGCCACGGGAGCAATCCGCGCGGAGGGAACCAGTCGGGAATATGCGCCGATTGAGTTCCCGGCCGTACCCAGCCAGGATGTGGTGGAAGCCCTGCGCCGGGGGGCAGACAGCTGCGGATTTCGTGCTTATACCGGGGTAGTGCAGTGCAAAGATTCTTTTTACGGACAGCATGAACCGGAGCGGATGCCTGTGGGCGCCATGTTGGAAGAAAAATGGGAAGCCTGGAAACGTCTCGGCTGTATTGCCTCGGAAATGGAATCGGCAGCCATCTTTATCGTGGCCAGCGCGCTGCATGTGCGTGCCGGTTCTGTGCTGCTGGTTATGGCCAATCAGGAGCGGGAGAAAGCGGGTTTGCCGAATCCGGTGGTACATGATACGGAAGCAGCGATAAAAACAGCCATAGCGGCGGTCAGGGAACTGATCCGCGCCGACCGGAAGACTGACTGCTGACACAAGGCATCCGGATCGCACAGACAGAAAGACAGAAAGACAGCCACGGATCGTTGGGATCTGTGGCTGCCTTTTTGTAAATGTGCGCCTGGCGGCGGTTGATTCTGAAAGCGGAAAGATACGCTGCGGAGGACCGGATCAGTTTTTATCAGTATCCGCCGCGTGGTTCGTATCTGTATTTTCTGCGCTGTTACCTGCTTCGGAGGATTCAGCGTCTGTCAGATCCTTTGAGGTGTCCGAATATTTTCCGGAAGCGGTGGACGGATCATTGGTGATGGCAGTCAGATCCGCTGTTTTTGCCAAAGTGATGGTATTGGAACGGCGGAACACGGTGTCGCCGGAACCCATCTGCTGGATACAGATTTTGCAGCCGTCAGAAAGGGCGTCCGGGCTGATTTCCAGTTCAGAACCGGAAACATAGGTGGTTGAAACTGCGGAACCGTTGATATATACCTTGCTCCAGGGGGTAAAGTTTTTACCCTTGATGGAAATGACAGGTTCCGTTTCTTCCTCTGCGGAAGAGGTGTCCGCGGCAGAGTCGGTACCGGGGGGCGCAGTGGCAACTTTCGGGGTGAGACTGTCCGCCTGGCCGGATTTGGAAGCGGATTTCTTCTCAGATTTCTGGGCCTGTTCCGCTGCCTTGTTGACGGATTTTTCGTTGGTATTGGAGGCCTGCTGCTGCGTATCAGCGGATGAGCTGCCGGACTGTTTCAGAGCCAGGGAGCGGATGGTGACGTTCTGTACCCCCATCTCCAGGTCGGAAGCAGGCATATCCTTGCCGCCGTTGGCGTAATTGCCGCCGTAAAGCAGGTCATACTGCAGCTGCTGCAGGCGGGAGAGATAGCTGCTTTTCTTATCGTCTCCGCTGCTCATTGCGGTCTGATGGTATTTGAAAATGGTGCCTTCGTGGATGCCCAGACGATTGGTGATGTAAGAGGACAGCTGATAGGTGGTTACATTTTTGTTCTTTTTCGCCAGGCCGAAGTTGTCCCAGGTGGCGTAGACCGTATGGAACAGGTTGCCGCTTTTGACATCTTTTTCCTCCAGACCCATGGTAGGAAGATGATCGCCGTAGAAGACAACCAGAGTCTTTTCGTCACGTTTGGACAGCATCTGGATCAGATTGCCCACAAAGTTGTCCACTTCGTGAATTTCGTTGATGTAATATTCCCACTGGTTGTTTTTTTCTGTGGTGTCACCGCCGGTTACCTTGATTTCCGGATTTGTGAAGACTTTTTCTGTCGGATAGCTGCCATGGGACTGTACGGTAATGGTATAAATATAGTCAGGCTTATTTTTGGTAGAATCCATGGTCTTTTTTGTTTCGCTGACAAGGATGTCATCCGCGGGCCATGTGTTGATTTCGTTGTATTTCGTGATGTTCATCTCTTCCTTGCTGGTGAAGGAGTCAAAGCCCAGGTTGCGGAATACCGTGGCACGGCTGTAGAAGTTACCGCCGTTGTTGTGCAGGACGTGTGTACCGTAACCGATGTTGTGCAGATCCGTGGCAATGCTTTCACTGGTGGAAGATTTGAGGACCGTTTTGAACGGGTATTCTCCCAGACCGAAGTACTTCAGGGTCATACCTGTCATCACTTCAAATTCTGTGTTGGCCGTACCGGCGCCTACCACAGGAACCGTCAGATAGCCGCTGGAATAATTGCTCCGCAGTTTGTGGAAATTCGGTGTGGGATCCTTGGAGTATTTCAGGAAGGTCAGTTCGTTGGGGTCAATAAAGGACTCCAGCTGCACGAAGATGATATTCGGCTGGTCCTTGGAGCCTATAGAAGTCTTTTTCTTTGACTCGGTCTGCAGGATCTGGTTTACCGTAGACTGGCTGTAATTGGAAGGTTTTTTCATGCCGGTATCCACTACGCTGGCGGAAAAACTGTAAACAAAGCCGTAATCCTGGTAGCCCTGTGCCAGGTTGCCGAAGTAACCGGACAGAATGTCTGAGTGGATCGCGCCTTTGGTAATAAAGGGAATGACCGCCAGGCAGGCCACCAGACCAAGCAGGTTGCGGACTCTGTGAATTTTGCCGTGGAATTTCGGACCCCGTACTGCGATGAATACGATAAAAACAACGACTGCGATCAGGCAGCAGAGGATAAGTACGGATTCCCCGACCGTGACATATTTGGAATTTTTCATGGCCAGCAAATCGCTGATCAGCTTCAGATCGGTGAAATTAAACGGCGTCACGCGGGATGCCAGGATAATGCCGTTGACAACGCCCAGCAGCACCCAGAATACGGAGATTACAATCCGAAACAGCATTCTGCGCTTGAAGAGATAGACCAGCAGCAGAGACGCAAAGACTAAGAGCGCGTTGTATAAAAATGCCAGCGGCGACGTAAATGCGAAGGAAAATGCCGAGAGCAGGGAGTGTCTGGAGCAGGTCTCGATAATCAGAACCAGCGCGCAGGCTAATATAATATGAAAGAAAAGCGAGTATTTGCTCATGAACCTGACAGCAGGTTTTTCCAGGAAGATATGGAACTTCCGGCGGAACTCCGCCTGTCGGGCCAGTCGTTTGGCCTTACGCTCACCGTTTAGGAATTTGTTATTCGGAAATCGCTCTGCCAGTCGGGCAGTGCAGTGATGGATCAGATGTTTGATCGGTTTCATAAAAAAACGCCTCCGCTGTAAAAATGCACATAGCTCTACACATATAACGTAATTAAAATCATACCTTCCGATATGGTAGACTTATGTAGGTAAAAAGTCAATAAAATAATTGTTAAATTTATCTGTGGTTTCACGGGATTCGGTTGAAATGGCAAGGAAAGCTGTGGTATCATTAACACCAATATGCAGAAGTTTGTTGCGGGCGGAAAAGCCTGATTTTATAAGGAGGAACAGATGGAAGACGACAAAACCTTACAGGACACAGAAACAGTCGATCCCAAGGATACGGAAGTGACTGATGCTGATACCGAACATAAGGATGACGGGGGATATGAAGACGTCTGCTACATGTGCAAGCGTCCGGAAAGCATTGCCGGCAAACTGATCCATATTCCGAATCATATATGCATCTGTCAGGACTGCATGCAGAAAACCTTTGACAGCATGAACCAGATGAATTTTCCCGGCCTGGATGGTCTGAATATCGGAGATCTGTTTGCCGGCGGCAAGACACCGAATATAAGCTTTATGAATTTGTCGGACCTTCAGAAACTGGCAGGCGCCCAGCCGAAGATCAAACCGAAAAAAAAGAAAAAAGAAGAAGCCGCGGAGCAAAAAGCGGAAATTGATATCACAAAGATTCCCGCGCCACATAAAATCGAGGCAAAACTCAGCGAATATGTGATCGGACAGGATTACGCCAAGAAGGTGATGTCCGTGGCAGTATACAATCATTACAAGCGCGTGGCTTCCATGACGATGGAAGATGACGGGGTGGAGATCGAAAAGTCCAATATGCTGATGGTCGGCCCCACAGGCTGCGGCAAGACCTATCTGGTGAAAACACTGGCCAGACTGCTGAATGTGCCCCTTGCCATTGCGGATGCCACATCTCTGACCGAGGCCGGTTATATCGGTGATGATATCGAAAGCGTACTGTCCAAACTGCTGGCAGCCGCAGACAATGATGTGGAACGGGCGGAACACGGAATCGTATTTATTGACGAAATCGACAAACTGGCGAAAAAACAGAACGCCACCCAGAGAGATGTCAGCGGGGAATCGGTACAGCAGGGCATGCTGAAACTCCTGGAAGGCGCAGAAATTGAAGTACCGGTAGGAGCCGCCAGCAAAAATGCCATGGTTCCGATGACTACAGTGGACACCTCCAACATTCTTTTTATCTGCGGCGGGGCCTTTCCCGGCCTGGAGGATATTGTCAAAGAGCGGCTGACCAGGCATTCCTCCATGGGATTTATCGCGGACCTGAAGGATAAGTACGACAATGAGACGAATCTGCTCAAATATGTGACCACGGAAGACATCCGGCGGTTTGGCATGATACCGGAATTCATCGGCCGGCTTCCTATCTTATTTTCACTGGATCCGCTGTCGGAAGACATGCTGGTACGTATCCTGAAAGAACCGAAAAACGCCATTATTAAACAGTATCAGAAGCTGCTGGCCATGGATGAAGTGAAACTGACCTTTACCGACGGGGCGCTGCATGCCATTGCCAGACGAGCCAAAGAGCGTAAAGTGGGCGCCCGGGCACTCCGGTCGATTCTTGAGGATTACATGCTGGATATTATGTATGAAATTCCGAAAGATGATGAGATCGGCGGCGTAACCATCACAGAAGAATACATTGAAAAGACCGGCGGCCCGGTTATCACAATGCGTGAATATGAAAAGAAGGCAGAACTTCCGGAAAAGCGTCCGGCAGCGGAAGTCTGAGTCCGCATACACCAGGGCAGGACTTCGGACCTGAGGACGGATGCCGGGGATCATGCGTCGGCAGAATGCGGGGAAACGATTGAAACAGGGAAAAGAATCAAACGGGAACAAAAGAAGATGGATACGGTTGGTTGTAATCGTTCTGGCGGTTCTGCTCCTTGCGTCGGGATGCGGCAGACAGCATGCGGTCAGTCAGCTTTTTGCCAGTGACGGACTCCTGGAGGTGCCCAGTGACTCAGAAAAACTGTATGCCTACCGGACGCTGACGGACAATGAAAAGCTGGTTTATGATCAGATGGTGGATACCGTCAAACACAGAAAATCAGATGTGCGTCTGGCCACGTCCAGCCTGAAAGTCCTGAAAAAATCCTGGCAGGCAGTCCGGTGTGATCATGAGGAGTTTTTCTGGGTGAAAAACCTGTCCTATGAGCTTTATAAAAAAGACGGAAAAATCCAGGCCATTGATATTTCACCCAAATATACGATGTCGGAGGAAAAGATTGACAGCTGCAGAAAAAAAATCAACAAAAAAGTAAAGGGCATCCTGAAAGACGCGCCCCGGGACGGCACAGATTATGATAAGGTAAAGTACTGCTATGACACCCTGATCCGTACGGTGGATTATGACAGCAGCGCGCCGAACAGCCAGAATATCATCAGTACCTTTTTGGGCAGAAGAACAGTCTGCCAGGGATATGCCTACGGCATGCAGTATCTTCTGAAAAAACTGGGAGTTTCCTGTACCACCGTGGAAGGCAGGGCAAGAGGCATTAATCACGCCTGGAATCTTGTCAGGATGGACGGGGCGTATTACTATGTAGATGTGACCTGGGGCAATTCCCAATATGCTTTTTCCCAGAACGGGAATGAGAACCAGACAGAAAAATATATCAATTACAATTATCTGGGAGCCACCACTGCAGACATACAGGACACCCATACGGCTTCCGACATGATCAAACTGCCGAAATGCACAGCAGTCAAAGACAATTATTTTGTCCATGAGAAGCTGTATTTTTCCGAATTTGACCGGCAGGCCATCGGCAAGGCCATTCAGAAGAAATATCTCCAGGGGGCAAGCAGCATCCAGCTGAAATTTTCTTCTATGGATTTATATGAACAAGTGATACAATATTTCGTGGAAGACTATCATGTGGCGGATTTCTGCCCGCAGCTGAAGGCGTTTCAGTATGTGGACAGTATGGACAGCCGCTCCCTGCTTATGATCTTTCCGGATCAATGGGAAAAAGAGAACTGAGAAAGCGAAGACAAGAAGCAACCATGGAAAAGAAACTAAACCTTTCCCACAATCTGATGGGATGTACCCTGGGTAACTGGATCGCATTGCTGCGTGACAATCCGATTACCAGAGAGAACCGGCCCCAGGCGGCCTTTATGACTTTTGTGATTTCCCTGCTGACACCGCCGGCATTGGCGGAAAAATTGATCTATGACCGTAGGATCAAGGCCACCCGACTGAAGAAAGACCCGATATACATAGTGGGATTCTGGCGTTCAGGGACCACGTTTCTGCAGAATCTTCTGACCAGGGACCCTCAGTTTGCCTGGTTTGATCCGGTGAATACCGTGACGTTCAACAACAGCATTCTGCTGCGGCCGATTCTGGAAAAATACATGAATGTGTTTCTTAAGGGAGCCCGCCCGATGGACAACCTGGAATACACCACAGATCTTCCGATGGAAGAGGTATTTGCCCAGGCCACCATATCTACGCAGGCCATCAGCCATATGCTGGTGTTTCCGGACGGGGGCAGAGGCACCAAATATATTGAAACTGCGTTTATCAGTGAGCAGAGCAGCAGAAAAAAACGCCAGTGGCGCAGAGCGTATGACTATATTCTGAAAAAAGCCACCTTTGTCAAAGACGGGAAACAGCTGCTTCTGAAGAGTCCGGAGAATACCTGTCGGATTGATGCCCTGAAGAAGTGCTATCCGGCGGCCAAGTTTATCAATATTTTCCGGCATCCCTATGCGCTGATTCCGTCCACCATCAATATGTTTACCAAAGAAATGGATAATTTCTGCCTGAATACGCCGGCTCCCAGGGAAGTGATTGAGGATGTTTCCATCGACCTGTGCGCCCGTGTCTACCGCAAGGCAATCCATGAACTGGAAGAAATGAAACCGGAGGATCATATCGACATCCGATATGAAGACTTCTGCCAGGATCCGGAAGCCTATCTCCGGAAGATCTATCAGCAGCTGCAGCTGGAGGGATATGCGGAAGCCAGACCCTATTTTGAAGATTATCTGGACAGCCAGAAGAATTACCAGAAAAATCACTTCCAGCTGGAGGACAGAATCCGACGCAAGATCAACGACCGACTGGATTTTTATTTTGATTATTACGGATATCAGATGCAGCAGGACTGAGCAGGAAATCTTTTTGAAAATATACAAAAAAAGTCTTATATTAAACGGTGTTCTGTGATAGAATCAGGGTAGCATATGGAATGGGCTGTATGCGAGTCTGATTTCAGATAAAAAGAAAGGAGCCTTATAGATGAAATACGAATGTGAACCCTGCGGATATATATATGATCCGGAAGTCGGCGACCCGGATAACGGTGTAGCACCCGGCACAGCATTTGAAGATCTTCCGGATGACTGGTGCTGTCCGATCTGCGGCGCGGCAAAAGATGACTTCAAGCCGGCAGAATAATGCAGGAATGGATACAGGGAGCCTGAAAAAGGCTCCTTGTATTTTTTATTTGTTTCGTGTAGAATAATCCATTAAAAAGTAATGAAGAGTAAAAAAATTACGATTCAGATAGTTTTGTATAAGGAAGTAATAGTATGGATTATAGATTAGCAGTTTTTGATCTTGACGGAACAATCTTAGATACATTAGGGGATCTTCACATGAGCGTTAATTATGCTCTGGCAGCGGAAAATCTGCCTCGGAGAACTCTGGAAGAAGTGCGGGAAGATGTGGGAAACGGAATCCGAACTCTCATCAGCCGGTCTGTGCCGGTGGGGACAGATCCGGCGCTGGAGGAGAAGGTTTTCCGGGAATTCCGCAGTCATTACAGCCGGCACTGCATGGATCTGACCCGGCCCTATGACGATATCAAATCGGTGCTGCTGATGCTGAAGCATATCGGCGTCAAGCTTGCCGTTGTTTCCAACAAGGCAGACGCGCCGGTGCAGAAGCTCTGCACCCATTTTTTTGACGGGATTTTCGATATCACAGTAGGCGAACGGGAAGGAATCCGCAGGAAGCCGGCGCCGGACTCCGTGTTTTCTGTCTGCCGCCAGCTGTCCATGGATCCGGTAGAAGGCGTCTATATCGGGGATTCGGATGTGGACATCCGGACGGCGCAGAACGCGGGGATGGACAGCATTTCCGTCAGCTGGGGATTCCGGGATGAAAAATTCCTGCTGGAAAATGAGGCGCAGAGTATTGCCCGGGAGCCGAAGGATCTGCTTCGGATGATTGTGGGACGCCTCAGCTGATCAGGGAGGAAGGATACGTATGACAGGAAAACAAATGCGAAAACTGGCAGCGGCCGGGATACTGGCAGCTGCTGCAGGAATGCTGACTGCCTGCGGCGGCGGGCATACACAGGAAACAGCTCCCGGACAGAAGACTGCAGCGGATACACAGCAGCAAGCGGAGACATCCGCCGGGAAAGAGGCAGGATCCTCCGCTTCCGAGCGCACATCCGGTACAGCGGAGACGGAGAAAAAGACGGGAGCGGAAGGCACAGAGAAAAAGGCAGAATCCTCCGATACCGGGAAAAAATCCGGCACCGGGGAAACTTCCGGCATCGGGGAAAACTCCGAAACTGACGGCTCCCGGAAAAATGCCGCCGACGGGAAACAGGCAAAGAAGCCGTCGAATGAGGAGAAAACCGCGGAAAAAACCGGCAGCGGTCATACGGTATGTATTGATCCCGGCCATCAGGCCCGGGGCAATTCCGAAACAGAACCGGTAGGCCCCGGTTCCTCCGAAAAAAAGGCAAAAGTTGCCTCCGGCACATCCGGTACGGTGACAGGGCTGAATGAATACGAACTGAACCTCCAGGTTTCCAAAAGGCTGCAGACGGCCCTGAAAAGCAGGGGCTATCGGGTGGTGATGACCCGCACCTCCAATCATGTCAATATAAGCAATGTGGAACGGGCAAAACTGGCCAACCGCTCCGGAGCGGAAATCTATGTCCGGATTCACGCCAATGGGGTCAGTGACAGCAGCGCCCACGGCGCCATGGCCATTTGCATGAGCCCTTCCAACCGATATAACGCGGGCCTTTACAAAAAGAGCAGAAAGCTTTCTTCCGATGTGATCCGACATCTCTGTGCCGCCACCGGTGCCAGAAGCGAAGGCGTGGTAGAACGGAACGATCTTTCCGGAAATAACTGGAGCAAAATTCCGGTGACACTGGTGGAACTGGGCTATATGACCAATCCGCGGGAAGATCAGCAGATGGCGGATCCTTCTTATCAGAAAAAACTTGCCGACGGTATCGCTGACGGAATTGACCAGTACTTTGCGTAGCGTATTTTAGCTGTACATGGTATAATGATTTGTCTATGTAAATACGGCAAATACGACAGCTGCGGCAGGACACCTGCCCGGAGCAGCAAGGAGGCATAATGGGAGGATTCTTTGCGGCAGCCCTGAAAGAGGACTGCGTCTTTGACCTGTTCTACGGAACAGATTATCATTCACATCTCGGGACCAGAAGAGCGGGCATGGCAGTATACGGGGAGGATGGATTTAACCGCTCCATCCATAATATTGAAAACTCTCCGTTCCGTACCAAATTCGGATCAGACGTCAGACAGATGCAGGGGCACATGGGGATCGGCTGCATTTCGGATTATGACCCGCAGCCGCTGATTGTCCGTTCGCATCACGGGACATACGCGATCACTACTGTGGGCAAGATCAACAATACCGAAGAGCTGATTGCGGAAGTCTTTGAAGACGGTCATGCCCATTTCCTGGAAATGAGCGGCGGCGAGATTAACAAGACAGAGCTGACGGCCACACTGATCAACCAGAAGGAAAATCTGGTGGAAGGGATCCGATTCGCCCAGGAGATGATCGACGGATCCATGACCATTCTGGTAATGACGCCCAAAGGAATCTACTGTGCCCGGGACAAAAAGGGCAGGACGCCCCTGGTGATCGGACAGAAAAAAGAGGGATTCTGCGCTTCCTTCGAGGAATTTGCTTATCTGAATCTGGAATACACGGATTATCGGGAGCTGGGTCCGGGTGAGATCGCTGTCATGACGCCGGATGCTGTGACTACCCTGGTAAAACCCGGTACGGACATGAAGATCTGTACCTTTTTATGGGTTTATTACGGCTATCCGTCTTCCAGCTACGAAGGGGTGTCCGTTGAACGGATGCGCAACCGCTGCGGAGAATTGCTGGCACAGCGGGACGGAATGACGAAGGAAGATATTGATGTGGTGGCAGGCGTACCGGATTCCGGCCTGGGACACGCCATTGGATATTCCAACGCGTCCGGCATTCCCTTTGCGCGCCCGTTTATCAAGTATACCCCTACCTGGCCCCGTTCTTTCATGCCGCCGACCCAGAAGCGACGGGATCTGATCGCCAAGATGAAGCTGATCCCGGTGCATGAACTGATCGAAAATAAGCGGCTGCTCCTGATCGATGATTCGATCGTAAGGGGCACGCAGCTGCGGGAAACCACAGAATTCCTGTATGCCAGCGGGGCAAAGGAAGTGCATATCCGGCCGGCCTGCCCGCCGATATTATTTGGCTGCAAATATCTGAACTTCTCCCGCTCCACTTCTGAAATGGAACTGATTGCCAGAAGAGTCATCAATGAAGAAGAAGGGCGTATCGTAGAAGATATAGAGACCCTTTCCGTTTACGCGGATCCGGATACGCCGGAATACGCGAAAATGCTGGAGCGCATCCGGCAGCAGCTGAATTTTACGTCCCTGGCATACAACCGTTTGGATGATATGCTGGATTCCACCGGCATAGACCGGTGCAAGCTCTGCACATATTGTTGGGACGGAAGGGAATAGACCTCGTTTCACCGGAATACCGCGCAGAAGAGCAGAACAGAACAAGTAATACGTCCGCCTGGAACAGGCAGAGCGGACAGCGGAGAAAAAGAATTATGGAATACTGGGATATTTATGATAAAAACAAACAGCTCACCGGCCGGAAAATGAAACGGAATGACTGGTGCCTGAAGGACGATGAGTATCATCTTACGGTACTGGGCGTGATCGCGCGTCCGGACGGCCGGTTTCTGATCACCCGCCGCGTGATGACCAAAGCCTGGGCGCCGGGCTGGTGGGAAGTGTCCGGCGGGGCTGCCCAGGCAGGCGAGTCCTCCTTTGATGCCGTGTGCAGAGAAGTCAAAGAGGAGACAGGACTGGATGTGCGGCATGCGGACGGCGGATATCTGTTTACCTATCATCGGGAAAATCCCGGAGAAGGAGACAATTATTTCGTCGATGTCTATCGGTTCGTGCTGGATTTTGACGAGTCCGATGTCCACGCCCAGGAGTCCGAGACAGACGGATTTCAGATCGCGACCCTGGATGAGATCAGAGCATATGCCCGGGAAGGAATTTTCCTGCACTATGACAGTATCCGCCAGGCTTTTGAAACAGATCCTGCGGAGCAGTAAAGACAAAAAAGCAGAAGACAGGCCATGGGGGTTCCACCATGTGATAACGGTGGAACCCCCATGGCCTTTTTTTGACGGAAAAGTCAGTTATGCATACAAAAACACTTCGCATGTTATGCATAAAAATGATATATTATGTAAGAAATAAGTTTTGTGCAAAGTGTTGTTAAAATATTAGCAAAAATACAAGATGTTTATTGACAGTGCTGTAAAAAAAGCTTATATTAAGAAAGGTATCGTAATTTTCAAGTGATTACGAATTTATGATTAGGAGGATATCATATGAACATTTTAGTATGTGTAAAACAGGTACCGGATACAACGATCATCAAAATCGATCCGGAAACAAACACACTGATTCGTAAGGGCGTTCCGAGTATTCTGAACCCGTTTGACGGCTATGCCCTGGAAGCAGCCGCCAGAATTAAAGATGCTGATCCGGATACCAAGATCGTACTTGTGTCCATGGGACCGCAGCAGGCGGAAGCAGTATTAAGAGAAGGCCTTGCCATTGCGGCAGATAAAGCTTATCTGGTATCCGCACGTCAGTTCGGCGGCTCTGACACACTGGCAACCAGCTACATTCTTTCCTGCGCAGTAAAGAAGATTGAAGAGACCGAAGGAAAATTCGACGCGATCTTCTGCGGCAAACAGGCAATTGACGGCGATACCGCTCAGGTAGGATGCGAGCTTGCAGAGCATCTTGGACTTCCCCAGGTGACCTATGGTCTGACCGCAGAAGTATACGAAGACGGCCTGAAGATCTTAAGAGAAGAAGAAGACGGCAACACCGTAATCGGTGTTAAGACTCCTTGCCTTGTTACATTTACAAAACCGGCATGGGATCCCCGTTATCCGAATATCAAACGTAAACTGGCAGCCAGAAAGGCAGAAATCCCGGTTCTCGGCTATGAAGAATTTCCTGGAATTGATGATTCCAGCATCGGCTTAAAAGGTTCTCCTACAAAGGTAAAATCCACCTTTGTTCCGGAACAGAAAAAAGGCGGCATTATCATCGAAGGCGAGGATGGCGCACAGAAAGGCCAGAAACTCGCTGCAATGCTTATCGACGCTAACATCATCTAATTTGAGTTCAGGAGGATAATATCGTGGAAGTAAAAACAAAAGATTTATGGGTATTCGTAGAAACCAATGAAGATGGTTCCGCTAAGAATGTCGGCATCGAGCTTCTGAATCCGGGGCGCGGTCTGGCGGAAAAGCAGAAAGGCAATCTGTGTGCACTGATTGTGGGAAGCAACGTACAGCCGGCAATCGACGAAGCTAATACACATGGGGTAGACAAGATTTATGTCATCGACGGACCGGAATATAAAGATTATTCCACCGATGCATACGCAGCAGCCGTAGAGCACGCTGTTTTAACATACGGACCGACCTCCATGCTGTTTGGCGCTACACCGAACGGACGTGACCTGGGTCCCCGTGTATCCTGCAAATTAAAGACAGGTCTGACTGCAGACTGTACTCAGCTGAACTATGACGACGAGACAGATAATATTATCTGGACCCGTCCTGCATTCGGCGGCAACCTGATGGCAAACATCATGTGCCCGGACAACCGTCCGCAGCTTGGTACCGTACGTCCCGGCGTATTCAAGAAGGGCGACAAGACAGAAGGCAAAGCTGAGATCATCAATATCGATTTCCATGTTTCCGAAGACCAGATCCGCACCAAGATTCTGGAAGTCATCAAAGAGGCTGCCGATGAGCTGGTAGATCTGGAAGGCGCAGATATCATCGTATCCGGCGGACGTGGTGTAGGCGGTCCGGAAGGTTTCGAACCGTTAAAAGAGCTGGCTGACGTTCTGGGCGCTACCGTTGGCGCATCCCGTGCGGCAGTAGACAGCGGATGGATTTCCCACAGCCACCAGGTAGGACAGACCGGCAAGACCGTAGGACCGAAGCTGTACATTGCCTGCGGTATCTCCGGCGCGATCCAGCATGCGGCTGGTATCGGCGGTTCCGACTGCATCGTTGCCATCAACAAAGATCCGGAAGCAAATATCTTCTCCATCGCTGATTACGGTATCGTAGGCGATCTGTTTGAAGTAGTTCCGGCTATGACCGAAGAGATCAAGAGACTGCGCGCAGAATAAGCGGACAGTACGGACGGGCGATCGGTTTTTATTCCAATCAGTCTTTAACGGGCAGGGAATTTTCCCCTGTCCGTTTTTTATGCCGGGAAATAATATGTTACAGAAATGTTAAGAATATGAATGTATTTTTTTCAGTACAATAAAGGGCGGGAGATAAAAACTACAGAAATAATTCGCAAAACCCTGATAAAACAAGGGTTTGCGGGCTTTTTTCAATGAGAAAAACCCAGGGCATTTTGTAAGAAATATTTGACAAAAGCATGTCAAAAACGTAAAATATATTCAAATGACGTTCGTTTATTCCGATCCTGTAAATCGTTAAGAGTCTGTTGAGGAAGAGTATATGAGAAAGATGAAAAAGAAGCTTGTAGCAATCGGCCTTGCGGCAGCCACGATTCTGACCGCTGTACCGGCCATGCCTGCACAGGCAGCATCCGCGTCTTACGCAGTGAAGTGGGCAGTTGCCACCGCGGCGGATAAGAAACACGGATACAGCCAGAGCAGACGCTGGGGCAATCCGGATTATGACTGCAGTTCTTTCGTCATTTCTGCTTATAAAGCAGCGGGAATCCCTACCGGCGGCGCATCCTGTACCGCAGATATGCGCAGCAGCCTGACTTCCGTCGGGTTTAAGGATTATTCCGCTTCCGAATTAAAACTCAGCACTGCCGGAACCAAATATCTGAAAGCCGGTGATATCCTCTGGAGATATGGCCATGTAGAGCTTTATGCAGGAAACGGCAAGATCGTCGGCGCGCATAAGGACATCGACGGCAGACCGGGAGATTCTACCGGCCAGGAGATCAGCACCAAACCTTTCTACAGCAGAAGCTGGACCCATGTGCTTCGTTATCAGGGTTCCGAGAGCAGCGCGGATACCGCGTCTACAGCATCTGCCCAGACATACGCGAAGGGTACTTATAAAGTAACAGCGGGGAGTTTGAATATTCGGTCTCAGGCATCCAATACCTCAGAGGTTGTCGGTACCGTTACCCGGGGATATACGGTTACCGTTACTTCCACCAGCGGCCGCTGGGGCAGATTTCTGTACAATGGCACACCGGCCTGGATTTCTCTGAAGTACTGTGAGCCGGCAGCTTCCGCTCCGACAGAGGTTACCGTTCCGACGACACGTTTTACAGGCAAGTCCAGTACAAAGAAAAAAGTTACCGTACGCTGGTCCCGCGTATCCGGAATTTCCGGCTACCGCATCGCCTACAAGAAGAAAGGCGCCGCCAAGTACACGATAAAGAATCTGTCCGCAAAGAAGACTTCCCTTACGATTTCAGCACAGTCCCGGAAAAATTATGTTTTCCGGATCCGCACCTATGTGAAGGTCAACGGTAAGAAGTACAGTTCCCCTTACGTGCATGCCTATACCGTTAAAGCGAAATAAATCAAAAACCAAAGCAGTCCATGAGTTGTTCATGGGCTGCTTTTTCTTTCCCTTGAATCTTTTCAATAAGTACCCATATGGGTCTGCCTGAAAGAAGCAAAAGTATGTAAGATCAAAGTGAGTAGAAAAGGAAGAGGAAGGTTTACAGAAAGTGCGTTCTTCGTCGTGAAGACGCAGTGAAAAAAGGAGGCGATAGCATGAAACAACGAGTAAAGAAACGAATGCGGCCGTTTCTTGCAGCAGGACTGTCAGTTGCCGTAATGGCAGGATTCCTCCCGCAGATGGCGGTGCCGGCTTATGCGGCTGCCGGAGATCCATCCATGAACCTGGGAACAGATGTGCTGAAACAGTATTCGAATACGGACGAAGCGCAGATTTTATACTATGGGGACAAAACATGGAAAGTGATCGGATATGACCGCAGCGGCGCAGCGAGTGAAAGAAATACGATAGCGCTTCTGCAGTACGATTACTACGGCCGTTTTGGTGAGGCTGCGTTCGATTTGCCCTATCCCAGCAACTTGTTCAGTAATGCATACGCAGACAGCAGACTCAGAAAAATGGTTAATGCCATTGCTGACAACTTTTCGAGCGGTGAGAAGGCGGCAGTCGCCGCAAAGACACTGAAGTCCGGGGACTATATGGCTTATAATACAGATGGTATTGCCGGAAGCGAAGTAAAAGATGCGCTTCTGTGGCCGCTGTCCACGAGGGAAGCGAGTAACGTAAACCCTGACATCCGTCTTACGGCTCCTTATTTGCAAAAGGCCTGGTGGCTGCGCTCGCCGGGTAACAGCAGAAACAAGGCAGCGTTCGTTATGAAAAATGGTGACATCAACTTCGAGGGAGACGGTTTGATCAAAGTTTACGCGGTGCGTCCTGCTTTTCATCTGAAACTTCAATCGGTTCTCTTCACATCTTCAGCTAAGTTAGGCAAAGAATCCAACCCCGCGGGTGCCGATGCACTGAAATCGCGGTCTGACCAGATCGCCCACTCGAACGAATATTTAGACGCAAACGCATGGAAAGTGACCGTTGCGGACGATGCGCATTCCGGTTTTGCGGTTTCCAAGACTACTCTTTCCGACAAGGGAGTATCCGTCTCTTACAAAGGTGCTGTACCCGGGTATAACGAATATGTGTCAGCGATCATTACCGATAAGCCCATCACGGATGCAGACGCAAAGATCACGTATTACGGACGGATCAAGAACTGCACCGTGGGCAGCGATGCATCCGGAACGGTTGAGATCCATACAGACGGTAAGCTTGGAGATAATGATCATCTGTATCTTTTTAACGAACAGTACAACAATGATGAGAAAACCGATTACGCAAGTGCGCTGCAGGAAATTAAAAAACCGGAGCCTGCTGCGGAAGTAAGCGGAACTCTCCTTGCGAAGATGACAGCTAAGGGCAGAAGCAGTCTTGCGTTCACCTGGAGTAAAGTCAAAGGCGCGGAAGGCTATGACATCTTCCTTGGCAAATACGGGAAAAAAGCTCCAAAGAAGGTTAAAACCATCAAAGGCAACAAAACCTTTAAGTGGACAAAGACAAGACTGAAAAAACAGACAGCGTATAAGGCGACCGTCAAAGCCTACGTTATGAAGGACGGCAAAAAGTCCTATGTACGGACAAGCCCAATGATTTACGCCTATACCACCGGTTATACGAGGAAATACACAAATGCCAGAAGCGTATCGGTGAAAAAGAGCAGCCTTCGCATAAAAGCAGGCAAAACGGCTGCCATCAAGGCAACGGTAAGGACACTGAAAAAAGGCAGAAGGCTGATGCCAAGAGGCTATGCAGCGAAGCTGCGCTACCTGAGCACGGACAGGACGATTGCCACCGTTACAAAAAGCGGCAGGATCAAAGGGATCCGCAAGGGCACCTGTTATGTATATGCTTATGCGCATAACGGCGTGTCTAAAAAAATAAAGGTTACAATCCGATAGAAGAAAGAAAACATAGAAGCTGCCAGTATCGGTGGTGAAAAATAATTGCCTGGGATCGTATGACTGCGTCACGATCCCAGGCAATTTAATTTATACGCACGACAGCTGGAAGAGGAACAGCAAAAACTCAGAGCAGTCTAAGATGCAGCATTCTTTCAGGAGCAGTCAATGGAACCTCTTCGAGGTGCAGCATAATTGTTGGGAGTATGAAAGGATGATATTTGACAAAGAGTCGGGGCCGGGGAAATCATCTCTGTAAAAACGAACTCAAATAAGTTTGACTAAGGTCTTCTATGATAAAATTAAAATCATAGAAGGCCTTTGATTATTGCGGTCTGCTGGGGTTGCCGACTGCAATTGGAGTTTTTTTGTTTGGAGGCGCATTAGCATTGGTCGCTGACTGTTGTTTTCTGCAGAGATAAAAGCAGGAAGAAAACAACAGTCAGCTTGGGCTGAAATCCGGGGTAGAGAAGCAGCGGTTAAAATGGTATATTGGAAGTCGTAAGAGATGACTTCGATTTCATGACGGAAAGTGGAACGACAGGCTCTGCTTCCTGATTTTTTTACGTGGAGAAAAAATATGGTAGATATTTCAAAATCAGACTGGAAACTGTTCTGTTCAAGGATCACGGACTGGCAGGAAGCGTACATGGAAAAGCTCAATCATGAGTACATCGAACTGTTTTCCGGAGAGGGGCCTGCATCAAAGAAGTTCTGGGAACTGGATGAACGGATCAAGCAGGACAAAAAGGGTCCGGGCGTACTGATAAAGCTGCAAAAAAGCTCGGCGTACTGGGATATTGCCGCACTGGTGAGTGACGGCGCTATTACTATGGATGATCTGAGTGATTTCAGCGACAACCTGAAGGATGCTGTGAAATTCATTCTGAGTAAATGGACGGCATGATTTGAAACCTTTTGTGCCCGATGGCTTCATCGTTACATTGTATTAATTTTAGAGTATGGAAGATTTTGAACCATCAATGGATATAATTAATTGATTTACGGTCTACTAGGCAGTTCTTGCCGAAAGATTCCGATTTCTTAACCACATGAACCATTATTTTTGAGTAAATAAGATTGAGGTGAAGAAAGGGCAATTAGTTACAAAAAGCTGAGGAAATTGCTGATTGATAAAGATAGGAACAGTAGGAGGAGGGGTTGCATATGATAGCAGATGGGAAAATTAAAAATTCCAATGAACTCGAGTTTGCTGTATTTTGCATTGAAAATGTTGCGGCAAAGCTGGGTGTGGATGCAGAGCGTGTCTATCAGGCATTTACCGAAAAGAGCGATATTCTGAATGGTTATATTGTACCGGAATATGAGGCGCTGCATACTCAAAGCCGGGAATATATCGTAAATGACCTCCTTGATGTGATGAAGGAAAGGGGCGTGGAAGTATGATTCTCTATCATGGTTCTTTTTTAGAGATTGCACAGCCGGATTTGGTTCATTCCCGCCCTAACGTAGACTTCGGGCGTGGGTTTTATGTCACACCGTTGTATGGGCAGGCTGTAAAATGGTGCGGGAAATTCAAACGCCGAGGAAAAGACGGTATTATTTCAAAATATGAATATGATGAAAACAAAGAAACGGAACTGAAAGTTTTGAGATTCGCTTCCTATTCTGAGGGATGGCTTGAGTTTATTTTGAATTGCCGCAGTGGAAAAGATACGACTGATTACGATCTTGTACTTGGTGGTGTTGCAAATGATAAGGTGTTTAATACAGTGGAGCTGTTCTTTGACGGACTGATTGATAAAGCAGAAGCAATCAATCGGTTGCGTTATGAAAAGCCGAATCTGCAAATTTGTTTTCGTACAGAAAAAGCGCTGTCTTTACTGCATTTTGAAGGGAGTGAAAGATTATGATGGCAAATCCGATTTTACTTCAGAAAAAATATAGTCGTGTTATTGAATGTTTTGCAAAACAGCAGGGACTTTCATTGGATGCGGCATTAGATTTTTTTTATCATTCCGAGGTTTATCAACTGATCCGTGACGGTGTATCGGATATGCACTGCATGAGTGATGCATATTTGGCGGATGAACTGGAACTAGAATATAGACAGAATATGGAATAATATCTTGCTAGTGAATGTTGAATTCAGTAAGTCCTAAGTATCATTTTTAGAATATTGATGCTACGATGCAGGTGTACAACCACATGACGGAGCAGAACCGGGTCCAGTTCTTTTGAAAAAATGAATGTTTGTTATGTACCTGAACCCCCTATAACAAAAGGGTTTCAGATACATAACAAATATTTTTTAAATAATTAGCACTCGACTATTGACAGTGCTAATAATACATGCTATAACATTATCAGACAGAGCTGTTATAGAAAACATAGAACAAACGGCGGCTGTCTTTTCAATAGAATCAAAATGGTATTTCCTCTGGAAAGGAGGCAGTGACTTATGAATATACAGAAATTTACACAGAAATCCATGCAGGCGATTCAGGCTTCTGAAAAGCTTGCCTATGACTATGGAAATCAGGAGATCGAGCAGGAACATCTGCTGGTGGCTTTGCTGCAGCAGGAAGACGGCTTAATCCCGAAACTGATTGAGAAAATGGAGATTAACCGGAACCAGTTCGAAGACGAAGCAGTGGCAGCTTTGGAAAAGCGGACCAAGGTTTCCGGCGGACAGGTGTTTGTGGGCCAGCAGCTGAACAAGGTGCTGATTGAGGCAGAAGACGAAGCGAAAGCGATGGGAGACGAATATGTATCCGTGGAACATCTGTTTTTGTGCATGATCCGTTACCCGAATCCGGCCATCAAAGAGCTGTTCCGGACCTATGGCATCACAAGAGAGCGGTTCCTGACCGTTCTGTCCACCGTGCGGGGCAACCAGAAGGTAACTTCGGACAATCCGGAAGCTACTTATGATACGCTGGAAAAATACGGCTATGATATGGTACAGCGTGCCCGGGACCAGAAGATGGATCCGGTGATCGGACGTGACAGTGAGATCCGGAATGTGATCCGTATTCTGTCCCGTAAAACAAAAAACAATCCGGTGCTGATCGGCGAACCCGGCGTCGGCAAAACAGCCGTTGTAGAGGGACTGGCTCAGCGGATTGTCCGCGGCGACGTACCAGAGGGACTGAAAAACAAAAAACTGTTTGCGCTGGATATGGGCGCCCTGATTGCGGGAGCAAAATACCGGGGCGAATTTGAAGAACGTCTGAAAGCGGTCCTGGATGAAGTGCGCAAGAGTGAAGGCGAGATCATCCTGTTTATTGATGAGCTGCATACGATTGTGGGAGCCGGCAAGACAGACGGCGCCATGGATGCGGGCAATATGCTCAAACCGATGCTTGCCCGCGGGGAACTCCACTGCATCGGCGCCACCACACTGGATGAATACCGGGAATATGTGGAAAAGGACGCCGCGCTGGAGCGGCGGTTCCAGCCGGTTATGGTAGATGAACCGACGGTGGAGGATACCATCTCGATTCTTCGTGGCCTGAAAGAACGGTATGAAGTATTCCATGGCGTGAAGATTACAGACGGCGCGCTGGTTGCGGCGGCTGTTTTGTCCAATCGGTACATTTCAGACCGGTTCCTGCCGGATAAGGCCATTGACCTTGTGGATGAGGCATGTGCGCTGATTAAGACAGAACTGGATTCCATGCCCACAGAACTGGACGAATTAAACCGGAAGATCATGCAGCTGCAGATCGAGGAAACCGCACTGAAAAAAGAGACCGATCAGCTGTCCAAAGACCGGCTGGCCACTCTGCAGAAAGAACTGGCAGAATATCAGTCCGAGTTTGCCTCCAAGAAGGCACAGTGGGACAATGAAAAAGCTGATGTGGAAAAAGTACAGAAACTGAGAGAAGAGCTGGAAGGCCTGAACAAGGAAATCGAGCTGGCGCAGCGTAATTATGACCTGAACAAGGCAGCAGAGCTTCAGTACGGCAGAAAACCGCAGCTGGAGAAAGAGCTGGAAGCAGAGGAAGAGAAAGTAAAGAACCGTGACATGTCTCTGGTTCATCAGAATGTCAGCGAGGATGAGATCGCGAGAATTATTTCCCGCTGGACCGGTATCCCGGTGGCGAAACTGACCGAGAGTGAACGGAACAAAACCCTGCATCTGGATGAAGAACTGCACAAACGGGTCATCGGCCAGGATGATGCGGTGACCAAAGTGACCGAGGCCATTATCCGTTCCAAAGCCGGAATCAAAGATCCGACCAAACCGATCGGTTCCTTCCTGTTCCTTGGCCCTACCGGTGTAGGTAAGACAGAGCTGGCCAAGGCGCTGGCGGCTAATCTGTTCGATGATGAAAACAACATGGTGCGTCTGGATATGACGGAATATATGGAGAAGTTCTCGGTATCCCGTCTGATCGGAGCGCCTCCGGGATATGTCGGCTACGATGAAGGCGGTCAGCTGACCGAGGCAGTCCGCAGAAAACCGTATTCGGTGGTTCTGTTTGATGAGGTGGAAAAAGCCCATCCGGATGTATTCAACGTCCTGCTTCAGGTACTGGATGACGGCCGGATCACAGATTCTCAGGGCAGAACCGTGGACTTTAAGAACACGATTATCATCATGACCTCCAACCTGGGTTCACAGCATCTGCTGGAAGGCATTGATGCCAACGGCAATATCAATCCGGAAGCAGAGGCAAGGGTAATGAACGAACTGAAAGGCAATTTCCGTCCGGAATTCCTGAACCGTCTGGATGAGATTATCATGTTCAAACCGCTGACCAAGGAAAACATCGCCGGTATCGTGGATCTGCTGATGGCAGACCTGAACAAACGGCTGGTTGACCGGGAGATCACAGTAGAACTGACCCCGGCAGCAAAGGCTTATATTACAGACCATGGCTATGATCCCATGTATGGCGCGCGTCCGCTGAAACGGTATCTGCAGAAACATGTGGAAACCCTTTCCGCGAAACTGATCCTTGCGGATCAGGTACGGGCAAGAGATACCATACTGATTGACACGGAAAATGATGAACTGACGGCCAAAGTGAAAGAACCGGCGGCCTGATCATGAATTTTAACCAGGTGTTGCATGCGCAACACCTGGTTATTTTCGTTCATGCTATAACAGAAGCATCCCAAGTAACTATCATTCAGCTGCCGCATGACACAGCCGGGGTTCCCGGCAGGAAACGGAAGCAGGCACCGCGGAGTATCTGTAACTGTCGTGAGTCTGAAGACTCCACGGTGCGGCTGACCGGCAGCCCGGGGATTGAGAAAGAATCATAAAAACCAGCGGGAGCGGCAAAGACGCGGCTTTCACGGGATGTGTAAAACAGGAGGAATAGAGATGAGCGCATTTTTAGGACCGATTCATTATTGGCTGTATCGAAAAATCCAGTTTCAGGAAGGCCTGATCAAAGCAGTCGCGGATCTGGCAGAAGAGAAGCAGTGGGTATCCGAAACCGATCAGGTACGGGAGAATTATGTAAGCACAGAGGACCGTCCGCTGGAGGAACTGATTGATACCGCGAATATTCACGGCTGGCTGCAGGACCGCATCCATCAGGCAGAGACACGCTATGCGAAACTGGTTACCGGACTTTTAACAGAGGACGAAGGACGCCTGGAGGCACTGAAAAACTGTGCTTACGCCTATGGGAAAGCGAATGGAGCTGCGGCAGATGCCACAGCGGCGGATGCCTATCAGTGTTTTGAAAATACGCTGTTAAACGGTATGCCCTGTGACCGGGTAAATGTTGTGACACGTCAGGAAGATGCCCGTTATGAATGGGATCAGGAGCAGGATCTGCACGGTTCCTACTGGGAAGAAGCAAAGGGGAACCCGTCGTATTATTATGTGCTGCGGGACGCGCTGATGGCCGGCATGCTGGCAGATACCGCTCTGACGGTAGAGTCTGCGGAGAATGCCCATTACGCAATTGTGAAAAAGGCAGCCTGAGACAGCAGGAGCTTTTGAAATACCGCTGGCCGGATGGCTGAGATACAGGAGAATGACTATGAGTGAAACGACCGGAATAATGGTACAGGAACACGAAAATATCAGCCGGATGCTCCGTGTGATCCGCAGGAAGTGCTGCGGGATTCTGGACGGAGCAGAGGTCAGGACGGAGGAATTCCGGGAAATCATCGATTTTATCCGCAAATACGCGGATCAGCATCACCATGGAAAAGAAGAGGTGTTCCTCTTCCCGGAAATGGTTTCCCGTCTGGGGCCGGTGGCGGACAATCTGATTACCCATGGCATGCTGGTAGAGCATGATCTGGGCAGGAGCCATGTGCTTGCGCTGGAAACAGCCTGCGGACTGTATGAGGAAGAGCCGCGGACAGAATATAAACTGGATATTCTGACCCACGCCATGGGATATGCCAATCTGCTGCAGGAGCATGTGGAAAAGGAAAACAACGCGGTTTATCCCTTCGCGGACCGTTCCCTGGATCCGGAAGTCCTTGCGGAACTGGATAAAAAATGCCTTGCTTACGAAGCAGAAAAGCAGGCGGAAGGCGTACAGGATCATTATCTGCGCCTCCTGGAGCGCTATGAGGCGATATACGGACAGGCAGACTGATTTTGGATTGCCTGCAGAAAATAAATATTATGTAATTTACACAGGGCGGCATCCTTCTGCCAGAGGATTTCGGCCGCCGTCTGATCTATCTTCTATATATAGAAAAAGAACCGCTGGAGACAGTCGGTTCTTTTTCGTTTCTGATTTTTCTTATTTTTTTAAGATAAACGTGTTTTTGTCAAAATCAAGGATCCCCTCGTCCCGCATGGCGGCCAGCTCCCTGGTCATGGAACTGCGGTTGGTGGAGAGATAATTGGCCATTTCCACCCGGCTTAAGGGCAGGGTAATATACTTGGATTCCTGCTTCTGCGCCTGCAGGGAGAGAAATGCCAGAATTTTTTCCCGCAGGGTAGGCTTGGAAGTGATTTCGATCTTTTCCATCAGGCCAATATTTTTTTCACCCAAAAGATCGAACATATTCTGGGTAATCTGTTGATGAAAGGAACAGCCCCGCTGGCAGGTATGCAGAATGTGATAGGAAGAGATAAACAGGATCTCGGAATTTTTGGCGGCGATAAATGACACGTGGGAACTGTTTTCCTTGCGCAGGGCAAAGGTTTCGCCCAGCAGCTCCCCGGGATTCATATAGGACAGCAGGGTTTGGCCGCCCCAGATATCTTCTTTCATCATATGGATGCATCCGCTTAAGACCACGCCGAAGTAGGGGACTTTGTCCTGATCCAGAATCACCACCTCGCCTTTGGCAAAGGTCCGGCGGTAGGATTTCAGGCAGTGCAGCATGACTTCCAGGTCCTCCGGCCGGATTTCTGAGAAAAGAGGGATATCTGTATATGGAATTGCTGTCTGCTGCATGGTATACTCCTTATAAGGGCGCAGCAGAGCGGGAATTTGTCACCGGAATCCGGCATTTGGTTCTGCTGCATGTGAACAGGTACGGATGTTTTTATTAGTGTATCGCAAAAATGTTGCGTGCGCAACACTGAAAATGGCTCGGATGACGTATGATTACACCATAGCAAGGCGGACAGCCGCCAGACTTGAACTGAAATACAACAGGTCATTCAAACATACAGAGAAACTTCTGCGAAAGCAGAGCAACAGCTGAAAAAGGAGGCTTATTCATTATGGAAAACAAGATGTTTTGTTATCAGTGCCAGGAAACAGCAGGATGTACCGGATGTACCGTATCCGGTGTCTGCGGCAAAAAACCGGAAGTGGCAGCCCGTCAGGATCTTCTGATCTATGTCACCAAAGGACTGTCTGCAGTCTGTACACAGCTGCGCGCGGAAGGAAAGGAAGTATCCGCGGATGTCAACCATCTGGTATCGGTAAATCTTTTCACCACAATTACCAATGCCAACTTTGACCGGGACGCGATTACCGCACGGATCAAAGAAACACTGGAAGTAAAACAGAACCTGCTGGCACAGGTATCGGACGCTTCCGCACTGCCGGCAGCAGCACTCTGGAACGGTTCCGAGGCAGAGTATGATGCCAAGGCAGCGACAGTAGGCGTACTGGCAACAGAAAACGAAGATATCCGTTCCCTGCGTGAGCTGATTACTTACGGCGTCAAGGGACTGGCTGCTTACACCAAACATGCAAACGCGCTGTTAAAAGACGATCCGGAAGTAGATGCTTTCATGCAGAAAGCGCTGGCACAGACTCTGAATGATGACCTGGGCGTAGACGAGCTGGTTGCGCTTACGCTGGAGACCGGTAAATACGGCGTACAGGGCATGGCTCTGCTGGATGAGGCAAATACATCCACCTATGGCAATCCGGAAATTACAAAAGTGGATATCGGCGTGCGTTCCAATCCGGGTATCCTGATTTCCGGTCATGACCTGAAAGACCTGGAGATGCTGTTAGAGCAGACAAAGGGAACCGGCGTAGATGTTTACACACATTCCGAGATGCTCCCGGCTCATTACTATCCGTTCTTCAAGAAATATGACAATTTCGCAGGCAACTACGGAAATGCATGGTGGAAACAGAAAGAAGAATTTGACAGCTTCAACGGACCGATCCTGATGACCACCAACTGCATCGTTCCGCCGAAAGACAGCTACAAAGACCGTCTGTGGACAACCGGTGCAGCAGGTTATCCGGGCTGCCGTCATATCGACGCAGGCTATGGCGAAACCAAAGACTTCTCCGCAATCATTGAGCAGGCAAAGAACTGCCCGGCACCGACAGAGATTGAAACCGGCGAAATTGTGGGCGGATTTGCACATGAGCAGGTATTCGCGCTGGCAGACGCTGTGGTAGACGCAGTGAAATCCGGAGCAATTAAGAAATTTGTCGTAATGGCAGGCTGCGACGGCAGACAGAAGAGCCGTTCCTATTACACCGAGTTCGCGCAGGCACTGCCAAAGGATGCAGTCATCCTGACCGCCGGCTGCGCAAAATATAAATACAACAAGTTAAACCTGGGCGATATTAACGGAATCCCGCGGGTACTGGATGCAGGCCAGTGCAATGACTCCTATTCCCTGGCGCTGATTGCGCTGAAGCTGCAGGAGATCTTTGGCCTGGAAGATATCAATGAGCTTCCGCTCGTATTCAACATTGCATGGTATGAGCAGAAGGCAGTGATTGTGCTTCTTGCCCTGCTGTACCTCGGCGTGAAAAACATCCATCTGGGACCGACACTGCCGGCATTCCTGTCCCCGAACGTGGCAAACGTTCTGGTAGAGAACTTTGGCATTGCAGGAATCTCCAGTGTAGAAGATGATCTGAAGCTTTTCTTCGGTGAGTAATTCATACAGACCGATTTTTGTTCCATAACTTTTCTTTCCTGATAAAAAACGAAGGCAGTTTTTGCCTTCGTTTTTTGTTATGCAGACAGAAAAAAGGGTTTGTGGTAAGATGGAGAAAGCAGCGGCATGCCACGAAAGGCATCCCGAAAAAGTGATTCCGAAGAAACATGGAGGAAACGATGGATCTGTTTGAATATGCAAGGCAGAAAACACAGAAACAGGAGTCCCCGCTGGCGTCCCGGATGCGTCCCACCTGTCTGGAAGAAGTGGTGGGGCAGCAGCACATCATCGGACCGGATAAGCTTTTATATCGCGCGATTCAGGCGGACCGGCTCCAGTCAGCGATTTTTTACGGGCCGCCCGGTACAGGAAAAACCACACTGGCCCAGGTGATTGCCCATACCACCAGCTCGGAATTCCGCCAGATCAACGCGACTTCCGCCGGGAAAAAGGATATGGAGGCCGTGATTCAGGAGGCGAAAAATACCCTGGGGATGTATGGGCGCAAGACTATCCTGTTTATTGACGAGATTCACCGGTTTCACAAGGGACAGCAGGATTACCTGCTGCCGTTTGTAGAAGACGGGACGATCACGCTGATAGGGGCTACAACGGAGAACCCGTATTTTGAAGTGAATAAAGCGCTGATTTCCCGTTCACTGGTCTTTGAGCTGAAGCCGCTGCAGCCGGAAGAGATTCTTCAGCTGCTGAAACGGGCGGTTTCAGACCGGGAGAAGGGAATGGCGTCTTATCAGGTCGCGGCAGACGAGGAAGCGCTGGATTATCTGGCAGAGCTCTCCAACGGAGACGCCCGGAATGCGTTAAATGCCCTGGAACTTGGCGTGCTGTCCACGCCGCGCAGTGAAGACGGCAGGATCCATATTACGCTGGAAGTGGCCCAGGAGTGTATCCAGAAACGGGTCGTACTGTATGACAAGGATGGAGACAGCCATTATGATACGATTTCGGCGTTTATTAAGAGTATGCGGGGATCGGATCCGGACGCGGCTGTCTATTATCTGGCAAAGATGCTGTATGCGGGAGAAGATGTGAAATTTATTGCCCGCAGAATCATGATCTGCGCATCGGAAGATGTGGGCAACGCGGATCCGAATGCGATTCAGGTGGCGGTCAGCGCGGCACTGGCGGCGGAACGCCTGGGGATGCCGGAAGCCCGTATTGTACTGTCTCAGGCGGCTACCTATGTGGCCTGCGCGCCGAAGAGCAATGCGTCTTATCTGGCGATCGACAAGGCGCTTTCTCTGGTCAGAAAAAAGAAGGAAGCGCCGATTCCGCCCTATCTGCAGGATTCTCATTATTCCGGTTCCAAAGAACTGGGACACGGGATCGGTTATCGATACGCCCATGCATATGAGAATCATTACGTGGATCAGCAGTACCTGCCGGATATTTATAAAGAGGAGAAGTTTTACGAACCGGACGGTATGGGATATGAAAAAGAGATTCTTGACAGGTTCCGAAAAATAAACAACGTGAACTTTTACAAGAACAAAGAAATGAAGTATACTGAGACAGGCAGAGAACAAATTTCAGGAGGAAGACAGAATGATTGAAACAGGTATCAAAGGCACCCTGACAGACACTGTAACAAAAGAAAAAACAGCGGCAGCAGTAGGCAGCGGCGTTCTGGAAGTGTATGGTACGCCGGTGATGATCGCATTGATTGAAAAGACAGCGTGTGACAGCGTGGCACCGTATCTGGAAGAAGGAAGCGGAACCGTAGGCACGAATCTTACCATCAATCATGTGGCAGCGACACCAGTAGGCATGCAGGTGACCTGTGAGACGGAACTGGTGGAAGTAGACCGCAGACGTCTGGTATTTCAGGTGAAAGTGACAGATGAAGCAGGACTGATCGGAGAAGGGACCCACGAACGCTTTATTGTGAACAATGAGAAATTCCAGGCAAAAGCCAACAGCAAAAAAGCATAACTGGCATCAGATTTTTTGCGCGGAAGAGCAGCTTCCCACATGAATTTCGAGAAAATAACCAGGCATATGGCAGAAAAAACTGCTGTATGCCTGGTTGTTTTATGTGGTGGAAAACTGATTTTTCAAGCCTATATTTAATAGGAAGTAATTGAGATGATTTTTCCGGGATTCCTGCGGTGGAACAGAAAAATTGTATGACACAACTTTTTATTTGAATTCAAAGTATACAAAAACTATTGTTTTTTTACGGATACTTTGCTATCATTGGTAATGTATTTTTTCAGATACAAAATACAGGAAAGGAGGGAATGCTTGTGGGAATGGATGTGAAGAAGACCTTAAATGCAGTCAAAAAGGCCGAGAAGGAAGCCGGAGCCCTTGTCAAACAGGCAAAGGCGGAGAGTGAAACAATTGTGGAACAGGCCAGACAGGATGCAGAAAAGATGAAGGCAGAACGCATTCAGAAAGCAAAGAAACAAGCGGCCCAGGATTTGAAGTCTGCACAGGACCAGGGAGTGATTGATCTGCAGGAAGCCATGAAAAAGGTGAACGCAGAGATCGACAGCCTGAAGCAGAATGTAGCAGGACTTGAAGCCCAGGTAGTGGACAAGGTGATTGCCAGTCTGTTACCGGATTAATCAATGACATTGGGGTCAAGCAACAAAGGAGGAATTGTATGGCGATACTGCAGATGCAAAAATTCAGTATCTGCGCATTGAAGACCAATCGGCAGGCCATACTCGATGAGCTGCAGTCACTTGGAGTCACAGAACTGAATTTTAATTTCAAGTATGCGAAAAGCAAATACCTGAAACGGGAGGATACTTCTGACAAGAAGCAGATCTATGACAAGAACATTCAGCAGATTGAGCGTGCTTTAGAGATCATGGATCAGTATGATGAGGGGAAGAAGTCATTGCTGGCCGGCCTGGAAGGAAAGGATCTGTTATCCCGGGAAGAATATACAGAAGTTCTGAAAGAAAATGATGATATTCGGGGAATTACAGCAGACGTCAACCGTCTGGCTAAGGTGATCAGTACCTGCCGAAGCGAAAACCAGAAGCTGGAGGGACAGATCGAAGCCCTGACGCCCTGGATGGCTTTGGATGTACCGATGAACTGTGACGGTACAGAAAAAAGCAGTCTGCTCATAGGATCTGTTCCGGGGGCATTTTCCGAACAGGCGCTGGGAGAAGCCATTGCCAAAGGGGCGCCCGGTCTGACGGCCTATCAGCTGGATCTGCTGTTTTCAGAGAAGACAGGAACCTATTTCGCGGTGACCTGCCTTAAGACAGATGCTGAAAAGCTGGAACATGCGCTGAGAGAGATAGGGTTTGTAAGGCCTTCCATTGCGGAAAACAAAGTCCCGGAAGAGCTGGCAGAGTCTTATCGAAAACAGATAGAAGAAAATAATAAAACAATCGAGAATTCCATCGCTGCGATCCGGGCGACCATTCCCGAGCGCAAACGTCTGGAAATCCTCTCCGATGAATATCGGGTCAAAGCAGAGAAATACAGGGTGCTGGGAGAGATTCCCCAGTCCCGGAAGACATTTTTCGTCACCGGATACCTTCCGGTCCAGGCTATCCCGGTCATTGAAAAGAAAGTGATCGAACCTTACGGATGCGCCTTTGAACTCGGGGACATCAAAGGAGAGGCCCCGGTTCTTCTGAAAAACAACCCGTTTTCCAGAACCTATGAAGGCGTCCTGGAATCCTATGGACTGCCGCACAAGGGAGAATTTGACCCCACGGTGATCATGTCTGTCTTCTATGCGGTATTTTTCGGAATGATGCTTTCGGATTTCGGATACGGACTGCTCCTGTTTATCGGGTCGCTGTTCCTGCTTCTGAAGTTTCCGCGTATGGAAGACAAGATGCGGCAGAGCATCAAGCTGTTCTGCATCGGCGGTATTTCCACCATGTTCTGGGGAATCATGTATGGCAGCTATTTCGGCGATATCGTGGATACGATTTCCCGAGAGTTTTTCGGACATCAGGTGCATATTCCGGCACTGTGGTTTGAACCGCTGAACGATCCGATGCGGCTGCTGGTTTACTGCCTGATTTTCGGCCTGATCCATCTGTTCATGGGTGTGGCTCTGCAGGCATATAATTACCTGAAAAAAGGAAAAGTCTGGGATTTCATCTGCGACGATGTATTCTGGTACGCGTTCCTGATCGGCCTGATTCTGATGCTTCTGCCGACGGAAATCATGGCTTCTATTATTCAGAAGCAGCTGGTATTTCCGGACTGGCTGAATCTGTTAGCCCGCATTCTGGCGATTGCCGGAGCAGTTGGAATTATCCTGTTTGCGGGACGGCGGTCCAAGAAGCCGGTTAAACGGATTCTTCTTGGAATCTACGACATTTACGGCATTACCGGATGGCTGAGCGACGTACTGTCCTATTCCCGTCTGCTGGCGCTGGGCATGGCCACCGGCGTAATCGCATCGGTGGTTAATATGATCGGCACCATGTTCGGAAGCGGCGTGATCAAGCTGATTATATTTATTGTAGTATTTATTGTAGGTACGGCACTGAGCCTTTTCATCAACACACTTGGTGCATATGTACATTCCAACCGACTTGAGTTTGTCGAATTCTTCGGAAAATTCTACGAAGGCGGCGGCAGACCATTTGAACCTTTCAAGAAAAATACGAAATATGTGGATGTTAAGGAGGAGAATTAATCATGGAATATTTAGGACTTGCTTTGGCACTGGCAGGCGCAGCTTGTGCAGTATTATTTGCAGGCGCAGGATCGGCAATGGGATGCGGTATCGCAGGCCAGGCAGCTGCCGGAGTTATTTCTGAAGATCCGAACAAATTTGCGAAAGTACTGATCATGCAGCTGCTTCCCGGTACACAGGGTATTTACGGACTGCTGATCGGATTTATCGCTTTATCCAAGATTGGTCTGTTAGGCGGCGGTTACGCGGATATCAGCTGGACCACCGGTCTTCTGATGCTTGGTTCCTGTATGCCGATTGGTATCGTAGGTCTGGTATCCGGCAAATATCAGGGCATGTGTGCCGCAGCTTCCATCGGCGTCGTTGCCCGCAACGAAGAGCAGTTCGGTAAAGCAATGCTGTTCCCGGCTATGGTTGAGACCTACGCAATCCTTGCACTTCTGATTTCTGTATTAACCGTCAGCGCAGTTAAGATCTGACAGATACCGGCGGCAGGCAGGCTGCCTGCACCACAGACTTAGAACAATAGGATAAGGAGAACAGAAGATGGCGGGACTTAACGAAATAATAGATCAGATTCTGAAAGAAGGACAAGTCTCAGCAGATAGCATTACAGCCAAGGCCAGAGCACAGGCAGAGCAGATTAAGAAGGAAGCAGGGGAGGAAGCAGCCCGGCAGGAAAAAACCATCGCGGCAAAATCCCGGCAGGATGTGATTTCCTATGGGGAACGGATCAAATCCAACGCGGATCTGCAGAGAAGAACCGCACTGCTGACCGCAAAACAGGAAATCATTTCCGAAGTGCTGCAGAAAGCTTATGAAAAGTTCTGCAAACAGGATGACAGGACCTATTTCGAGACCTTAAAGAAGATGGTTCGTCTGTATGCGGAAGCACAGAACGGAGAAATCTGTTTTTCGAAAGAAGATGTGCAGAAAATGCCGAAGGGCTTTATGGAAGAAGTCAGCGCGATTGCCGCAGAGAAGGGCGGAACGCTGAAACTTTCCGGCGAAACCAGGCCCATCGAAAAAGGCTTTGTACTGATCTACGGCGGTGTGGAAGAGAACTGTACGTTCCGGGCACTGTTTGATGCAAAACAAAACGACCTGACAGATCTGATTCACAAAGAGATATTTTTATAAAAAGCGCAATTAAAGGAGGAATCACGTGAGTAATCTGGATTACACTTTTGCGGTTGCGCGTATACGGGCACTTGAAAAGAATCTTTTCGATGCTTCGGTGATTGAACAGCTGATGAACTGTAAGAATCAGGAATCCTGTCTGCAGCTGCTGACGGAAAAAGGCTGGGGCGATACCCTGGCTTCCGGCGCGGCAGCAGAGGAGATACTGGCAGCCGAGACAGAAAAGACCTGGGATGTGATTCGTCAGCTGAACGTAGACGCCCATGTGTTTGATGTGCTGCTTTACGCGCATCTGTTTCACAATCTGAAGGCTGCGGTCAAGCAGGTATGCACAGAGGGATCCAATCCGTATATTTTTTATGATGACACATCGATTTCCGGTGAGGAAATGATGGAGATTGTACGGGAAAAACGATTCAATAAGCTGCCGGTAAATATGTCAAAAGCAGCGGAAGAAGCATACGAAACCCTGCTTCATACAAGAGACGGACAGCTGTGTGATATGATTATTGACCGTGCCACATTAGACGCAATCTACGAAACAGGGCGTCACTCCGCGGAGGATATCATCAGAGATTACGCGGAATCAGCAGTGGCAGTGGCAGATATTAAGATCGCGGTGCGATGCGCCAGAGTACACAAAAATCTTGATTTTATTGAAAAGGCACTTGCTCCCTGCGGCAGTATGAATGTGGCGGAACTGGCCCGCGCGGCAGCCAACGGAGAAGAAGCGGTAAAGAACTTTATCTCCGGGACCATATACCGGGATGCTGTGCCGGCTCTGGAGGAATCACTTTCCGCATTTGAGCGCTGGTATGACAACCGTATTATCGATACGATCAGACCGCAGAAATATGTTTCGTTTTCCGTCGGACCGGTAGTGGCATACGTGCTGGCCAGGGAAAATGAGATCAAAACGGTGGGAATCATTCTTTCCGGCAAAGCAAATCAGCTGCCGGAAGACTCCATCCGGGGAAGGATAAGGGAAATGTATGTATAAGATAGCAGTTTTGGGACCGTATGACAGTATTTACGGATTCGCCACACTGGGTCTTGATATATTTGCCGTATCCAGTGCGGAAGAAGGCGAAGAAAAATTAAGAAGACTGGCAGAAGGTGAGTATGCAGTCATATATATTACCGAAGGACTCGCGGCGGAAATCAGTCATGAAATCGAACGGTATGCCGAGCAGGTAATGCCGGCCATTATCCTGATTCCGGGGATCGCGGGAAATACGGGAGCCGGGATACAGAATGTCAAGAATTCTGTGGAAAAAGCAGTCGGCTCGGATATTCTTTTCGGTAATGAATAACGAAGTACAAGCCGGAATTCATGCTGACAGAAAGGTTGGTTATAGATTCATATGAGCAAAGGAACGATAAAAAAGATCGCCGGACCGCTTGTTATTGCGGAAGGAATGCGTGACGCCAATATGTATGACGTGGTGCGCGTCAGCGAACAGCGGCTGATCGGCGAGATCATTGAAATGCACGGAGATCAGGCTTCCGTGCAGGTATATGAGGAGACATCCGGATTAAAGCCGGGAGAACCGGTGGAATCCACAAATGCCCCCCTGTCTGTAGAACTTGGACCGGGACTGATCTCCAGTATTTATGACGGTATTCAGCGTCCGCTGGATGCCATCATGGAGGTGTCCGGCGGCGGCAGCCTGAAACGAGGCGTTGAGGTGCCGTCCCTGAACCGGGAAGCCAAATGGGACTTTGTGGCTACAGCCGCAGCCGGCGACCGGGTGATCGGCGGAGATGTGCTGGGGACCGTGCAGGAAACCCCGGTTGTGGAACAGAAGATTATGGTGCCGAACGGAGTGGAAGGAACCATCAAATCCATCCGTTCCGGTCAGTATACGGTAACTGATACCGTGGCTGTCATTGAGACGGCGGCAGGGGATCAGGAAGTGACCCTGATGCAGAAATGGCCGGTCCGTGTGGGACGTCCGTACAAGCAGAAAACTCCCACCAACAAACCGCTGATTACCGGTCAGCGTGTCATTGACACCTTTTTCCCCATTGCCCGCGGCGGTGTTGCTGCTGTACCGGGACCCTTCGGAAGCGGCAAGACAGTGATCCAGCATCAGCTGGCAAAATGGGCAGAAGCAGACATTGTCGTTTATATCGGCTGCGGCGAGCGCGGCAATGAGATGACAGATGTACTGAACGAGTTCCCGGAGCTGAAGGATCCGCGTACCGGCGAATCCCTGATGCAGCGGACGGTTCTGATCGCCAATACTTCCGATATGCCGGTGGCAGCCCGGGAGGCTTCCATTTATACAGGCATTACGATTGCGGAATATTTCCGTGATATGGGCTACTCAGTGGCACTGATGGCCGATTCCACCTCCCGCTGGGCAGAGGCGCTGCGAGAGATGTGCGGCCGTCTGGAGGAGATGCCCGGTGAGGAAGGATATCCGGCTTATCTGGGAAGCCGTCTGGCAGAGTTCTATGAGCGTGCCGGAAGCGTGGTTTCCTGCGGCACAGAAGGCAGAGAAGGCGCACTGTCGGTCATCGGGGCGGTATCGCCTCCGGGCGGTGATATTTCCGAGCCTGTATCCCAGGCGACACTGCGGATTGTCAAAGTGTTCTGGGGACTGGACGCGGATCTGGCCCACAAACGGCATTTCCCGGCAATCAACTGGCTGAACAGCTATTCGCTGTATCTGGACAATGTATCCGGCTGGTTCAATGACAATGTGTCGGAAGACTGGATGAGCAACCGGCAGGAGCTGATGAATCTTCTGCAGGATGAGGCTTCCCTGGATGAAATCGTTAAGATGGTAGGTATGGACGCGCTGTCCGCTTCTGACCGTCTGAAGATGGAAGCCGCCCGCTCCATCCGTGAGGATTTCCTGCATCAGAACTCCTTCCATGATGTGGATACCTACACATCTCCGAAGAAGCAGCTGCTGATGATGCGCCTGGTGCTGGCTTATTACGAGAAAGCCAGAGAAGCGCTGGAACAGGGAACCGGAATCAATCAGCTGATCAATCTCGGCGTACGGGAGGATATCGGCCGTTTCAAATACACCACAGAGGATAAGATAGACGAGACTTACAAAGAGGTACTGGATAAACTGAGCAAAGAAATCTCAGCAGTATGCGGAAAGGAGGACCTGTAAGTTATGCCGAAAGAGTATAGAACCATACAGGAAGTTGCCGGACCGCTGATGCTGGTACGCGGCGTAGAAGATGTAGGTTATGATGAACTTGCGGAAATTGAACTGGTAAACGGCGAAAAACGCCGCTGCAAAGTGCTGGAAATCGACGGCGGAGACGCTGTGGTACAGCTTTACGAAGCATCCACCGGTATCAATCTTTCCAACAGTAAAGTCCGTTTCCTGGGACGAAGCATGGAACTGGGAGTATCCGCGGATATGCTGGGACGTGTCTTCGACGGCATGGGCCGGCCGATTGACGGCGGCCCGGAGATTATTCCGGACGAACGGCGGGATATCAACGGCCTTCCGATGAATCCGGCAGCCCGGGAATACCCGAATGAGTTTATCCAGACCGGTGTATCCGCGATCGACGGACTGAATACACTGGTACGTGGACAGAAGCTGCCGATTTTCTCGGCATCCGGTCTTCCCCATGCCCAGCTGGCGGCACAGATTGCCAGACAGGCAAAGGTACGGGGTACCGGCGAGCAGTTCGCGGTTGTATTTGCCGCTATGGGTATCACATTTGATGAGTCCAACTATTTTGTGGAATCCTTTAAGGAAACCGGCGCCATTGACCGTACCGTAATGTTTGTCAATCTGGCAAATGATCCGGCGGTAGAGCGTATTTCCACACCTCGTCTTGCGCTGACGGCAGCAGAATACCTGGCCTTTGAGAAGGATATGCATGTACTGGTTATCCTGACGGATATTACGAACTACGCGGATGCGCTGCGTGAAGTGTCTGCGGCCAGAAAGGAAGTTCCGGGACGCCGCGGCTATCCGGGTTATATGTATACCGACCTTGCCACCCTGTATGAACGCGCCGGCCGTATGAGAGGAAAAGAAGGAAGCATCACCATGATCCCTATCCTTTCCATGCCGGAGGATGATATCACCCATCCGATCCCTGACCTTACCGGATATATTACCGAAGGACAGGTGATCTTAAGCCGTGAGCTTTACCGCAAGGGCATCACGCCTCCGATTGACGTGCTTCCGTCCCTGTCCCGACTGAAGGATAAGGGAATCGGCGAAGGAAAGACCCGTGGAGATCATTCCAATACCATGAACCAGCTGTTCGCGGCATATGCCCGCGGCAAAGAGGCCAAAGAGCTGATGGTGATCCTGGGAGAGGCCGCGCTGTCAGACATGGATATCCTCTATGCGAAATTCGCGGATGCTTTTGAGGAAAAATACATTTCCCAGGGATATGACAACAACCGTGATATCGAGGAAACGCTGGATATCGGCTGGGAGCTGCTGCGTCTGCTTCCGAGAAGCGAGCTGAAACGTATCGATGACAAGTATCTGGATCAGTACTATGATCCGGAATAAAAAATTCCGTATACGTAATACAGCAGCAGGAAGGGAGTGAGAACGCTGGCTACCATTAATCCGACCCGAATGGAGCTGACCCGCCAGAAGAGAAAACTGGTGACAGCCGTTCGCGGACACAAATTATTAAAAGACAAACGGGACGAACTGATGCGCCAGTTTCTGGATCTTGTCAGAGAAAACATGGAGCTGCGGAAAAAAGTGGAAAAAGGCATTGCGAGCGCAAATGTAAATTTTGTCGTAGCCAAATCCGCCATGTCCGAGCAAGGACTCCATACCGCTCTGATGGCTCCAAAACAGGAGGTATATCTGGAGTGCGGCAAAAAGAACGTCATGAGTGTCGATGTGCCGGTTTTTGAATACAAGACCAGGTCAGCGGATGAAAATGATATTTATTCCTACGGATTTGCCTATACGTCCAGTGATCTGGATGATGCGGTAAAATCGCTGTATGATATTCTGCCGGATATGCTGGCTCTGGCGGAAAAGGAAAAAGCATGCCAGCTGATGTCGGCGGAAATCGAAAAAACCCGCCGCCGTGTAAACGCGCTGGAACACGTAATTATTCCGGAAGCGCAGAAAAATATCAAATACATCACAATGAAACTGGATGAAAATGAGCGAAGCACACAGATCCGTCTGATGAAAGTCAAAGATATGGTGCTGGAAGACGCGCACGGTTATTCAAAGAAGCAGGAAGAAGAAGGCAGGGAACTGCTTGCCGAAGCTTCCCGTCGGTAAAAAACAGAAAATACGGTCTGTTTTTTGGCAGACTGCAGAGACTGGAACGGAAGTCATGCCCTGTGGTATGGCTTCCGCTTTTCATTTCTGTATAAAATGTAGTATGATTAGGAAAGAACAGCTTATGGTCGGAATGGCCGGACAGCAGAAGACGAGATACAGAGAGGAGAAAACCTATGCTGCTTGTTACAACAGAGACGATCCCCGGGAAAGAACTGGAACTGCTGGGTATGGTGGAAGGCTGTATGATCCAGAGCAAACACATCGGCAAAGATATCGGACAGAGCCTGAAAACCATGGTCGGCGGGGAACTGAAGTCTTATACCGCCATGATGGCAGAGGCAAAAGATACGGCGCGGCAGCGAATGCGGGCAGAAGCGGAAAAACTGGGCGCAGACGCGGTAGTGGGTGTGCGTTATACGACATCGGCGATTGTGCAGGGAGCGGCTGAGGTGATTGCGTACGGCACAGCGGTTCGCTGCCGCTAAGTGTCAGCACAGTACAGGAGGCGAACAGAGCGATGAAGCAGGAAGCTGCGGCATTTCAAAAGAGAATCAGGGATCTGGCAGATCGCAGCTGCCGGGAGAATCGTTACGTTTTTACTGATTTTCTGACACTGGAAGAACAGTCAGAAGTTCTGAATATGAAACAGGAACTGGCTTATGTGGATTTTGCGCTGTACGGCGGCACAGAGGCCTGTGAGCGGAAGATGCTTCGCTTCGGAAGCGAGGCACAGCTGGGATATTCCGTGGAATTCCCTATTTGCTGTCTGCGGATCGAACCGCGGATGAAAAAGTTTGCAGATCCACTGATTCATCGGGATTTTCTGGGTGCGCTGATGCATCTGGGAATTCGGCGGGATGTGCTGGGAGATATTTTTGTCCGGGAGAAGTGCGCCTGGCTCTTCTGCGAGGAGCAGATGAGCAGTTTTATCAGGGACAATCTGATCAAAGTGCGCCATACCTATGTGCAGTGCCGGGAAAGCGCTGAAATTCCGGAAGAAGCAGCACCGGTGCTGCAGCCCCAGGAACTGATCGTAGCAAGTACGCGGGCGGATGTGCTGGTGGCAAAGATCTGCCGCCTGTCCCGCAGCCAGAGTGTGGAACTGTTTCGGGAAAAGAAAATATTTATCAACGGATATCTGTATGAAAATAACAGCGGCATGTTGAAACCGGGAGATGTGATTTCCATCCGCGGATTCGGAAAGCTGATCTATGACGGAGAGAAAGCGGTGACCCGCAAGGGAAGCCATAGAATTGCCGTCCGCAGATATATCTGAATGCAGCAGAAGACAGAACGATAAAGTAAAAGATGAAAAAGAATGAAAATCAGCAGGATCTGGTATCTGCGCAGGAATCTCTGGAAATTGTCCGGGATCAGTTAAAGCAGATTGAGAAACAGCTGAAAAAAGAAAAAAAGAGACAGAGAAAAGAAAAAAAGCAGACCTACGAACCGCCTCAGAATGAGGAGGATTTCCGGGCCTACCGCAGCCGCAGGGGAACCGGGGAAATCCGCTGGAGAAAACTGGACAACACGGCACTGATGTATCCGATTATTACAGGGGAAACCGTCAGTAATGTGTACCGAATCAGCGTCACATTGAAAGAGGAGATTCTGCCGCAGCTTCTGCAGGAGGCTCTGGACCGGATTCTTCCGCAGTTTCCGCTGTTTAATTCACGGCTGCGTCAGGGCGTGTTCTGGTATTATCTGGAAGAGAACGGACAGGAAGCGCCGCAGGTCCGCCGGGAAAATACCTACCCCTGCCGTTATATCAATGCAGAGGCAAATAAAAACTATCTCTTCCGGGTGACCTATTTTCGCCGGAGGATCAATCTGGAGGTTTTTCATGTGCTGACGGACGGCATGGGAGCGATTAATTTTCTGAAAGAGCTGCTGTACCAGTATCTGCGCCTGGCGCACCGGGAGCTGGCAGAATTCTGCGGAGACAAACTTTCCAGCCGGACATCCCTGAGTACGGAGGACAGTTTTTCGGATAATTACCAGAAGAAACCGCTGCGTCCGTATCATTTCCGGAAGGCCTATATTTTGCATGGCCCTCAGTTCCCGGCGGGAAAGGTGGGCATCCTCCAGGCAAATATCCCGCTGGATGAGCTGAAAAAGGCGGCAAAAGCCAGAAACGCCAGTATCAATGAATATATTGTTGCGGCTCTGACCTGGGCAATCTATCTGGAAAAACGGCACAGTATGGACTTCAGTCTGCCGATTGTGACTGTGGTCCCAGTGAATCTCCGGCCTTTTTTTCAGTCGGTAACAACCAATAATTTCTTTGCCAATGTGAATGCTATATTTACCCCGCGCCACATGATGCACACCTTCGAAGATGTGTTGGATGAGGTGCGGACAAGCCTCAGAAAACAAATTACCAAGGAACATCTGGAAGAACAGTTTTCCACGAATGTTTCTACTGCCACAAATCTGCTGTCCCGCGCAATCCCGATGCTTTTTAAACGGCCGGCTCTGAAAGCGGCATATAATAAATCCACACGGGCAGCCACGACTACGGTATCCAATCTGGGTGCTGTGCACGTACGGAAAGAATACCAGCCATATGTGGATAAATTCAGCGCGGTGATTTCCGAAACGAAGGGACAGGGAATGCGCAACATCCTGATTTCCTATGAGAACAGGCTGGTGCTGACAATTACGTCGGTATTCCGCAGGCCCAGCATACAGGAGGAGTTTTTTCGCTTCCTGTTTTCGGAAGGGGTACCCGTACTGCTGGAGAGCAACGGAGTATATTACAGTTAAGGGAGGGCCGATATCATGAAAAAATGTGAAAACTGCGGAATCATTCTGCTGGATCCTTCCAGCCTTTGTCCTCTCTGCAAGACAGTCGTTACGGAAGAGCACTGGAATGGTGAGGAGATTCCGGCAGTGGAGCCGGTGTTTCCCTATGCGGACCGAGGCAGGCGGAGGATGCGTTTCGCCCTGAATATCTATACCTATGCGGCCATTGTTGTGGAAATCCTGCTGTGTGTGATGAATCTGTATCTGCATCACAGAATGTGGTGGACCATACTGGTGGGCGGCTGTATGGTGTACGGATACTTTACCCTGCGGATTTCCATGCACAGCGCAATCAGCCATAAAGTGAAAATAGCGATTCAGTCGCTGCTGGCATTTCTGCTAGTGCTTTTGCTGGACGGCCTGCTGGGTTACCGCGGCTGGGCGCTGAATTATGTGTACCCGTTTTATCTGGCAGCGATGGATATCTCCATACTGATCCTGATGTTTATTCACAAAACAGAATGGCAGAGCTATATTTTTCTGCAGATTATGGTGATCGGACTGGCTTTGGTGCCGTTTGCGCTTCGTTTTCTCGGGACTGGCCTGATCTGGCGGATGCTTCCGTTCGGCGGCGTACTGTTTGGCGTTATCGTGATTTTTGCCGGGACCATTGTGCTGGGCGGCACCCGGGCCCGCAGCGAATTAAGACGCAGATTTCATATGTAAGCGATGACTGCCGACTGTCTGCTGACAGAAGACAGTCGGATAGCGGAAAGATACAGGGAGCAGAATATGAAGAAAGGAAAAAGCAGTCTGACCGGTACGGTCATGCGGGAGGTGATTGCCCGGGTGACAGCGGACAATCTGATCGGACAGAAACTGAAAAACGGAGAACTACGGAAAAATCTGAATCTGCATGAGCCGGAATGGAAAGTGCCGGAGCATTTTTCCCATCGGATCATTGCAGGCAGAAACTGCCGGCTGGAGCTGCTGGAAGCAGAGGAAATCAATGACCGGATGGTTCTGCTGCAGCTGCACGGCGGCGGTTATGTGGCAGGCATGCGCAATGCCTACCGGGATTTCGCGGTGGCCTACAGCAGACTGGGCAGAGGTATCAGCGTATTGACACCGGATTACCGTGTGGGACCGGATCATCCCTACCCGGCTGCGCTGGAAGACGCGATTTACGCCTACAACTGGCTGATTGACCGGGGCTGGTTCCCGGAAGAAATCATAGTGGCCGGGGATTCGGCAGGAGGCGGTCTGGCCATGTGCCTGTGCCATTATCTGAAACGTCAGAACCGGAAGCTGCCCGGCGGACTGATTGCCATGTCACCCTGGACGGATATGACGGCTTCCGGAGAGTCGTATGTCCTGAATTATCACAATGACCCGCTGTTTGGAAACACCCAGGACAGCATGCTGTACAATCGGGAGTATTCCCAGGCAAATGATCTGACCAATCCGTTTCTTTCGCCGCTGTATGGTGATTTTCACGGATTTCCTCCGATGCTGATTCAGGTGGGAAGCTATGAGATGCTCCTGAGTGATTCGGAACTGGTGGCGGAAAAAGCAAAAAAAAGCGGAGTCAAAGTACGGCTGAGCATCTACGACGGCATGTTTCATGTGTTTCAGATGGCCATGCGCATGATGCCGGAATCCCGCAGGGCATGGGCAGAGATTGGCAGATATCTGGAAATTATGATGCCGGAATAGAAGGCAGTCCGATCAGGCAAAGGTGCCTTTTGCACAAAAAGCGCCGGGCAGGCGGCCCGGCGCAGATGGAAGTCTTAGCCGCGCTTCTTAGTGATGCCGGCATTTTCGACTTGATGATTCTTATTGATAAACATGGCGGATACCACAGCGCTGTCCGTGGAAGGGACATCTACGGTCTGGTTTCCGGAGCTGATCGGATGGATTAGGAGCTGAGAATAAGAGGAGCTGGAACGATAAGTGATCCGGGAAGAGGCAAGCTGCTTGCCGGAGGCATCCTTGATCGTAAAGGTGAGCTCCGTGCTGACGGGTACAGTAAAAGCGGCCAGATTGCCGGAAGCATCCGTTACCGCGGAATACAGCTGTTTATCGCCGCTGGATACGATGACGGTGGCATTGGCCAGTACCGCTTCGTCAGAATTGTACCAGCGGCTGGTAATGCTGAGCTGCGTATTGGCGGCGGCTGCGTCAGACTTTGTGTCAGAGTTTCCGGAATTGCTGCCGGAGCTGCCGTTCGTTGTGTTTTGACCGCTGTTTGCCGCGGCAGACTGCTGGCTGCCGCCGGAGCTGCTGTTTCCTGCCTGGGAAGAAGCGGAACTGTTTTCTTCTGAGCCGGCGGCTGCAGGTGTTTCTGACTGAGCGGATGTTTCTGACTGAGCAGACGCTTCTGACTGAGCGGAAGAAGCGGACTTTGAAGAACCGCATCCGGACATCAGCAGCGCGGCACAGAGCGCGGATGCTGCAAAAAAGACAGTAATATATTTTTTCTTCATAATAACACCCCGTATTTCTTGAATCACGGCATTTTTTCTGCCTGTATTCTATTAGCATGCAACAGATAAAAGAATAATTCAAGGTTAAAATATAAAATAATTGTGAAAAGGGTGGATAATCGAACAGGTTTTTGTTACACTTCTGTTATAACAAGGGTGAGGTGATGCCTTTATGATGTACATACAGATAGATTTTGAAAGCGATGAGGCACTGTATATGCAGCTGCGCAATCAGATCATTTACGGAATCGCGACCGGACAGTTTTCAGAGGGCGACGCGCTTCCTTCGGTCAGACAGCTGGCAGATACCATCGGGATCAACATGCACACAGTGAACAAAGCATATGCTTCTCTGCGCGCGGAAGGACTTCTCCGCATGGATCGGAGAAGAGGCGCGGTAATCGCTGTGGATGTGGACAAACTGGCCGCCATGGATGAACTGCAGGATGAGATGCAGGTGACAGTGGCCAAAGCTATATGCAAGGGAATCAGCAGAGAGGAAACCCATCAGCTGATTGACAAGATATTTGACCGTTATTACGGAAAATGATTTTATGAAAGGAGCAAGTGATCCTTACAGGGGATCATGCAGATATTTTTATGCAGAAGAGTTATACCAGACAGGCTGCGCAGGTGCTGGATACAGCACAGGAGACAGCCGGAAAGATGCACCAGGATGTGGTGTCGTCTGAATATATTCTTTTCGGCCTGCTGCAGCATAACAGCGCGGCAGCCCTGATTTTGAAAGGGCAGCCCGTGTCTTCTGACGAGCTGCTCCGGCTGATTGATGAGTTTGCCCTTCCGGGCAGCGGAAATCAGGGACGGCGCAGACTGGAGTATACGCCGGAGGCGGTGCAGGTTCTGCGGGAAGCGGAAAATCAGGCCGAACGGTTCAAAAGTGACGAAGTCGGAACCCTCCATCTGCTTTTAGGTATCCTGGAATCCCAGGAGTGCCTGGCCAGACGCATGCTGGAAGCGCTGCAGGCAGATACCGGGAAGATTTATCTGGAAGTGCTGACGGCAGCCGGAAAGGACCGGGATCTGTCCCAGGAAGAACGCAAAGCGCTGAAATCAGGCAAACACATCAACCAGCTCCAGACGCCGATTCTGGATCATTTTTCCATCGATCTGACCAGACGCGCGGCAGAAGATGAGCTGGATCCGCTTTTGGGGCGGGAAGAGGAAATGAACCGCCTGATCCAGATTCTGTCCCGCAGGAGCAAGAACAACCCCTGCCTGATCGGGGAGCCCGGTGTGGGCAAAACCGCCATCGTAGAAGGGCTGGCACAGAGGATCGTCATGCAGGCCGTACCGGAACACCTGCAGAACAAACGGGTGGTCAGCCTGGACCTGTCCGCCATGATTGCCGGGTCCAAGTACCGGGGTGAATTTGAAGAGCGGGTCAAAGGCGCGTTAGCAGAAGTGAAGCGCTGCGGCAATGTGATCCTTTTTGTGGATGAACTGCACATGATGATCGGCGCAGGCGGAGCGGAAGGCTCCATTGACGCGTCCAATATCATGAAACCGGCCCTGTCCCGGGGGGAAGTGCAGATGATCGGCGCGACTACGATAGAGGAATACCGCAAATACATCGAAAAAGACGCCGCACTGGAACGCCGGTTCCAGAAGGTAACGGTGGAAGAGCCGACGGTGGAGCAGACGATTGAGATACTGAAAGGCCTGCGCAGCAGGTATGAATCGCATCACAAGGTGGAGATTACCGATGAAGGCATCGAAGCGGCTGCGCGGTTTTCCGAACGGTATATCAACGACCGGTTCCTGCCGGACAAGGCCATTGATCTGATGGATGAAGCCGCCAGCAAAGTACATATGAAGGAATACGCCATCCCGGACCGTCTGAAAGTGCTGAAAGACCGCCTGGGCGAACTGAAAGTCCGGGAAGAGGAGGCCGTTGCGGACTACTCTTTTGAGGAGGCATCCAGTATTCTGGAGGAAAAGAAAAAACTTCAGAAAGAATATGACCGGTCGCTTGCCCGTTTTCACCAGCGCCTGAAACAGAAAAAACTGGAAGTCGGTGAAAATGAAATCGCAGAAGTGATTGCCGACTGGACCCATATTCCTGTTCAGAAACTGACAGAAAGTGAAGCCGGCCGGCTGACCCATATGGAGCAGCTGCTGCACCGCAGGGTAATTGCCCAGGAGGAAGCGATTCGGGCAGTATCCAGAGCAGTGCGCAGAGGAAGAGTGGGGCTGAAGGATCCGGGGCGTCCCATTGGTTCCTTCCTGTTTCTCGGCCCCACCGGAGTCGGCAAGACAGAGATTTCCAAGGCGCTGGCAGAGGCGGTGTTTGGCTCCGAAGATGCCATGATCCGGGTAGATATGTCGGAATATATGGAAAAGCACAGTGTCTCCAAGATGATCGGCTCGCCGCCGGGATATGTGGGATACGAAGAGGGCGGACAGTTAAGTGACAAAGTCCGTACCCATCCGTATTCCGTGATTTTGTTTGATGAAATTGAGAAAGCCCATCCGGATGTGTTTAACATCCTGCTGCAGGTGCTGGATGACGGGCATATTACTGACGCCCACGGCAGAAAAATCGACTTTAAGAACACCATCATTATCATGACATCCAACGCAGGCGCACAGTCGATTGTGGAACCGAAGAAGCTTGGATTTGTGTCCGGAGAGGACAGCAAACAGGATTATGAGCGCATGAAAGGACAGGTGATGTCCGAAGTGCGCCGTATTTTCAAGCCGGAATTTCTGAATCGTATCGATGAGATTATCGTGTTCCATGCGCTGACCAAAGAGCATATGAAGAAGATTGCCGCGCTGATGACCAGAACGCTGGAAAAACGCGCCGCCGATCAGCTTGGCATTACGCTGCGTGTGCGGGATTCCGCCAAACGCTATATTGCTGAGAAGGCGTTTGATCCCAAGTATGGCGCGCGGCCGCTGCGCCGCATGATCCAGACACAGCTGGAGGACCGGCTGGCAGAGGATATTCTGGCAGGCCGCATCAAAGCCGGGGATACAGTGGAAGTGGGCACCAGATCCGGAGAGCTCCGCTTTTATGTAAACGGCACGAAAGAAGTGTCCGGGACAGAAGAATAACAGAGTTTTTATAAGGATATCAATTGTATGGCGAAAAGCAAAAAAACGATTTTTTTCTGCCAGAACTGCGGATATGAATCTTCCAAATGGATGGGACAGTGTCCCGGATGCCATGAATGGAATACCTTTGTGGAAGAAGTGACGGAACGGAGAGCCGGGACCTCAGGCAGGGCTGCAAAGTCCGGAGGGAAGGAACTAAAGCCCATGCCTCTGTCACAGGTATCTGTCACCCATACAGAACGGATGACTACCGGTATGGATGAACTGGACCGTGTATTAGGCGGCGGCCTGGTGCGCGGTTCCCTGGTGCTGGTGGGAGGAGACCCGGGTATCGGCAAATCCACCCTTTTGCTGCAGGTCTGCCGCAGCCTTGCGGCTGACGGACGCCGGGTCTGGTATATTTCCGGCGAAGAATCCCTGCAGCAGATCAGAATCCGGGCAGAGCGGATCGGGAATTTTTCCGATCAGCTGCTGCTGCTGTGCGAGACGAATCTGGAGGATATTACGGATGCGCTGCGCCGCAGCAAACCGGAGATTGCAGTGATCGATTCCATCCAGACGATGTACAGTGAAGAAATATCTTCCGCTCCCGGCAGCGTATCCCAGGTTCGACAGGCTACGGCTGCCCTGATGCAGCTTGCCAAGGAAGAACAGATCACGATTTTTGTGGTGGGCCATGTAACCAAAGAAGGGGTAGTGGCCGGCCCGCGTGTGCTGGAACATATGGTAGATACGGTCCTGTATTTTGAGGGCGACCGTCATGCGGCATATCGGATTCTGCGGGGGGTAAAGAACCGCTTCGGATCCACCAATGAGATCGGTGTCTTCGAAATGCGGGAAAGCGGCCTGGCAGAAGTGAAGAATCCATCCGAATATATGCTCAGCGGCCGGCCGGAGAATGCCTCCGGTTCTGCAGTCACCTGCCTGATCGAAGGCACACGGCCGATCCTGCTGGAAGTGCAGGCATTAGTCAGCCGGACCAGCTTCGGCTTTCCGAAACGTACCGCGGCCGGCGCGGATTTAAACCGAGTCAATCTGCTGATGGCAGTTCTGGAAAAACGCGCCGGACTGCCGCTGTCAAACTGTGATGCATATATCAATATTGCCGGCGGCATTCGTATGAACGAACCGGGACTGGATCTTGCGCTGGCGCTGGCAGTGGTTTCCAGCTACCGGGACATGCCGATATCCGACCGTATGATCTGTTTTGGAGAAGTAGGGCTCAGCGGAGAGATCCGGGCGGTCAGCATGGCTGCCCAGCGTGTGCAGGAAGCGGCAAAACTGGGCTTTGACTGTGTGATGCTGCCGCAGGTGTGTATGAGGGAAATTACAGGAAAACCACCGGTTCGCCTGATCCCGGTACGCTCACTGACAGAAGCGATCCGGGAAATTGGCGCGGTTTAACATACCGGGAAGCCTGCTGCGGCGCAGCTTCCCGGTATGAATCGCAGAAAAAAAGAAATAAAAGTTAAAAAACCTGTTGACAGCCCTCCACTTCGGTGGTAATATAGTCAGGCACTCGCGAAAAATGCGGTGCTTCCAAAGCCTGACACTTGACCGTGATCCGGCAGAGGGAAAAGAAATGCTTGACAAACAGATATCAGTGTGATAAGCTAGATAAGCTGTGACAAGCAAGGAACTGCTTCCGGCGGAGGAAGTTCCG